>NZ_ADNC01000001.1 GCF_000178375.1 Mycoplasmopsis alligatoris A21JP2 | reverse complement strand
ACACTTCAAAATTTATCTCTAGAAAGCCAGCTATACTATTTTCGAGTTCTTAAGACTAAAGAAGCTAGTGAATTATTTAGTTATTTTGACGAAGATAACCAAACTAAGTTAGTTCACTCATTTACTGAAGAATGAGGAATGAAAATTCTTCAAGATCTTCAATCAGATGAATTAGCTGACATTTTAGAAGACTTACCAGTAAACTTACAAGTTAAAATACTTTCATCATCAACTGTTGAAAAAAGAAATATTATAAATTCAATCTTGTCTTATGAAGAAGATCAAGTTGGTAGCATAATGTCTGTTGATATTTCAACACTTAGAAGCGATTTGACATGTCGTAAAGCTTTAATTAAAATTCGTAAAGACTACAAAAACAACGCTGAACTATCACATAACTTTTATGTAACTGATATTCATGGAGTATTACTTGGAGCAGTTACGCTTGAAGAAATTGTCTTTGCTGATGAATTAATGCTAATTGACGAAATCTATAGCCCTGTAGCTAAAATAAGAATTCATGATAATGTTGAATTAGCTGCTCAAGTCTTTTCAGACCATGATCGTTCATCACTACCAGTTGTTAATAATGAGGATAAAATTTTAGGAATGTTAACCTCTGATGACATAATTGATATTATTCAAGAAAGTGCTACAGAAGATATTTATAAAATGGCCGGGATTAACCCTGATGTAGTTGAAGATAGCTATATAAAAACAACAATTAAACAGTTAGTTCGTTCTAGAGTTATCTGATTAATTATTTTAATGGTTTCAGCAACTCTTAGTCAATTTATAATCCAACAATTTACCGTGATAAGCGAAAACTTCATTAATGGACTTGGCGCTAGTTTATCTACTGCAATAATTGTTTCGCTTATACCAGTTATAAGTGGAACAGCTGGTAATGCCGGTTCTCAATCATCAACAACCATCACTCGAGCTGAAGCGCTTGGAGAAATCGAGAAAAAAGCCTTTAAAAGAGTTTTAGGAAAAGAAATTTTAGTTGGTTTAACAATCGGAATTATTCTTTTCTTTGTAAATATATTAAGACTATCAATTTACTTTTTAATAACTGGTGAGCTTATCGATAAAATAAAATATTTACCTACTTTATTTATTATTTTTGCTAGTTCATTTGCATTATTAATCGTAATTGTCTTTGCTAAAATTTTAGGTACAATTATTCCTTTAGTTGCAATCAAGCTTAAAAAGGATCCAGCTGTTATGTCAGCACCCATTTTAGCAACTCTTTCAGATGCTATTTCCACATTAATTTTCTTTGGAATAACCATTTTAACGTTTTATTTAGTATTTCTAGGTGGATGATTATAAAAAATACATATTAGTCTATAAACAAGGCTAATATGTATTTTTATTATTTAGGCAATGCTAAAGAAATCATCATCGTTTTTATCCTGATTTTCTAAATTTTCTTTTTGCTCAGAAACATCATTAAATTTTTCTGAATCATCTTGATCAAATAATTTTTTATTTTCTAAAAATGAGTTTATATCATTTGGTACTTCTAGATTATTAATTTCAGGATTATTTTCTTGTAAATGACTTAAATTATCATCAAAAACATTTGCTTGAGAATTATTTTCTAATTCTTCTAAACGAGCTTTGATTGATTTATACATTCTTAAATAATTTTCTTCATTTTCTTGTTGAGTTAAAGCATAATTATATGTAATATTACTAATCATTTCTTGGAAAATAGGATCTTGTCTAATTGACTTATCAATAAGTGATTTACGCCCATATTCGTTTCTAAAAATTGAGATCATAACATCAAAAGCAATATCACTTAGCATCGCTTCAAACTTTTTAGTTCCTTCGTCTGTGTAAACTTGAAATGGATTTTTTTGCGCATATTGAACTAAGTTAATATTTGATCTTAATTTATCCATAGTATCAATATGATATTGTCATTTAATATCAAGAATTTTTAAAACTATATCTCTTAAAGTCGTATTTAACATTTCTTGATCATAATTATCAATTACATTTTCTTTTCATTCATCAAATGAATGCAAGAATTTTTCTTCGATGTATTCAAACAATTCATTTTCATGTAAAACTTTAATTTCTTCAATACTAAATTTAATTTTAACAACATTTGAAACGTGCTCATCTAAAAATTTAGCTAGTGCTTCAAAGTCAAATGAACCATTATTAAAACGATAATTTTCTGATTTAATAATTGATTTAGCAGTTGAAGAAATCATTCTTTTTGCAACAAAAACAATATCATCAGTTAATAAAATTAAATCTCTTTGTGAATAAATTAAATCACGTTGTTGACGAATAACGTCATCATAGTTTAAAACGTTTTTACGTGAATCATAGTTAAATCCTTCAATTTTCTTTTGTGCATGATTAAAAGCAAATTTTAAATTTTTATTAGTAATTTCTTTATC
>NZ_ADNC01000002.1 GCF_000178375.1 Mycoplasmopsis alligatoris A21JP2 | reverse complement strand
TTTTTGTTCATTTTGGGACATAATAACATCTAAAGAATTAAATGTTCAAGAAATGCTAAATATGAATAATAATTTAGCTTTTAAAGAAAGTGATCAGGCGATTTTAGTTGTTGATAGCCCTGCTATTAATTATTCAAAAGCTGAAGAATATTGAATAAAACTTTTTTCAATGGCAAAAAAAAGAATTAGATTATCTACTCCTTATTTTTCAATAACAGAAGCGCTTTGAAAACAAATTTTTATAGCAATTAAATGTGGTGTGGAAGTAGAAATATTTTTTCCAGGATTACCTGACAAAAAAATTGTTTATAACGTTGGTATAAAGGAGCTAAAAGAATTAGAAGAAAAAGGTGTAAAAATTTATTTATATAATGATCATTTTTTACATTCTAAATTCGGAACTATTGATGAAAATATCGGATGAATGGGAACTAATAATTTTGATAGTCGTTCAATGTTTGCACAATATGAAACTATGGATATTATCTCTGGACAAAGCGTAAAAAAATTAAACGAAATTTTTGATAATTATAAGCGAAAATCAACACTTTTAAGTTCAACCAAACTTGGAAATGTTAAATATGGAAGGATTAAAAAAATCATTTATAAAATTATCAAACCACTTATTTAATGTTATAATAATTAATATTTATTTATAGAGGAGTAATATGAAAGAATTTACATGTACAATAATCGATCCTGCTGGACTACATGCTCGTCCTGCATCAATTATTGTTGGAACAGCTGGAAAATTTAAAAGTGATTCTAAAGTAATCAGTGCTGGAAGAGAAGGAAATCTTAAATCAATCATGAACATCATGGCTTTAGGTGTTAAACATGGAACAGAAATTACAATTAAAATTTCTGGAGAAGACGAAGAAGCAGCATTACAAGCGATCAAAGATGCTTTAGTATCAAACAACTTAATTAAATTATAATAAAAGCCGCATTGCGGCTTTTATTGTAGAAAGTATAATGACAATTCTTAATTACTTTTTTAAAAAAATAATTCTTTTATTACTAACCACTTTAATTATTATTTCAATTAGTTATTTTTTAGTAGCTATCTTTATTCCTAAATCTTTTTTTAATAATGAACAAAAAAGTATTTTTTTTGCTTACATAAATTACATAAAAGACATATTTGTATTTAATTTTGGGACAATTTTTGATCCGTCAATAAATGGTAGTTTCTATTCAATACCTCATTTGTATTTTAATTATTTTAAGTGAAGTTTTTTAATTATAATTTTTTCGTTTGTTTTAGGAATTATTATTGGTTATTTTTTAGGATTAATTCTTTCATATAAATACAAAAAAAATATTGTTTTGTTGCTTAATGTTTTAACGTTTAGTTTTTCTGCAATACCAATTTTTGTCTTAGCGCCTATTTTTATAAATTTAGCTGAAATAAACAATATCCCAACTGTTTTTATTCCAGAACACTTACTAAGCTTAAAAGAAACTTTTTATTCTCTATTTATACCAATCTTAATTCTTCTTTTAGGAACTATTGCAACTTTTTCTTCTTTAACTTTTTCGACTATAGCACAGCTACATAAATCTGAATTTATTATTTATTTAAGAGGACTAGGAATGAATGGTTTTCAGATTTTTTACAAAGGTATTTTACGCAATTCATGATCAAAATTAATTTCTTTTTTAGTACCTATTTTTGTATCTTTAATCACTTTTTCTTTAATAATTGAAAGAATATTTCAAATTCCAGGTCAAAGTACTATTTTAAACATAGTTTTTGACAAAGGAGAAACTAACATAATCATGTTTTTAATATTATTTAATTCAATAATAATTTTAACATTTCAATTAATTTCAGAAATATTCCAAAAATATCTATTAGCAAGTGATTTTAGTAAAAAACAACACAATTATTTAAAAGGTTTTTTTACTGTAAAAAAACTTTTTAAAAAAGAGGTAAATAATGAATAAAAATCTCTTTAATTTATCAAACAAAAAAAATATTTTAGCGCATAGTAGTGCTAATATTAAAAGCGATTTTAAACAATTCATAACTCGTTTTTTTAGTAAAAAAATCAACTGATTTTTAATATGCGTATTTTTACTTATTTTGCTTTTAATAAGCATAATAAATATATTTTGAGAATATTCTGCAACAAACCAGTTTTGATTCGAACTTGGCTTACGACTTACCAAGTTTTAATAACACTAAAATTACTAAAACGTAGAAATAGGTAATTTTTATAACAATATCAAATATATAGAAGCTAACTCAGATTTTACACTTATTTCTGAAGTTAAATTTGCTAGCTTTGCCAAAATAGAATATGATCCTTATCAATTAATTAAATATGCATCTTTATTAAATGATAAAAAAACAATTGAAATTAATTCAATACTGGGAACAAATAGTACTGGAATTGATAATTTAATATTTTTTTCTAGTACATTCGGTTTAAGTGTCTTGATAACATTTTGTGCAGTTTTTATTCAACTTATGTTGGGAGTTATTTCAGGAGTTTTAATTGGTTATTCAACAAATAAAATTCTAAAAATTCCTTATTATATAATAAGTTCATTTAGCATAATACCTTACATAATAATAGCGATATTTTTGTTTAGTATTTTAGGATACACACATTTTTTAGCAATAATAATTTTAGGAATAATAGGTCTTCCGCAATTCTTTTTTAGTTCATATTCTTATACACAAGAATTAAAAAATAAAGATTATATTTTGGCTTCTAAAGCTCTTGGAGCAAGTTTTTTTAGAATTACAATATTATTAATTACACGTGAAGTTTTATTTAAACAATTATCACTTTTTAGTGAAAATGTTTCTATCACACTTTTAATTTTAGCTTCGTTAAGTTTCTTTAATGTAAAAGGGATAAGTGATTATTTAAATATAGGGAATGTATTTAAACAAATAATAGATAATTTTAAAAATTATTTATTCAGTTTTACAGTAATTTTTACAAGTGCACTTTATATAATTATTTTAAAGTTATTAGGCATTAATATTTATATTGCAATGCAACCAAATTTATAGGAGAAATATGGAAAAAAGGACAAAAAAAATTCTAAATTTTTTAGTATTTAGTTCGATAATTGGGCTATCTTCTTTTACTATTTCTTGTACTAATCCTGGTGATTATAGAAATGAAAAACAATACGTTAAAATATTTAATCAACCAAATTTTTTAAAAACTAATGATTATTCATTTAACAACAACAAAATCATTGATAATGATTCGTTAGCGCTAGTCTTTGCTCCTTTAATTACTTATGAATATAGCGATAAATTGGTACTAGACCATGTTAATAATGCTGTTGCAGTACCAACAAAAAAATCTCTTAAGTTAAACTTAATTGACTATATTAAAGTGGAATTAGAAAATGATACATTTCAACTTTATAATAGTGACGATTCTGATTTTTCACTAACAAAACCAGATTTATTTACCAACTATTCAAAAAATATTATTGAATTAACGAGTTTAAATACTTTATCGGTTAATCATAAAAATTTCTTTGATAATATTAAAAAATCAAAACAAATAAGTATCAAACTAAAGGATTTAGTTTATACCGACTATAAAGGAAATGCAACCAATTTTAAACTTAATCCTAAAGACTTTTTAACTTCACTTAATAAACTAACAAATAAAGATTCCTTTAATAATTTAAAACTTTTATATGGAGTCGATTTTGTAGTAGAAAATGACTTATTAATCATAAAAAATAATGCAAAAAAACTCGATTTATTTTTAAAAGATCAACTTATGAAAAACATGATGTTTAATCCTACTTCAAATGAATATTTAAGTACATTAAATTTAGATGTCGATCAATATCAACCAAAATTACAAGAAGCCATTTATTTAAGTGATTATATTTTAAATTCTAATACACTTGAAAAGCAAATTTTTAACAAAAATTTAAATGGTGCAAATTCAAAATTTATTGACGATAATTCGCGTATTGAACAGGTTATTTTAAATTTTAATAGTGTTCCTATTGATAATGAAACTTTTAGACTTCAATCTTTTAAATCTTTTAGACAAAACTTATTGAATGAATCTGACTTTGACATATTTAATTCCGACCAAAAAAATGAAATTGAAAATTTTTCAAGAGCTTATGGTTTAACAATGCAGCTTCAAGATTCATCTTTAAAGTCTAATGTAAATTCAATTTATAATATAAATTTTTCAAAAAACAAAAAATTTGATTTTAATGACAATTATTCAAAATTACTTTACGGGACAGACACAAACGAATTAATAAATGAAAAAAATGATGAGTACTTTTATTCAGATAAAAACTCAAAATTGTTTCGTTCATATTTAGCTAATGCTATTAATTTATCGGCTATTAATGAATTTAGCAAAAAAGCAAATTATTGAAATAATTTAGCTTTACCTAACATGATTTTAGATGGAAAAGATGCAATAAACTCCACTTATAAAAATGCTAACGATGCAGCGTTATGAATAAATAATAATTTGATTTTTTCATATAATTTTAAGAAAAATATAACAACCAATTTTATAACTGAAAATAATAAATTAAATTCACTTTCCTCTTTTATTGACAATAATGAAAAGTTAAAATCGAGCGCTTTTGATTTTATAAAAGAAAATATAAACAATTTATTAGATAATTTTTATACAACAAATGACTTAAATAATGAAGAAAAAATAGAATTTGTTCTTCCAATTTTTGCTGAAGAAAATGATTTAAATAAAATTTTAATAAGTAACACTGAAAATTTACTAAATAGTCTTGATAATAGGCTTAAAAGTAAATTAATATTAGTCCAAAAAGATTATAACAGTAAGTTTAATTCTAGTGTAATTTATCAAGAATTTATTTATTCATCAAATAAGATAGACTCGTATTTAGAACTTATTTTAAAAAACCAAAACTTATTAAAAAGTATTTATTTTTATAAAGATAAAGAGTTTAAATATCTAATAAAATTAAGTGAAATTTTAAATAAATATCAGCTCGATAAATTGTTTAATAATAGATTATTAAATGAACAACTATTTAAAGAATCATTAGAATTTATGCATTCCTTAAATAACTTTGAGCAAGTTGAATTAGTAAATCAAATAGGTTTAAACAATCCAATTCCAATTACTTTAAATTTATATAATAATTTTGAAACATATAAAAAAATAATAGTAAAAAATAATATAGAAAAGCCCTTAAACGATTTAGGCTATAATAGATTTCAAGACATAAAGGTGTTTTAATGAATAAATTAGTTACAGTTGATAAAATAACTTCATTTTTGTCTGGGAATATTTTAAAAATAATTGCCATAATTGCCATGTTTATCGACCATTTTGGCGCTATTACTTTTAACCAACCAGATTTTTTATGAATGAGAATAGTAGGTAGAATAACGATGCCTATTTTTGCTTTTTTATGTATTATTGGATTTGAAAAAACAAGACGTCCTATTTTATATTTTGTTCAACTCTTAATTATAGGTTTAGTATTACATTTGATACTTGTAATTCATTTATACATAGTTCATAAAAGATTTGTAAATGATATGCTTTACTTTAATATTTTTATTATGTTTGGATTAGTTTCCTTAGTCTGATATTGTTTGAAACAAATAAAAATACCAATTATATTTTTTATAGGCGTTGTTATTTTTATACTTTTTAGTGTTTTATTGACATTATCTACTTTAAGAAAATTAGGTGGATTTAGAATTGATTATGGAATTTATTTATGACTTATTTTGCATCTTTCGTATTTGGTTTATTCAAGCGTTAAAAAATATCAATTAAAAATTATGTTTTATAAATTATCATATGCATTTATTTTTACGGCACTAACACTTTTATTTTATTTACTAGATAAAAACTGAGTTCAAAATTATGCTTTGATTGCTCTAATTCCGATCCTATTTTATTCTGAAAAGATATTTAAAAAATCTAGTGTTTTTAAATATACTTTTTTAGCATGTTACCCTCTTAGCATTCTTATTCCAACTATTTTTACTTTTATTTTGTAAATAAAAAAAACTTAGCAAGCTAAGTTAATATTGGTGCCCAAGACAGGACTTGAACCTGCATGAATTGCTTCACTAGATCCTTAGTCTAGCGTGTCTGCCATTTCCACCACTTGGGCATATTTTTATTGTATTATAAATTTATAAAAATCTTTATTTATTTTTATAAACAAAAAATCTAGTTATATCACTAGATTTTTTTAGTATTTAATAATTTTAAAGCTATTTCTTTAATAACGGGGATACAAACCGTATTACCTAGTAAATCAAGAGCTTCACTCCTTTTTAAAAAACTTAAATCATAATCCTCAGGAAACCCAAAAAGTCGCAATCCTTCTCTTATACTTAATTTTCTAATACCTTCATTGTCAATTATACCTATGCGATCAATATCAGTTGCAACAAGCGTAGGGCTTATTGAATTAGGGTCTAATATTTTAGAAAATTCAAATGATAATTTGCCAGTAACAATGTTATAACCTTTTTGTTTTAAAACGTCAAATTTTCTTTTATTGTTAACAAGTTTTTTTGGATATTCAAAAACTAAATATTTTTTTTGAACTAAATCATCTAATAATTTTTGTAAGTTTTTATGGTCAAAAAAAGTTCTTATTTGATCTATGTTTAAGGGCATTCCGTCCATTCAATCTATATTTATTTCTTGTGCAAAATATTTTTTTCGTCTGTTTTTTAACAACAAATTTAATAATTCTTTTTGTTCATTTGAAATAGTACCTTTTAGCTCTAAATCTCATGAATGAATATTATTTATTCCACCTCTTTTATCAGTAATTGACTTACCATAAATGTCTTTTGTCTTATATTTTTTTAATAATTGTTTGCTAAATATTGATTTAATAGTTTCTAAATTATCTTCTTGTATATCTTTTACATTAGACTGTTTTTTAACAAAATTGTTTAAATGAACAGTTTTGTCTTTTGTTCCTATGATATAGACTCTTTTACGATTTTGAGCAAGTCCAAAATCAGCTGAATTTAATACTGAATATGTTACTTTATAACCCAAATTACTTAATGAATTTAAAATAGTGCGTAAAGTTTGCCCTTTGTTATGACTTATTAAACCTTCAACATTTTCTAGAATAAATCCTAATGGTTTTTTATTTTTTAAAATCTTTTCAATTTCAAAAAATAAAGTTCCTCTTGTATCTAAAAATCCTAACATTTTACCGGCGCTAGAAAAAGGTTGGCATGGAAAACCGGCAAGTAAATAATCAAAATATGGTATTTTTTCTAGATCAATTTTACTAATGTCACCATTGATATTAGAATCTTTAAAATTATTTTTATAAGCCTTTATTGCGTGTTTTTTAATTTCGCTGGTAAAAACACACTCTGACTTTATTTTTTTATCTTTTAAAGCTTGTTCAAAGCCGATTCTGATTCCTCCTAAACCTGCAAATAAATCAATAAATTTTATTTTATTATTTTTGTAAACGTTTTTAGACACATTCATATAAAAAGATTATATATAAATACAAATCAAATTTACATTTTTACTAAAAATAAGATTTTCCTTTTTTGTTTTTTTTAAATTTTTCAATAAAAACTAATTAGTGAAAGGAGATACATATGAAATTGAATTCAAATGAAATTTTTAGAATATTTAAAAACATAAATTGAATTAATAAAAAAGGAAAAATTGTTTTTAACATGTATGATATCACTGTAGAAATAAACACACCAGATATTGTTGGAGTTGTAATAGAACAATGAATAAAAAAATATTTTATACTTAATAATATTTACTTTAGACAGCCCAATAATTCACAAAAATATCCTGATTTTTATCTATCAGATTCAGATTATTATGATTTGTTAGAGATAAAAACGTTCCATTACCCAAAAGGTCCATCTTTTGACGTTGCAAATTTTGATTCATATTGTGAATCTATAAAAAACGAACCGTTTAGATTAAATGCAGATTATTTAATATTTGGCTATGATATAGACAAATTAGGAAATATAATAATTAAAGATATCTGATTAAAAAAAATTTGAGAAATAACAGGATCATCAAATAGATATCCACTTAAAACGCAACTAAAAAGAAATGTTATTTATAATATAAGACCTAATACATATTTCCGCTTGTATAAAAATGTTGAATTTAAAAATTTAGATGATTTTATTAATGCATTATATTTAACTCTAAAACTTTATAAAGGTAATAAATTTGCAGATTTATGATTAGAAACATTTAAAAGAAACAAAACACACTTTAAATTTAAAAAAAATTAACTTTATTTCTATAATTTTTACTCCTTTTTTTCTTTTTAAATTCAAAGTTTTACTATATAATAATGATACTTTGGAACAGTACTCAAGTGGCTGAAGAGGCGGTCCTGCTAAGACTGTAGGGGAGGCAACTCCCGCGGAGGTTCAAATCCTCTCTGTTCCGCCATTTTTTTTTATTCTTTTTTTCATGCTTTAATCTATAATATAAGTAAATTTTTAGGGGTATTATGGCACGTTTTATAGATCAAATTAATATTTTAGTTCAAGCAGGTAAAGGTGGTGATGGAATGATTTCATTTCGTCGTGAAGCACACGTTGATAAAGGTGGACCTGATGGAGGAGATGGTGGAAATGGTGGAAACATCTATTTTGTAGGTGATTTAGGAAAAAATACACTATTAAGTTTTTACAAAAATAAGCACATAATAGCTGAAGACGGTGTCAAAGGTGGCCCAAAAAACCTATATGGAGCTAATGCTTTTCACACTTACATAAATGTTCCAATTGGAACTCTTGTTTATAAAAATGATAAATTAGTTTGTGATGTTATTGAACCAAATAAACCTTATTTAGTCGCAGCTGGAGGAAAAGGAGGAAGAGGTAATACGAAGTTTAAAACTTCTAAAAACACTGCTCCAAGAATTTGTGAAAATGGAATGCCAGGTGAAAAATTTGAAGCCAAGATTGTTTTAAAAATATTAAGTGATGTTGGAGCTGTAGGTAAACCAAGTGCTGGAAAAAGTACATTCTTAAACGCAATTTCAAATGCAAATGCTAAAGTTGCTGAATATGAATTTACAACCTTAGTTCCTCAATTAGGAATGGTTAAGTTTTTTGATAATTCATTCAGTGTTGCAGACTTACCGGGTTTAATTAAAGGTGCTTCTTTAGGAAAAGGATTAGGTATTCAATTTTTAAAGCACATTGAAAGATGTAGAGTAATAGCGCATATTGTTGACTTTGGAGACGAAAATAAAGATCCAATAAAAGATTATGAAACAATTAATAATGAATTAACAAGTTATGATTTAAAACTAGAACAAAAAGAACAGTTGGTTATTGCTAATAAATCAGACTTACCTGCTTTTAAAAGTAATATTAAAAAATTTAAGAAAAAATATCCAAATGTTCAATTGATTGAAGTTTCTGCGATTAATCGTGAAAATATGGATACTGTAAAAAAAGTTCTTTGAGAAATGGTACAAAAAGTTACATTTAAACCTATAGAACAGCCAATTGAGGAATTAACAATTACATTTGATCCAGACTTTAAAGTATTTAGTCCATACAAAGGATACTTTGAAGTTAGTGGTAGAAAAGTTGAAGAGTTATATAATAAAATACCAATTAATTCATATGATAACTTATTAAGATTTAATAATATTCTTAAAAAAATTGGAGTATGAGATGAACTCATAAAACTTGATATTGAACCAGGTGATACAGTTTCAATTTTTGAGTATCAATTTGAGTGAGAAAATGATAAATAAAATCGGCCTAAACCGATTTTTATATGCATTTAATAAAATATTCTTATCAAAATTTAACTCATCGTAAGCTTTATTTACAATTTTTCAATATTGTTCAGTTGGTTTTTGGAATGGATAATTTTGATTCATAATATAACTTAAAACTTCATGTTCATTGTTATTGATATTTATTTTAAAAATAACTTTTTTATAAAGATTTGGATAGTCTTCATAATCATCTAAAGAAGCTAAATCGCTTTTATTAATTTTTCAAATTACAATTGGAATTTTTGAATTTGCTTTTTCTTTAATGGTTAAATAACCTTTATTTATTTTTCCGCGAAATTCTAAAGTGTAATTTTCCAAAAATAATGTTTTTATTAATTGTGCACTTGGACAGTACTCTAGTAAAACTTCTTTACTTAAATTACTTCCATATGCTAAATAATAAAACAATTAAAATGCTTTCACTTTTTTGTTAATTTCGTTCTCAAATGTTGCTAATACTTCAGGTTGTGTCATGTTAGCAAAAGTTGGAGTTTTAACACCACTAATTAATAAAGTGTCAACACTTTTAGCTCCAAAAAACTTAAATGTTCCTTCTAATCATAAAGCATGACTTCCTCAAATATATCAATCTGCTGGAGCACCTTGGCTTGCTACAACTAAAACTTTTTCTAAATTATCTAGTAAACCAATTGCATCTCCTTTTTTTGAATATTTGTATGAGAAAGTTTTGTTTGCAACTGCAACTGCATCTATAAAGTTTTTAACAATTGCGCTTGGTCCAAAGTTAATCATAGGAACTGCTACAACAACTTTATTTACTTCTTTTAATTTATCTATTCAAAAGTCACTTTTAACTTGTGTATAGTAAGATCCAACATTTTCTTGTGTTAAGAAAACTTTAGCTAATTCAGTTTTATTTAAATCAAATTCTTCAAATACTTCTCCTGGGTTTGCTTTTTTATATTTTTCTATAAATGATTTTGTAGCTAAATGTGAATACGAATTTTCAGCCTTATTTAAATCACCATATATTACTAATGTTTTTGACATATTTCTCCTTATTAATTAATAATTTTAATAATTATAATTTATAAAAAAAATAGTTATAAAAAAAATTAAATTAACACATATATGAAAACATATAAGTTTTATTTACTAATCTGAAAATATGATAATTTGATTTGAATTTTTGCAAATTAAAATATAATTTATAAACAAATTTTATAAGGAGAAAAATGAAAAAACTAAAAGTATTATTCGGTTTAACTTTATGTACTTTTGTTGCAACATTTATTGCTACTTCTTGTTCTGGAGTAGATGTAAAGCATAGTTACAAAGAAGAAATAGAGCTTAAACTTGATGAGATGAATAAAACTTTAAACAATATTAAAGACATTAAAGGACTTGAAGAGTTAAATAATCAACTTAAAAGTCAATTACAAGAGTTAAATAACTCAACAAAAAATGAAACAAATTTTGATTTTGAAATGTTGGCAAAGATTAACAAAATTAAAGATGAACAATTTAGAAAAATAACACATGCAATTACTAATATGAGTAATAATACTTCTACAAGTACACCCGGAGTTGTTAAGAATGATAAAGAGCTAGAAGAATTAACAAATAAATTAAAAAGTGAACATAAAAAAGAAATTGATGAATTAAATGCAAAATTAAACGAAGCAAAAGAATTGAGTTCAAAATTTAGTTTACCAAGAAATGACTTGAGTGCTAAAAAAGCTCTTAAAACAATGTTTGATTTTATAGAAATTGAATTTCAAAATGCTTGAAAAGAGCAGCAACCTGAAAAGTTTAAGCAAAATGCAACATTTTGAACTAGTATGATTGAAGGATTAAGTAAAACTAAAGATGCTATTAAAGATGAACTAGAAGATCATACTAATTTAAATTATTATGAACGTTTAGTAATGCATTATATCGGACATATAGCAGTTTTAAAAGATTACTTAGAAGGTGATAATAGAATCAAACTAAATCATCCAAAAGAAAAATTTATGGATGCTCTGTTTGATTGAAGATTAAAAGATATTGATTTAGCAATAAGCGAAGTTACAAAACAGGACACAAAAAATAATCCTAAAAAAGATGAGCAATTAAAAACACTAAATCAACTAAAAAAAGACTATTTAGTAATTAAAAACGAAACAGTTGATTTTGGTCATCAAGTTATTAAATTCAAGTTTGCTGAAGATAATTTAATTTATAAATTACTTTTAGATACTAATAAATTTCATACTTTTAGACTTGAATATAAAATACCAGTTTCTTCAAGCGAATTTCCTGTTTACATGCAAATAAATGATCCAAAATTGTTAAATGAACTTGAGACTAAAGCAACTGAAATTCATACACTATATGCAAACTTTTATAAAAATAAAGCAAAAGACTTTTTAACATCTGTTTATTTTTCTAAAAAACTATTCGAATTTAAAGACAATGTTGCTTTAATGAAACGTATAAAATTTGCTGGTGCAGCTAATTCTAAAAAAGAACTTTTATATTATTTTGAAAAAGCAAAAAATGACTTAAATACCTTGTATACAGTAGATTTTGAAAAATTAACTAAAGAATATAAAGCAAAAAATGAAGTATTATTAAAATCAATTAATGACTTTTATAGCAAAAATGTTTTATCAAAACGAGAAGATGAAAAAAATTATGAAATTTTTTGAGATTGATCAAGATCTGAATTAAGAAACATAAATAAAATAAGAGAAAATGATTTTGTATCGACTTTTAATAAGCATATTGCTCTTAAAAAATTAGAAATTCAAAATAACACAATTTTTGATTACTTTAATTATTGAAATACACTTAAAGAAAAAATAGATGAAGATCCTTTAAAAAGTATTTTAGCAAAAGATAAAGACTTAGAAGTTTATGATAAGTCAATTAAAAATGAAGATTCTTCAATAAAAGAGTATGAAGAAAATATTAAATTTTTAAATGAAAATCTTAAAAAAATATTTATTGCAAAACCTTCTGATTTAAATGAAACAACTGTTAAAAAATATTTTGATGATAAATTAAAAGTTGCTAAAGATGTTCAAAACTTGTTTAAAGTAGAACAAGGAAAAGATAAAAAATTCGAATTTTTTAGCGATGCTTTAAAATTAAAAATAAGTAATTCAATAGATGTTTATGCTAATGAACTGCAAAAAATATTAACGAAGCAAAAACAAAAAATCTAGAGAATTAAAAAAGGATTTGGATTTACTTTCTAAAAAAGATGATGAGTTATTAATTATTTTTGGGCATGAAAAAGAAGGTAAAAAAACTTTACTTTTTGAAAGGTTGAATTTGAATGCTTACAATGAAGGTTATACACTAAATGATCAATCATATTTAAATATTAAAAAACTAGTTGTTGAGTATAAATTACTTTTAGAAACGGTAAATAATAGTAATTTTGAAAAAGATACTATTGAAAAAGAAAATAATAATATTAATACGTTTAAACTTAAATTAGAAAATAATGAAACAAAAAATATTTTAAATAATATATATGATTCAAATGAATTTTTAACTACATTTAAAAACTCTTTAAATAATGTATTAACAAAATTAACCGCATGAAAAAATAAAGACAAAAACAGTAAAGAAATTAACGAATTAAAAACAACTTTAAAAAACGAACTTGATAATTTAGGTTTTGAAAATACCGGATTTAAAAAATCAGTAATAGGAGAAATTCTTTCATATATTGAAGACTCAAACACAAATAAAGATGGTTACAACAGAAAAAAAACTCAAATAACAAAACTTTCAAAAATAGTTCCTGGTCAAGAATTATTTGCTTTAATTCGTTATTGAGTATATTCAGAATCTGCTAATCTATCAACAATTTTAATTGCTGATGATCATGATGATAAAGATGCATATAAATTGTTAACTGAATCTTATGAAAAACTAAGATCAAAAAACAATTTATATAGAAATATTAACGATATAAATCCATCATTTATAACTCATGCTGATCCTAAAGATGAATCAGATACAACTCCAATTTTTAATAAAATAAAAGAATTGGAATCAAAATATGCACAGGCTTCTCTTGATGCCTTAAAAACATTCAAAGATCCTAAGTCAACTGAAGATCAAAAAACAAAAGCCAAAAACGCCTTATCTACAGCAAGAAATGCATTTTATAAGGAATTAAACAGTAAAGACATTTTAATAGAACGTAATAGCGAAATTAGACATTCATCAACTAAATATAAAAATTATGAAGACATGAATGAACAAGGTTATCAACCATTTCACCTAGCGCAACTTTACGCTGAATTAGTATCATTAAGTGAAATAATGAAATGATTAAATAACAATTTTATTAAATAAACAAGAACTTCCTAACACATAGGAAGTTTTTGTTTTTATAGGCATTTTTTTGAAAAAAGTAGTTATAATTAACATGTAACAAGGGTGCCGTTAAATTGGCTGAGAATATACCTTCAAGCAGATCGAGATAATGCTCGCGTTGCAAGTTATTTTTTATATATCTCTCCTTCTTGTTACGCAAGGAGTTAAATGAAAAAAAATATAAAATTTTTAACCTTAAGTTTAAGCTCATTACTTCCTTTAGGAGCTTTAGTATCATGTGCTAAAACTACTAATGAAACGGAAAAAGTAGATATTAAAAATGATATTGCTTGAGATAATGAAATTACTTTAACATATGGTTGAGAAAATACAGACAAATGAGATAAAGAGTCTTATATTAAGCTAATGGAAGACAACTTCAATTCATTAAAAAATAAAGACAAAAATTTAAAAAAGTATCCAAATGTCAAATTTAAATTAGAAGTAAATGGTGATAAAAATGCTACTCTTCAAAATTTAAAAAGTGATAAAACTAATACTGATTTAGCTATTTTACCTTATCATTCATTTTCAAATGACAAAATAGATGAATCATTTCCTCAGTTTGCTGGGCAAACTGGAACGTTAATGTTTAAGTGATCAACAATCGATCCATTAGTTTATAATGATGGCTCAATTAATGACCCACTTAGAAAAATGGCTAAACATGAAAATGAATTACAATTTTCTGCACCATATGGAGAATTTAAAAACTGAAAAGACACAAAAGAAACATATGGTTTTGACGGTTCAAAATATGCAGTTTTTTATAATCTTGATAGAACTACTTTGTATTATCGTGGAAGCATTTTGATTGCTGGAAATGAAGCACAAAGAAACGCTATTACTAAAGCATGAGAAGAAAAAAACTGAGAAGAATTTTCTAAATACGGAATTATTTATAAGAAAAAAACAAGTGGAGGAAAATTTAAGTATCAAGTTTCATTAATAGCTAAACATTTTTCAAATAAATTTAAAAATGAAAATGAAGTTGTTAAATGACTTGAAGCCCCAGAAAATTCAAAATTTGTTTTAAGTGGTAAAGACGCTACCATTATAGGTCAAGAGCAAGGTGATAAACGTACTTTTAATATTGCTTTTGATGATGAAGGAGCATTTAATTGAACCCCTAAATCATGAGGAGCAAATAATTATGTACCTACAAATTCAGACTCCGTAGTTAGAGTTTTAAGTGTTACTAATCCAGCACCATATGATGCGATTTTAGCAAGAGTAGGTTTGGCTAAAGAACAAGTTAATTTATTAAGTCAAGCTTTAGCTATGATAAACCCAAAAGAAAATACACTAGGTATTTATACCGGTTATAATTATTTTGGGGATAATAAATCTAATAATTTTTCAGAATTATTAAAATTACAAAAAACTACAGAAGGTAGTTTAAAATAAGAAAGAAAATATATGCAAAAAATAATTGAATTAAACGATATAAAACTTGAACTTGATTCAAATTTTTTGTTATATGAAAATTTCAATTTAACTATAAATAAGGGAGATATGGTTGCAATTGTAGGTCTAAGCGGTGCTGGAAAAACTACTATTTTTAAACTACTTAGTCGATATTTAAAACCTACTTTTGGAACTGTTAAAATATTTGAAAAAAATATTAATAAGTTAAACAAAAAGGAATGAAATCAAATAATAAAGAAAATTGGTTTTTTAAGTCAGAAAACCAATTTAATTCCAAGTCAAAATGTTTACAATAACATTTTAAAAGCTCTTAAAAATCATAAAAATATTTTTTATAAATTATTAAACATACCAGATCAACAAAAACATCAGAAAATTTTTGAAATATTGAACGATTTAAAAATTTTAGAGAAAGCTTTTTATCGTGTTGATACACTTAGTGGTGGACAACAACAAAGAGTGGAAATTGCCAAATTGCTCTTAGAACAAGTTGATTTAATTTTAGCTGATGAACCTACAAGTAATTTAGATTTTAAAAATTCAAGTGATGTTATGGAATTACTTAGAGAATTAAATAAAACAAAAAACATAACTATTTTAGTTAATATTCATGATCTTAATTTAGCCCTCGAAAAATTTGATCAAATAATTGTTTTAAAAGAAGGTCGTGTTGCTCTGCATAAAAACACAAATGAAACTACCTTATGTGAAATCAAAAAATTACTAAGTTAAAAAATATAATAATTACAAGTAATTGATTTTTTTATCAAGTAAAATCAAGTACAAATCAGCAACAAACATCTAAAAAACTACGTCCATTTTGAAAACACTTT
This sequence comes from Mycoplasmopsis alligatoris A21JP2, assembly GCF_000178375.1. GTDB lineage: Bacteria > Bacillota_I > Bacilli_A > Mycoplasmatales > Metamycoplasmataceae > Mycoplasmopsis > Mycoplasmopsis alligatoris. The sequence goes on along the minus strand of NZ_ADNC01000002.1, from coordinate 88,670 downwards.
TTTATCTTTGTTTTAGTTTTTATAATAATTTTAAGTTTTAGTTTTTTGGATTATTCAACAACTAACAAATTTGGTATTAATTTATTTTGAAAAAATATAAAAAATTTATTTGTTTTTAATAATGAAAGTTCATTTTTATTAGGTACAGATAATAACTGACTGTTATCTTTTAAATATTTATGAATAACATTAAAAACGACATTAATTGGTACTTTTTTAGGATTCATTTTAGCTATAATATCCTCTTTTCTTTCTAGCAAATATGTTCTAAATAAGTATTTAGCCTATTTTAATAATTTGTTTATTTTATTATTGAGATCTTTTCCAGAACTAATATTTATTAAATTATTTACTCTGTCTTTTTATCCAGAAATGGCTATGACAATGGTGTTTTTGTGATTTTCGTGATTATGATTACATAAATATTTTTTAGATGCAATTAATAGTATTGATCCAAAATTTTATTTTATTTCTTTAAATAATGGAAACAGTAAAATTTATGCTTTTTTTCAGGAAATATTTTTAAAACTTTTATCTAGATTCAGCTCATTATTCATATATTCATTTGAAGCTAATATTAGATGAGGATCAATTTTATCTGCACTAGGATTAAGTGGAATAGGTGCACTAATTCACTTTTCTGGAAGTGCTGATTATACTTTTGATCAAATAGGAATTCCCTTAATTATTTTGTTTATTTTTATTATTTTTCTAGAAATAATAAGTTTTTTAATAAATAAATATTTATTTGAAGATCAAAACATTAAAATAACCAAATTTGACTATGGTACAGCAGTTAAAGTAATTTCCCTTAAAAAAATAATTAAAAATATTTTATTTATCGTTTTAATAATATTATCTATTGTCTTTTTATCAACAACTAACTTATCAAGAACATCTTTAGATAAAACTCATGAATTCTTTTTAAGTACATTTAGCCCAGATTGAAGCGTTTTTAAATTTGATAATACATTGCAAAATAATCCACTCTTACAAATTTTGCAATCGTTATATTATGCGCTCATTAGTTTAATTGTTATGCTAATTTTTAGTTTCATAATTTTTTATTGAAGCATATTTAAACTACATGGACTAAAAACATCATTTACTTTTAAAGTCTTTAACACTTTTATAAGATTATTTCCAAGTGTTGTGTTTATTTATACTTTTAATCCTTTGGCAAATGATCCTATAACTTTATTAGTTTTTGTTTTAGGAATTCATTCTTCAAGTTCTTTTAGTAAAAGGCTATATGAAATAACAGATACTTTAGATTTTGAATTTATAGAAAATTTAAAAATTCAATCTTATTCAAAATTTAAAATTTATATATATTATGTTATACCAACAATTAAAAAAGATTTAATTACTTTAAGTCTTTTTGCTTTTGAAATGTCATTTCGAAGTGCAATTACTTATGCAATTTTTAGTGCAAATACACTTAAAATTGGTAGTTATATAAATCACTATTTAAATCCTATTAAATATCAACCGCAAAAAGCTATGAGTTATATTTGAATAGCAACATTCAGTATTTTTATCTTAAACTTACTGACAGATCTAATAGTTAAGAACTTAAATAATAAAAAAGTTAGAACTTAATTGTTCTAGCTTTTTATTAACTCTTGCAATTGGCTTTTTAATTTTGAAACTTTAATTAAATTTAATTCTAAATTATCTAATGCTTTAAAAATTAATTGAATATTTAAACCTATTCAGTCATTTCTGTATTGTGCATTTTTTAATGTTCAAAATAAGTAAAATAAATTACATAACAATAGCGATTTAAAAAAATCATTTTTATTAACTATATATTTTTTTAATAAATTATTTACTTTTAAATTATTTTGATAATAAGAAGAATAAATATTTGCCAGATTAAAATCTTGATTTCCTCAGTAAGCAAATTCAAAGTCAATAATTTTTACATTTTTAGAATTTAAAAATAAAATATTTTCAGCATTTAAATCATAATGAACAAAACTATTTAATGAATAATCTTTTTTAATAATTTTTAATAACTCTAAAATAATTATTGAATTATTTGTTAAATCTTTTAATTGTTTAACAATAGGTATTTTATTAAATATAGGTTTCTTAAAATTTTTAGTCGATAAAAAATTTATTTTTTTTGCACATTTAAATAAAACTCTTAAATTAGGTTTTTTTATACAAGTATTTTTTATAAATTCACTAATACACACTTTATTGTCTTCATAATAAATTTTAGGTGTTATTTTAGAATCATTAGTTAAATTAAACTTTTTATAAGAACTTGTATTTGATTTATATTTAATTATAAATTGTCCGGGATTTTTTACATTGGAATTTAGACTTAAATTTTTATTGATAAGTTCATGTCATTCATCATAAACATTCTGATATGCGAATTTATCGAATTCACCTTTTATATAGTTCATTATGTCTAAATCTTCACTTTTTATTTTAAATTCTTTTATCAATGTGCTTTTATCTATTTTTAAAGTTTTTTGTATAGTTGAAATGTCAAATAAAAAATTTCCTTTTCTTACTCATTCATAGTCTAAAAATTCAATTTCATTATCACTAGTTAAAAGTATATTTTTAGCTGCTAAATCACCATGAATTAATGAATTATTTTTAAATAATTTAGTTTTTCTTATGAAATCATCATCATAATTTTTATAAGTATTTCAGTTAAATTTTGAAATATTGTCAATTTTGATTTTATGAAATTCTCTTAATTTTTTTATAACTTTTAACTTTATTCAATTATTTTTTCGATGGTTAAAGTCAAATGTGTCTAATGTTGTTCCTTCAATTCATTTTTTTACTAAAACGCCTTGCTTGTAGTAAAAAACATTTTTAAAATAACTATAAATTTTTTCCTCATTTTTGTGATTAACTAAATATTTATTAGTATTTTTATATTTAATAGGAATTCTAATTAAAACCTTATTTTTTTTGTAATAGCCACTAAAAGTTATATTGTGATAACCGTATGTTATAAAATTAACTTTTTTAAGGTGTTTTGTAATAAAATCAGGCAAATATTTATAAAAATTTCAATATGTTTTATGCATATATTTTGAAGAATTGTTCATATAAAAATTTTATTTTATTTAAGCAAAAAAAATATAAAATTGTTACAAGTAAATACATATAAAAATTAGGAGAAAATATGAGAAAAATTGCAATCCTTACATCAGGTGGAGATGCACCTGGAATGAATTCAGCATTATGTTCAATAATAAGAAATGCTAAAAGTCACAACTTAGAAGTTTTTGTTGTTTTAGAAGGATATAAAGGTCTTGTTGACAACAATATTGTTTCAGCAGACACACTAAAATTAAATGAATTATCACACCAAGGTGGAACAGCTATTTATTCAGCACGTTATCCTGAGTTTAAAGAACTTTCAGTTAGAAAAATTGCTGTTAAAAACCTTAAAGATAAAGACATTGATGCTTTAATTGTAATAGGTGGAGATGGTAGTTATATGGGAGCACAATTACTACACGAATTAGGTGTTCATACAATCGGACTTCCTGGAACAATCGATAACGATATTGCATCAAGTGATTTTACAATAGGCTACGATACTGCTTTAAACACCATTGTTGAAGCAATTGACAAAATAAGAGATACAGCAAATTCACATAAAGGAATTATGATTGTTGAAGTTATGGGTAATGAATGTGGTGATTTAGCTTTATATAGTGGATTAGCTACTGGAGCTGAAATTATTGCTACAAGTGATTACGTTATTCCAATGGAACAAATTGCTAACGATGCTATAGAATTAACCAAGCAAGAAGGAAGAAGAAGCATAATTGTTTTAGTTTCTGAAAAAAGATATGATCTAAAATCTTTAGAAAAAATGATTCAAGAAAAAACAGGATGAACAACACGTTCTAATTCTCTTGCACACACACAAAGAGGTGGTAGACCAACTGCTCAGGAAAGAATTTTATCTTCTTTAATGGGAATTAAAGCTGTTGATTATTTACTTGAAGGAAAATCTGGTTTAGCAATTGGAATAGTGAAAAATGACATTGTAGGAGTTCCTATTTTAGAAGCATTAAGTATGAAAAATCCTTCTAAACTAAAAGCTAGAGAAAAAGTAATTAAATTCAATAAACTTAATAAAATGCTTTAACACAAATAATTAGTCTTATATGAGGCTAATTTTTTTAAAGTTTTCATATAAAAAAAATGAAAAAAATATATTAAAATATAGATACGTATTATATTAAATACGATATTAAAAGAATATTATGAAGAAAATAAAAACAAAATTAGTATTACTAGCATCAAGCTTAGTATTACCAGTTGCGGTACTTTCTGCAATTTCATGTGGTGCTAAACCCACAGAACAACCAAACAAAGACAATAACAATAATACTCAAAACCCACCAGCTGTAAGTGAGCCAGATAAAAAACCTACTACTCCTGATGTTGATCCAAATAAAACAGCTGAAGCTAAAAAACTAGAAGAATTAAAAACTGAAGTTAATGCAAAGATAGCTGAAGCAGAATCATTTATAAAAACAAATAAAATTGATACTGAAGAAAAATTTAAAGAACTAAAAAATGAAATGAATATCGTTTTAAATAAATGATTTAAAGAAGCGTTAGAAGGAAAAAATTCTGTTAAAACATCAAATGAAGCAGAAGTTTTAAAAAATGACTTTGATGGTTGATTTGAAAGAATGAAAAATGCTCATAAATATTTAAAAGATGCAGATCCTGCTGAAAAGAAAAAAGCTGATGAATTTCTTAAAAATGCTGCAAAAGAATATAAAGACTCGCAAGACTGATTAGGTAGTTTAAAAGCAGAAGGAAAATTTGATCAAGAAAAATTAAAAAAATTCGTTGAAACAAGCAGATCATTGTTTGATTCTAAAAAAATTCAAATTTTATCAATAATTTTAGCACCAGCGGATCTAGAAAAAGAATTAAATTTATTTAAAGGTATGGTTAAAATAACTAAAGAACAATATGAAAAATTTAAAGTAATGTTTAATACTCCTGCATCATTTAGTGACAAAAAAATGACCTTACAACAAAGATTACAGCAGTATTAGCTAAAATTACTGATCAATCAAAATATGGGTTGCATAAAACACAATTAGAAACATTGAAAAATGAAATAAACGCAACTTCTGATACTAAATATAATGAAGAAGATGCATTAACATGATATTTAGAAAAAATTGAAAACATTAAACAAATAGAAATGTCAATTACTAAATAATTTAAAAAATATCACACTAAAAAAGTGTGATGTTTTTTACACATTTTTAACCATTAAAATGTTTTTTCTTTTATAATAACTAAATATATTTAAATAAAAAAAGAAAATATGAATAAAAAATTATTAATTTTATCATCTACATTAGTATCTATATTACCTTTAACAGTAGCTATATCATGTAATGTTAATTCTGCAAAAAATACAGATACAAATAAAGAAGCAAATAAAGAAACAAATACAAATGCTGATACAAATAAAGAAATAGCACAACCAGAACCAAAAAAAGAAAATGCAGCACCAACTCAAGAAGAAATTAGTCAAAAAATTAAAGAGAATTTTACACCAGTTTTAAATGACGTAAAAAAATTTATCAACGAAAAACTTTTAGATGAAAAATTTAAAGTATTAAAACAAAAAATGGATTTTGATATAAAAAATATATTTGAACCTATGATTGAAAAAGTAAATAGTGCAAAAAATCCTTCAGAAGGTGCTTATGCAATTACTTTCTGATTTGATAGAATGTTTGAAGCATACACATACTTATCAAATGCTACAGATGAACAAAAATCTGAAGTAAAAAGATTAAACACTGAAGGTTTAACTGAAGTTAAAAACACAGAAGCATGATTAAAAGAATTAAAATTACCAGAATTTACAGCAGATTTAAAATTACTTGGATTTAAAAAAGCAATAGAATTTGAAATAGCTAGAGCTAAAAGTGAATTTGGTATAGAAATTTATTCTCCTAAGCAAGTTGCTGAGGATTTAAAATCTGTAAAATTTGCTTTTAATAAATTTAAAGAAATTTGAGATAGAGATTATAAAGCTAATCATAAACCAAGCGCATAAGTAAAGTATAATAATACACCACCATGGTGTATTTTTAAATAAAAATATGTCTTGTTTATAGGCATATTGGTTAAAATTATTTAGAATTATTCATCACAGCAATCGTGTGCGCATTTTGAATTTTCATATTTAATTGAAGAACAGAAACAAGCATAATCTTTAAAACAGTGATCTAATGAAATAATATCTAGATATGCTGAATATTGTTGTTTGAATTTTTTTGTTAGTTTGTAAAAAACTCTTTTTGCATCTTTTTTCTTTTCAACAACTTTTAATTTTCTTAGGTCCATAAAGTGTTTAGAAATATTTGATTGTTTTTCCTGAAATAAATCAACAAGTGTCTGCACGTCACATTCGTTATCGTCACAAGAGTATAAATGAACTATGATTAATAGTTTAACTTTTGAAGAACATAGTTTAAAAAATTTAGTTAATTCCATTTGGATTCTCCTCATTTGCTTCTTTTATCATTTTAATTTCTTTAGTTAATTCTTCAAGAAATTCTTCTTTAGAAACAATTTGATTTTGGTTTATATCTTCTATGTTATCAAAATCCGCTTCTAAAAATTCATTTTCTTTATCATTTAATTCTGTACTAAAATCATCATTAGATTCAATCTTTTTAGCTTCAAAAAGTTTATTATCAATATAGTTGTTAATTATTTCTAAATTGTATGATTCAATAATTTGATTTTTATTTTTTAGTCAATTTATTTTATTGATTACTTCTATTTTGTACTGTTTAGCTCTAAAGAAATTAAGCTTATCTTTAAATAAAACAAATTTTTCATAATCGTTTTGATAATTAAAGTTATCGAATAAGTAACATTTATAAATTTTTCCGTCAATAAATGTTGCCAGATCAATATTAATTGTACCAATTGTAAAATTTTTAGCATAAGTTATACGAGGATTTAATTTTGAGAGGTTATTAAATTCATCAAAAACTTCTTTACTTAAAGTTGTTTCATCAATATCATCTGGATCAATAAAGTTATTTTTAGCTTCACTTGTAGTTTTTTGAGAAATAATTTTTCTTTCTAATTCATCTAATTCTAAAAAACTAAGTCAATCTTTAAACATTCTTGTGTCTTCACTTATGTTTTGATTTATAGCAACATCAGCAGATTTAATTGTTTTAATAACAATCATTTTATCTTTAGCTCTTGAAATAGCCACATTAAGTGCATTCATTCCACCAGGACGTCCCACATAAGTAGCATTTATTTTTGAATTTTTATCATAAGCTACAGTACATATAACTAAATCAGCTTCATCACCTTGTATGTTTTCAATGTTTCTTAACATTAATTTACGATCGTTTATTGCAGCTTCAAGTTTTGGATATTGGTTATAAATTAAGTCAGTTAAATACTCTCTTTGTTTAGCGTTAAATGCTAATAAAATTACCTTATTGTACTTGTCTATAGCTTCATTAGTAATTTCAATAGCTTTTAATCCTTCTATTTCATTTTTATTGTCTGCTCATAATCCATCTACTTGAATAACTTCAATTGCTTGACTTTCAAAATTTCCAGCAACATCAATAACATCAAGACTTGAATTATAGAAATTTTTTGATGAAAAAGTCATTAGTGAAGCATAGTTTGAACGATAGTTTTTGTCAAGAAGAATACTGTATACACCTAGACTTGTTGCATAATCAAGTAAAGATTCAACATTTCCAAAGATTGAATCATCAGTAGTTCTAGTTCCAAATCAATTTGAAGGTTTCATTTGTTTATCATCACCTGCCAATATTTTTGTTTTGGCTAAATATAAAATTGGGAGTCCTTTTTCTATAAATAATTGTGATGATTCATCCATAATTCCAAAATCAAACTCATTTTTATTTCATTTACTTAAATCAGTATCTGGAGTTGCAATAATAATTGGAAATAAAATTTTGATTAATTCAGAAAATCTTTTAACAAATTTATATGGTTCTAAATTTGAAATTCTTGCTGAAGCAGCAAATTCCTTATATTCTCGAATCATTGTTTTATCAAATGTTTTAATTCTATTGATTATTCTGTGAGCAGTTATGTTTTTTATCATTTCTTCATTTGAAGTTTGAGCTAAATCATATTCAGGACATAAATCTAAAATTTCTCTTAATCATTCTAAATCACTTTGACTTATGTTTCTAAAAGCTAAAACTAAAGCTGAAATATCTCCCTTGAATGTTGATAAATTTTTATTTATTTCAACTCCTAAAAGTTTTACATTTTGATAAGTTTTACTAAAAGGGATTGGTAAAATTTTATTTATTTTTAATAAAACTTTATCCATTCTTTCTTGAATTAAGCTTGATGGATAAATTAAATTTTTAGGTAAACTTAAAACAAAATCTAAATCATCTTGATTTAAGTGATCTAAGTTGTTGTATAAATAAAAATAAGCATGTAAAATGTCATTAAATTTAGAATTAGAATTTATTTCTTGAAGTTTATTAACTCACTCTTTTTCTTTTTGTGAAATAACCTGTAAATATGAAACATTAACTTCTTTTTCAAAATTTTCTAAAAAGTCTAAATATTCTCTTATAGGTTTATAAAAACTTTTTTTCTTCATATCTTTAGAAGTTAAAATAAATAAACCAAAACTAGAAAGTGATCCTAGTCTATTTCTAATAACTTCAAGAGCAGCTTTTTTTTGTGAAGCAACAATAGCGGTTTTTCCATAAACTAAAATATTAGCTAAAAGATTAACAATTGTTTGAGATTTACCAGTTCCTGGTGGACCTCAAATAATTGTATTTTGGCTTAGTGAAGAAATAATAGCCTTGTCTTGTGAAAAATTAGTTGGAGTTATTTTAAAAAGAGCTAGTTTGTCACTAAAAACAGAGTCTTTTACTTTATTTTTGTATGTATTTTTATTGAATTCAACGTTTATAATATCGTCTATTTCATCGTTTTCAATAATGTCTTTCATTCTGTTACGGCTATATCCCCCGGCTGGTAAAAAGTTACCTAAAACTATTCCTGGATGAAATTGTATTGATTGATTAAGTATTGATTCTGGTGTTTTTTTATCAAAATTATTATTAATTTGTGCATCGATGTCAGGATAATATGTACTTCAAGCTTCACTAACTTTTTTTGCTAATTCTTCTATACTATAGTGAGATAAGTCAAAATCTATTGAAAAATTAAACCCTTGATTGTTTAAAATAAATAATAATTTTTCATTTGTATAAACTTCTCCATCACTAATTAAATGAGGAATACCATTTTTAAAACTTATAAATACCTGTTTAAAAAATAAAGGTGCATAAATAACTTTACTATCATCTAAAACTAAAGAAATATACATAAATGAAATATGCAATGGTCAAATGTTAATTTCATCATTTATTTCATTTGCTTTATTTAACAATAATTTTCATTTAATAGTAGATTTTTGAAAGCTAGCATTTATAGCTTCACGAATTTTTAATTTTGCTTCTTGAAACTCTCCATTTAAAATTTTTGCTGCGTTTTCTATTTCAACTTCATTATGGTTTAAAAGGTTAAGGATTTCTTCTTTAGTTTCTGCCTTTTCTACATCTGAAACTAAATTTAATAGCGAAGTTTCAATAATTGGAATTTCAAATCGTTTAGTTTTATATATTGTTTCAAAATGTTTTGGATTAAATAGTTTAAAAACATCAAAATAGTTTTTATTATTAACTGAAGTAAAAACAGAAGGATCATTACTTGTCACTTCTAGTAAATTATCTAATATTGATTTATATCTTTGGTCTTTTGAATTCATTATTTATCCTTAATTTTTAGTAATTCTTCATAAACTGCACTTGTGTATTCTCCAAAAATTATTGAAATACTTTGTGAAGAAATAAATAAACCACTAACGCCTTTTGTATCTTTTATTGCTTGTTGATTAACAAGGGTTGAATCTTTAATTTGTATAATGATTCTTGTTGAGGTTTTTTTAATTGAAACTATATTATCTAAGTTAATATTTTCTACTAGTTTTTCAACATCGCATGGTAACTTATTTAACTGGTATATAGTGTTTTTAGTATGTTTTTTGTCTTTATTTCACTTAATTCAAATTAGTCCAAATGTAATAATTGTTAAAAATGTCATTAAAATTTTATCGCTTGTTTTCATATGTTTATTATATACAACTTTTAAGTAATGTTTTGCCAAAATCATGAAGTAAATTTAAAAAACTTTTCTAATTTATTAATTAGATTATTGCTATGTTAACAATTCCTTATTTTCATATTTTTGCTTAGTAATAATAATTTAAAAAAATATTATAATTAGAGGGATAAAAAAATAACAAGGAGAATTATGAAAAAAACAATTGATAATGTTAAATTAGCTGGGAAAAGAGTTTTAATTAGAGTTGATTTTAATGTTCCTATTAAAAATGGACAAATTACATCTAAAAAACGTATCGTAGCTGCTTTACCAACAATTAATAAAGTTCTAAGTGAAGGTGGGAAAGTAATTTTATTTTCACACTTAGGAAGAGTAAAAACTCAAGAAGATTTAGTAAAAGGTGACTTATCACCAGTTGCTCAAGAATTATCTTTACAATTAAAAAGAGACGTATTATTTGTTCGTGAAACAAGAGGGTTTTCACTAGAAGATACTATTAAAAACCAAAAACAAAATGAAGTTATTTTAGTACAAAACACAAGATATGAAGACTTAAATAATAAAGCTGAAAGTAAAAATGACGCTGAATTAGGAAAATACTGAGCAAGTTTAGGAGATGTATTTATTAATGATGCATTTGGAACAGCACACCGTGCACATGCATCTAATGTTGGAATTTCAAAAAACATTAAAGAATCTGCACTAGGGTATTTAATGGAAAAAGAAGTTAGTGCATTAAATAAAGCTATTCAAAATCCAAAACACCCATATGTAGCTATTATTGGTGGAGCAAAAGTATCAGATAAAATTCAAGTTTTAGAAAATTTAGTTAAAATTGCTGACAAAATGATTATTGGTGGAGGAATGGCTTATACATTTCTTAAAGCTCAAGGTCATTCAATAGGAACAAGCTTAGTAGAGGATGAATTTGTTGAATTAGCTAAAAAATTCTTAGCAGAACATGGTAAAAAAGTTATTTTACCTTCAGATCACTTATGTGCAAAAGAATTTAAAGATGAACCAGGAAAATTATTTGGTTTAGAAATTCCAGCTGATTACATGGGTCTTGATATTGGGCCTAAATCAATTGAAGCCTTTAAAGCAGTTCTTAAAGGAGCAAAAACAGTTGTTTGAAATGGACCAATGGGAGTTACAGAATTTGAAAACTTTAAACAAGGTACATTACAAGTAGCTCAAGAAATCGCAGCTCTTGATGGTGTTTATTCAGTTGTTGGTGGTGGAGATAGCGTTGCTGCTGTTGAAAAATTAAATATGGTAGAAAAATTCTCTCATGTTTCAACCGGTGGAGGAGCTAGTTTAGAATTACTTCAAGGTTTAGAATTACCTGGAGTTGTAGCCATCCAAGATAGAAAAAAATAATCAAATTTTAGATTTTAAAAAATAAAGTTCATTCTTTATTTTTTATTTATTTTTATGATTTTCTTTTTAAAAGTGGAATTTTTTTCATTTTACTAGACAGTGATTTTTATTAAAAACTTTCTTTATTAGACAATTTTTAAAAATTTTTTATGAAAAAAACATTTAAAATGCATATATTTTTTAATTTTGTCATATAACCGATATTAAATATGTTCTTATTTTATAATTATTGTGTTGAATAAGGAGAAATATGAAATTAAAAAATAAATTTAAATTAATGTCTTTATTTTTACTGACTGCTAGTCTTCCTGTAATTGCTATGTCATGTCAAACTAATAAAGATAAAACAAATACAACAACAGACCCTAAATTAAATGGTGATGGTTCTTCAAAAGTTATGGTTAAAGATGATTCTCAACCATTAGACTTTTTACCTCCAAAAGGTGAAGTTCCTGAAACTCAAACTGAAGCTAGAGCAGTTATGGAAGCTTTAATTAAAGATACAACAAACTGAGTAGCAGCTCCAAATGAACTACTACATAGCGCAGTAAAATGAGATGAAGTAAAAAAATTAGAAAGAAATGCCTTTGTTGAAGTTAAATATGTAACAACAGCTACTGGTTTTAAATTTACAACAGATAAGGATAAAGATTTAACTGCAGAAATTAAAGCTGAAAAACCTAAAGCAGAAGATCTTGCTTCATATGAATCAAGCGATGCTAAAGAAGCAACATTATTCTTTGATGGTGAAACACTATATATCTTTGGTAAAGAAAAAGCTGGAGAACCTAAATATAGAGTTTGAACTCAAAAAGAAACCTTAACAAAAGTTCAAAAAGCAACATTATTATTAGAAGACTTCCGTAACTATGCATTTAGTTTAGAAAATGTACACCACGCAAATAAAGTTAATCCAGTTATTTATTTAAGTGAAGTAAAAAGAATGTGACAAGAAATTTTAGCTATGTCAGATAATAAACTTTACATTACAAATAAAGAAAATGACGGACTAAAACAATTTTTAGGAAGAACACCACAAAACAAATTTTCAAACTGAAACTGAAGAGATATGCGTAAAGATGCTTACTTTAAAGTTGATGGAACAGTAATTAAATTAGATAAATACTTCCCAGACTTTAATAACGCAACAGTTATACCTCCACAAGATGAAATCTTAACATATGAAGAATCACTAAAATCATTTGTTAGACCAAAATCTCTTGAAACGCCACCACAAGATGAAAAATCAGAAATGGTTACATTCCACTTTGCTCTATACAAATTGGTAGATAACAACCCTGTAAAACATTATGGAGTTACAACATCAGAAGCAGAATTAGTTTTTGAAGATAAATAATTTTATTTAAAAAGTCGATGAAAATTCGGCTTTTTTTATATGAAAATTTATATAATGAAACGAAAATTTTATTACTTAATTTTCTTAAATATATTTTTTTATTAATTTTTTATAATTTTTTTATCAAAAAAAGCACTTTTTTGTTTTGTTTTCAACTATTTTTTGTTTTTACATGTTTTCATTTTACTGAAAAAATATAATCAAGGTGTGAAAAGAGGAAATATGAAAACCAAATTAAAAACAATATTTTTATCTACAATTTTATTATCTACAATTGGAGTTGTTTCAGTTGTTAGTTCTTGTCAAATGGATACAAACAAAAAAGTAAGTCCTAAAAAACCAGCCCCTGTCGATCCCGGAGAAAAAGATCCTGTTGCACCAGTTATTCCTGTTAAAACAGATGATGTTGCACCAGATTTTTTACCAAAAGATGGACAAGCACCAAAAAATGAAACTGAATTTAGAGCAGTTTTTGATAAATTAAGCAAAGAAGAAGGTAAATGGAAATCTCAAGAAGGTCAAACTGAATTTAAATGAGATGAAATCAAAAAATTACCTAGACATAAATTTATTGAAGTAGAACTTAAAAAAGAAGGTGAAGCTTATAAATTTGAATATAAAGAAAAACCTTTAACAACTAAATTGACATTAAGTACTCAAACATTATTTTCATTTAGTAATAAAGAAATGTCTGCTACTGCATTTTTTGATGGATCTAATTTAAGTATTTTTGGTAAAGAAACAAAAGAATCTACTGAATACTTAGTATGAAAAGGCACAACAAAATTAAGTGCAACCGATCTTGCTACATATGCTCTAGAAGACTTTAAAAATTACACATTTAATTTAGAAAACCTTCAAGATGCTAATAAAAATAATACTTTAATTTATTTAGTTGAAGTAAAAAGACTTTGAACTGAAGTGATGAATCATGCTGGTGGAAAGCTATATATAACAAATAAAGAAAATAAAGGACGTAATGAATTTATTCAAAGAAGTCCTAAAAATAGAGTAAGTGATAAAGATTATGACAGCATTCGTGAAGATGCATTTATTGTTGTAGAAGGTAAAAAAATAATGCTTAAAAATTACTTTAAAGCATTTAATAATGCTACAATCTTAAAACCAGAAGATCGTTTATTACCTTATTCTGAGTCACTAATTCCATTTATAAAACCAAAATCATTAGAAGCTCTTTCTCCTGAAGCTAAAAGTGATCAAGTTTATTTTGAATTTGCTATTTATAAGCAAACTGGTGATGAGCAACCGGTTAAAGAATACAAAGTTTTAACTTCAGATTACACAGTAGAATTAGAAGAACCAAAACTATAGATAAAAATAAAATAAAATCAAGCTCATTGCTTGATTTTATAATTTTTTAGATAAGTCTAAAAACTCAATTAAAGCTGAATTCATTTTTCCAAAACTTGTTTCTAAAAAAGTGTTTGAATTTTCCTTTTTATCCTTAAAATTAGACATAAAAGTTTCTAAAGGAAATTGATTATTGTTACTTTTTGTTAAGTTTTTTATTGATAAATTTAACTCATCAACAGATTTTTTGAACTTGCTATATTTTTCAATTAAATCTGTATTATTGCTTTGAGAAAAATCATTATTATTTTTTATTATATAATCAATTAATTCATTCATTTTTTTAGTTGCATTAATAGAAAATTTATTTGAATTTTCTTGATTGTATGTATCACTAACTAAAACATTTGCTCATTCATTTAAAATATTTCCTAGAGCATGAGTGTGTCAAAAGTTTAAAACATCAGCTTCATTTTTATCAGCGTTATTTACTAAAACGCTAATGTTATTATAATCAATGTTAAAGTTTGAATTAAATCAAGAACTTGAATAAACTTTGCTTTCTTTTTCAGGGCATGTAGAGCAAGTTTTTACTATTTTGTTAATTTTATTTTCTATTGTAGCTTTAATAGTTTTTTTATTTTCTTGATCAAAAATAAAAGAGTTGTTTAAGCTTAATTCATTATTAAGCAAGTCTTTATATTCATTTGAATCAGAATTTCAATCTCTAATTCTTTGTTGAACTATTTTTTCTAAGTCATTATTAATAAGAGCCATTTTTTGCATTCAAATATCAATTGATAAATCTTCTTTTTTATTAATTTCTTCTGCTGTATTTTCGTTAAAATTATTAAAAAATTCTAATTTCAATTTTTTAATATCGTCACTTATTTGACTCTCATTAAGGCTTTTTAGTATTTTTTTAAATTCATCGTAAGTTGCACTTACTACTTTTGCTTTTTGTGAAATATCAAAATAAAAATCATTTATAGCTTTAAAAGTATTTAAATTTTTATTGTTTATAAAATTATTAAAATTATCAAATCCGTCTTTAAATTTACGAGATATTTTAGAATGTAAACTTTGTAATTCTTTTTGCTCATTATTTAAATTTTTATCGAAACTTGATTGACAAGAACTTATTAATAAAGGAGATAAAATTACAGAAGATAACAATAAAAAGTTTTTTTTACTTTTCTTTAACATTTTTTTCCTCTTTTACAAGGTTATGAAGAGTTTTTATTTCTTTCATATTTAAACTTCTGTATTCACCCATTGGTATTTTATCAACTCCAATTCCAGCAAATTCAACACGTTTAAGATTTATTACTAAACGACCTACTTTAGAAAAAAGTTCTTTAACATGATGATATGTTCCTTGGGTTAATGTAACTAAATAACTTTTTGTGTCAATTTGTTCAACAACTTGCTTAGAAGGTTTTCCATTAATTAATTGTTCATTGTTTAATTCTTTTATATCATCCTTACTTAGTGGTTCATCTAAACGTGCTCTATATTTACGTATTATATTGTATTTAGGGTGAATAAGTTTATTACTTAATTCTCCATCGTTAGTTAATATTAAAACACCTGTAGTATCATAATCTAGTCTGCCTACTGGAAAAATTCTTAAATTTGTCTCAATAAGATCAACAACTTTTCTACGATTAAAATTGTCTTTTAATGTGCAAACAGTTTTAGAAGGTTTGTTTAAAACAAAATAAACCTTTTTTTCTTGGACTATTT
This sequence comes from Mycoplasmopsis alligatoris A21JP2, assembly GCF_000178375.1. Classification (GTDB taxonomy): domain Bacteria; phylum Bacillota_I; class Bacilli_A; order Mycoplasmatales; family Metamycoplasmataceae; genus Mycoplasmopsis; species Mycoplasmopsis alligatoris. Next base: position 72,676 of record NZ_ADNC01000002.1, on the reverse strand, counting down.
CTTTACCATTTACTGAAATTTTGTCATTAAATGTAGCTTTTTGACCAATAGTTGCAACATCTCCATTAATTTTTACTAATCCTTTAGTTATTAATTCTTCTGCTTTTCTTCTTGAAGCAATTCCTGCTTGTGCTAATAATTTTTGTATTCTTTCCATGTTTATCCTAAGTTTAATTTATATATATTTTCTTGTTGTTGACTAAAATTAGTTCCTTTAGATTTTTCGTGTTCATAAGTTAACTTTAAAATTTCTTTAAATCCTTTTTCATAGTCACTTATGGCAATTTCTCTTATTTTTTGTATTCCAGGAAATTTTCTTCCTTCACATAATTTATCTGCTATATAAACTACTTTTTCTAGTCATGTTGCTTGTTTTTGTTCATAAACATTTGTAGTTGTGTGGTATTTTATAGCATTAATAATTTCATTGTCATCTATTTTATAGATGTTTTGGATTCATAGCGATCCACATAATTGGTGATATTCATGAGGTTTTATTTTGCTAATATCCTCATAAAAATTTCTTAAAAAATTTTCAAATGACTCTTTGGTTCATTCTTTTGCTATATCATGAAATAAAGCTGCATAATAAGATTTTTTAGCATCTAAATTATTTGCTTTAGCAACTTGTGCAGCAAATCTAGCAGCAGCATCTGAATGTTTAGCTCTTTTAGCACTTAGCATATTAAAAATTAAATCATGTGCATAAAGGAATCTTTTACCAATATAAGAAACTACTTCTGGTTCACAAATATCTAAGTAACCTTTTTTAAATTCAGTTGAAGAATAGTTAAAAAGAGGATTTTTAAGTAACATACCGTTGTATTTTTTTAAATTTAATTTATTTACATTTTTAGATCTTTTAAAAGCAACTATTTTTACTAATTGACTTATTTGCTCAATATCTTTTCATTTATTTAATTTTGGTAAATTATCGCTTCCTACCAGTAAGAATATTTCATCATTTGGATATTTGTTTTTAAAATATTTAATAGTATCAATCGAATAACTAACACCACCCCTTTTCATTTCAAATTCACTAATTTGACATTTTTCAGGCAAGACCAGTTTAAGCATGTTCAAACGGTCTTGATTATCAACCATTCTTTTTTTAGTTTTAAAAGGGGATTTATAAGCTGGAACAAAAAATAATGTATCTAAATTTAATTCCTTAATTGCTCAATTAGCAATTTTTGTATGACCTTTATGAATAGGATCAAATGATCCACCGAAAATAGCTATTTTCATATTCCTTCTTTCATATTACTTCAAAATAATAATTATTATAAATTTTATCTTATATTTTTCATTACATAGTAATGTTTTAAAAATTAATGTTTTTTAAAAATTGTATCTTCTAGTAAAAATTTACTCTGTGAGTGATCTTTAATTTTGTTTTTTTTGTATTCATACAGCGTAAATACACTTTTTTTGCCTGTTTTATAGTTAACTTGGTCAATTATTTTTTCTATTTTATTTTCTTTTTTTAAACTTGTAAATAAATTAGTTTTTTTATACAAATCAAAATAATTAATTAAATTACTTAGTTTAATTCCAATGCCAATAATTTTTTCTTCATTATAAACTTTATTAAATATTAAATTAGCAACTTCTAAAATTTCTTTATATTTGTTTATGTAACTTTCAAGTTTTACTTGTTTGTTGTTTCATCCTCGTCCTTTTTTTCTAATTAGTAAAGTTACTACATTTCCTACTAAATTTCGGTTATCTGCTCTAGTGCTAACTTTTAAAATTAAGGATTTTAATATGGCAAAAATATCTTCTCTAGTATCAAGCTCAAATGATTCAAATGTTAGAGAATTTCCAATAGATTTCAAATCATTATTTTCTGTTTTAACATGATCAGAACCTAGTCCTTTTGCTTCTATAATTAAGTCTTTTCCAACAATTCCAAGAGTATCGTTAATTAAAAAAGAATTAGATTCTTTAGTTGCTAAATCACCAATTGTTTTAAGTCCTATTTTTTCAAGTTTTTGTGCCGTTGATGAGCCTATACCATAAAATTTTTCTAGTTTTAAATGGTAAAAATGTTCAGCGATTTGCTCTTTAGTAGTTATTCCAATTCCAAAAGGTTTATTGATATTGGTTGTCATTTTTGCCAAAAATTTATTATATGAAATACCAATTGTTAAAGGTATTTTAAATAAATTTAAAACATCATTTTGTATTTTTTTAGCAATATCATAGGCTTTTTGGTATGAACTAGCAATATTTGTAACATCTATAAAACATTCATCGATTGAAACTATTTCAATTATTTTTGAGTATCTATTATGTAAATAATCAAAAATTTTGGATGATAAAAAAGTATATAGTTCAAAATGAGGTTCAACTACTACTAAATTAGGGACTGTTTGTTTAATTTTTCAAATTGAATCACCTGGTTTAAACTTTAAGTTTTTTAACTCATAACTTATCGATGTAGCAATAGCTCCTGAATGTTTTTTTCCAATAGCAACTGGTTTATTTTTTAGTTCCGGTCTTAGTGTTCTAGCTGCGCTTACAAAATACGAATCAAAGTCAACATGAAAAATAATTTTATGATTATAAGACATTATTTATATTTTATTAAATAATAAAAATTACTTACAAAATAAATAAAAATATGCCAAAGCATATTTATTCTTCAGTATTTTGTTTTTCTGATTTTTTCTTGTATGAACTTGATTTTGGTTGCTCAACACTTTGTGTAAAACGACATCTAGGAAAGTTGGTACATCCAGCAAATTGTTGACCTTTTTTATTGGTTCTAATTATTAATTGCGCTTCATCTTCTGGACATGGTTCCTCTAAATAAACTGGGACTAAAGTAGTTCGTTCCATTGTATTTGCTGCTTCATTTAGAGTTTGATCAAAACGGTTTCAGAAATCTTGCATAACAGGATTTTTTGCTAATTTACTTTCAGCTATTAAATCTAATTGTTCTTCAACTATAGCTGTATAGGTTTCATTTATTATTGTAGAAAATGAAGTAATTAATTTATCTAAAACAATTGTTCCAAATTCAGTAGGAACAAGAGATGAACCTTCATTTGTAACGTATTGACGATCTTTTAAAATTTTAACTGTAGTAGCAAATGTAGAAGGACGACCAACTTTTATTTCATCTAATGCTTCGATTAGTGATCCTTCTGTATATCTTGGTCTAGGTTTTGTAAAGTGTTGAGTAAAATTAAATTCTTTTACATCAACTTTTTGGTTTAATTCATAATTTGGGTCATTTAAAGTTTCTTCATAATCGTTATTTATTATGTAGTATCCTTTAAATTTTACTTTTGAAAATGACATTTTAAAAATGTGCTCTTGATTATTGAATGTATAAGATTTAATAGTTCTTATTGGTTGAGACATTAATGCTTGTAAGGTATTAATATAAATAGTTTTATAAACATTTAATTCGTAATTATTCATTTCAGGATATTTTTCTTTTGCTTTTTCTGGACTTAAAGATAAATCAGTAGGTCTAATAGCTTCATGGGCATCTTGGTCACCTGAAAATCCTTTAACATCACCTGCAACATATTCTTTTCCATAAACTTTTTCAATATATTTTTTTGCATTATCAATAAAAGTTTGACTTAATCTTGTGCTATCGGTACGTGGATATGAGATTAATCCACCATCACCATAACCTTCATATAATTTTTGTGCTGCTGATTGAGTTGTTGATGAGTTATAAGGACTTCTTTTATATAAAATAGCTTGTTTAAAAGGTGTTACTGCACCAATTTTTTTATCTTTTTGTTCTATATTATTTACTACTAAAAATTGATTATTTTTGTTTTCAAAAAACTTTTTAAATTCTTCAATTTTACTTGGTAAAATTCAGTCTCTTTTATCGCTATTAAATTCCATATTAACGTAGTTTGCAGTTAAATTAGCATCTAATTGCGCTGCTAAACGGTAAAATTCTTCTGGAATAAAAGCCTGTATTTCTTTTTCACGATCTGTAACTAATTTTAAAGCTATTGATTGAACACGGCCAGCACTAGGATTTGTTGGCGTATTTGACATTTTTCTTTTCATTAATTGACTAAGTCTAAAGCCAATAATTCTATCTAACATTCTTCTTGCTTTTTGTGCATCTACTAAATCAACATCGACTTTAGATGGTTTTGCAAGCGCATTTAAAATCGCTTCTTTAGTAATTTCATTGTATTTAATACGTTCATATTTATCATCTATTTTTAAATACTCAACTAAATGATCACCAATTGCTTCACCTTCACGGTCCGGGTCGGTTGCAATGTAGATTTTTTCAGCATCTTTGCTTAGTTCTTTAAGTTTTTTTACAACATCTTTTTTTCCAGTTTCAATGGTATAAAGAGGTTCTCAACTTTCAAAATCAATACCTAAACCATATAAACCAGTTGTTTTCATTTTTGCAATATGCCCTACACTTGCTACAACATTGTAATCATTTCCTAAATATTTTTGAATAGTAGCCACTTTGTTTGGTGACTCAACAATAACTAAAAATTTGCTCATAACTTAAATTTATCACATTATATAAATTTCTTATAAATAAATTTTAAGTGGAAATTAACCTATTATTTATATATAATAATGTGTTAAGTCGTTTTGTTTGATTTAAACATATTTAAATAAAAAAGATTTTTTTAGAAAAATATCATTATTTATGTGAAAAAAAGATATTAATTCAAAATATAAATAGAATTTTAATTAATATTAATAATTTAAACAATAAAATCACACTTGATTAATTTTTATACAAATTAATAAATTGTGTGATTTTGTTTTAATGGTTAGTTAAAAGATATTTTTTTTAACTATTTTAAAAAAATAATTTTTATTTTGCTTTATTTTTAGTCACCATAAAGTTCTAAAAATGGATTATGAGACTCTTCAAAATTTAAATATTTTTCTATAAATTTATTTGCAGGTTTGAAATAAATTAATGGAGGGAATGATTCATCTTTTATGTATGGTTCATATATTTTGTTTAAAGCAGCTATGTTTAATTCGTAAGCTAGTTCAGGGTTTTCATACTTAGTATCTCTTTTAACTGTATGATAAGAAGAAGGAACTGGAAAGTTTTCTGGATTAACAAATTTTGTAGCTTGATTTAAAGAAATTCCTAAAGTTGAACTTATTAAGTGTAACATTGATACTAAAACGGTACTTGATGGTTGTGCACCTATCAATGTTGTTCTAGGGCTAGTGTTATATGATTCAAAATCTTCTTTTCAAAATAAACTTGATTCTTTTCCATTTCTTAATTCATTTGCTTCAAATAATAAAATGTTTTCAAAGCTTACATCTGATTTTAAAACAATTGGACTAGTTACTCCTGGAGCAATTGTGTTAATGTAAGTTAAAGTTTCTTCAATATCTTTAAAATATGGGTGTAATTTAAAAATTCAGTTATATTCACTCTGTGGATATTTGACTAAAAATCCTTCAACAACTTTTTTAAGCTCATAGTGTGCAAAAGGTAAATCTTTAAATCTTAACACCTCTCTAGTTTTAGTATCCTTGTGTATAAAAAGAGACGAACCAGATCATATAATATTTTTCTTTGTTTTGTCAAATTTGTCTTTATTGTGTGTAATTAAGGAATTAAAGTTATCTATTTGTAATCCAGTTACTTGTTTCTGTAGTTTTATCAATTTTCCTTTTAAATTTAAATCTTCATCTACTTTATAAAAATCTAATGGTGAGTTTTCAATTTTTACTACATTATCTTTTTTAGAACTAAAACTAGTTGAAGAATATAATCTTATTTTGTTATTTAATTTAATATTTTTAAGTCATTCAGGTAAATTTGAATCTAGACTAAGAATTTTAAATCTTTTTATTAAATCATCTTTGAACGAATTTGCCTCTACTATAGGATTAATTGATTCAGCTAACGAGTCATAATTGCTATTAATTTGATTTAAAAAGTCACTATAACCTAAAGCATTACCATCGCTTATAAAAATTAATTTATTTGCATGTTGTGCAATAAATTTCCACAACTTAGTATCCTTATTTGACTCTATTCAAGATAAATCAGGAATATAAAAGTCAAATTTTTGCTCAGGATTCTTATTTAATCATCTTTTTAAATATAAACTTAATTGTTCAACAGACGTTTTTGATTTATTGTCTTCAAAAAATCTTTCATATGGCATGTCAAGACTCATATCAATTTGATTTAAATTATTTTGAATAATTAATTTTTTATTTTCATTAAGTAAATTTGAAAAATCAAATCTTTGTTTTTCTTTATTAGCATAATTATAGACATTTTGGTCAATTAAAAGCAATATTCCATTGTTTTCTAATTTTTCTATGTTTGTTCCTTTTGTCATTTCTAACTGTGCAATCATGTTCATAAAAATACTCAAATAAACTTGTGATGCATTTCTACTTAAAAAAACAGTAGGAACATCATTAGTTGCTGAATCTAATATTTCTTGATAATACGCATCATAGTTATTAGAAATTATTTTTTCATCTTTAAAATAGCGTAATTGGTCTAATTTTTTGTCTGCGGTTATAGCCTGACTTTTGCAAGAAATTAATGACAAACTACTCAGTCCTAGCGCTCCTAATAACATCAATTTTTTTATATTTTTTTTCATTTTTTAACCTCGATTTATATCTAAAATATTATATTAAATTTTTTTAATATATTACAAGATTGTAAAATTACTCTTAATAATTATTTTTTTACATACGTTTTGCGTAAATGTAAAAAACAAAATGATTTTATTTTAATTATTTATCCTATGAATGTGTATAATTTTTTAACTAAATTAATATTTTTTTAGCTTTAAATAAGGCAAATAAAGAAATTTATAATGTTAAAAAAATATTGGGACATATAAAAAAATAAATTACTTATAAATATTTAAAGAAATAATAACTTTTACTATATAATAGCAAATGAGTATTAAGATACTCCTTGGCTAGTAAGCCCAAAGTCCATAAGGAGGAAATGATGGCAAAATATGAAATCGTTTTAATTCTTGATCCTAAAGCTGAAGAAACAGTTGCAACAAAACTGTTAAATGAAGTTTTTGGTAAAGGAGTTAAAAAAGCTCAAAAGCTAGAAAAAACTGAATTAGCTTACGAGATTAACAAATCAAAACACGCTCACTTCTTTTTAGCAGAAGTTGAAGCACAAACTGAATTAATTGCAGAATTTACAAGAAAAGCAAACATTTTAAAAACTGTTTGAAGAAATTTAGTAGTTAATTTAGATTCAGAAAAAGGTTTAAATGTTTCTAAAAACAAAAAACCTGCACCTAGAAAAACTTTCGCAAAATCATACACAAACAGAGAAGATAGATCAGAAAAAAGAGAATATACTCCTAGATCTAAAACAACTCAAGAAGGTTCAGAAGCTCCTAAAGCAAGAAAATTTGTTAAAAAGACTTCAGAATCTTCAGAAGAAAAACCAAGAGTAAGAAGAACTGTTAAAACTCCAGAAAGTAAATAGTAAAGAGGGAAAATGAATAAAGTTATTTTAATAGGAAGAGTCGCTTCAGATATAAGATTTAATCAAACTCCAAGTGGGATAGCATATGCTAGATTAACTTTAGCTGTTTCAAGAAGAAATTCAAACACAGCAAAAGAAAATGCTGATTTTATTCCAATGGTTGCTTGAAGAGCAACTGCAACTTTTATAGGAAACTACGTAAAAAAAGGAGCTTTAATTTCAATTGAAGGTTCATTTACATCAAGTTCATATGAAGGGCCTGATGGAAAAATGTTAAGAAATTATGAAGTAACTATAGAAAATATTAATTTATTAGAATCAAAAGCCGTTGTAGAAGCACGTAATGCAGCTCATGGTGAATTTAATAAAAATAATTTTTCTGGAAATTTTAACAATAACTTTAATTCAAATAACTCGTTTAATCAAAATAAAAAACCAGAATTCGGATTTGGAAATTCATATGAATCAAAAAATAAAAACGAATTTGGTAGTAAATCAGAAGGTGATTTTCAAGTTCAATTTGATGAACTTGACTAATCGCTTTACGAAAGGATATTAACAATGGCATTTATTAAAAAGAAAAAAGGTTTTCCATTCAAAAAGAGAGTATGTGAATTTTGTGAAAATAGTGTTTTATACATCGATTATAAAGATGTAGAAACATTAAAAAGATATGTTAATGCAACAGGTCAAATTAAACCTAAAGCAAATTCAGGTGCATGTGCTAAACACCAAAGAAAAGTTTCAACCGCTATTAAAAGAGCAAGACAAATTGCTTTTATGCCTTACACAGTAACACGTGTTCGTACATCTAAATAATTATAATTATTAAAAAAATTAAGAGTTTAAAGCTCTTAATTTTTTTTATTTTTATTTCATTGTTTCTAAAGCTATAGCAAATTTTTCAAAAGTATTATTTAAAACAGTTGCAGTCATTTTTACTTGTTCTAAAATAACTGTAAGCTTTAATTTAAGTTCTTTTTTAACTATGTTCAAGTCTTTTTCGTCTTTTATAAGTATTTTTAATTTTGCATCTAAGCTATCATCAAAAGCACTTAAAAATGAATTGTATAACATTGCTAATGATTCATTATATTTATCAGCTGCAATTAATTTGACATCTTTAATTTTATTAGCGATTTCTTTAAAAATTTCTTTTTGATATAAGCCGGTTAATTCAGTACTTATTCTCTCGTAATTTGGAATTATTTTAATGTCATTTTTTGTACTTAGTGAGTCTAAAATATCTTTAATTAAATCTTTAGTTTCATCTCCTATAGGTAACAATGATTCTGAAACATTTGTTGTTAATTTAGAAAACAACTCGTTAGTTATTTTAGCTTCGATTGCTTTTTTTCCATTTTGATATTTAACTGGAGATTGTTTGGTAAAATCTTTAACAACTTGCATTAAAATTTCTGTTATTACTTCAGCATTAGGTTTAATCATACGATTAATAATCGAAGCTATCGATTCAACTTGACTTGCATTTAATTCAGTGTATGCAATATTTATTTTACTTAATGTGGCAAATTGATGATCTGTAATTGTTTTAATTACTGGTTGTAATTTTTCATTTAAACTTTTAGCTAAAGCACTTGCCTTACTTTGTTCTTTATCATCAACAGCAAATTTTATTAAGCTTAATGATTTGATTAAATTTTCTTTAAAATCATTAACAAAAATTGTTTTAAAGTTTTCAATAACGCTTTCTTTTGTCATAAAATTTGTTATTGAAAAAGTTTTTTCAACACTTTCAGCTTTATTATCTTTATTTAAACTAATAAGTTTTAAAGTAACATCATAACTTTTTTTGTTTTTATTAATTTCTGTTTTAACAACTTTAATTTGATATTTTGAAGAATCAAAACCTGAAAATTCAAGCTTATCTTCTTTTGATTCTTCTAATGCATATCGACTAGAATCTTGATAAGATACTATGACCTTGTTTAATTCTTCATTTACTGAATCTTTATTTTGACTTTTATTACATGAAATAGCAATTAATGGACTAATTATAGTCGCTGCACTAATAAAAGTAATTAATTTAATATTCTTTTTCATAATATTCCTTTATTCTTTTATAAACGGATTTAACTATTATATAAGAAGATTTATAAAAATTCAATACAATTTTTAAATTTTTTGTTACTTATTTATAGCTAAAAAAGTAAATTATTTGCACCAATTTGATTATATTTGAGATTTTTCATTAAAAAACATCATACATTTTACAAATACTTCTATATTTAAGGTTATTAAGTAAAATTTACTTAACTATTTAAAAATCAAAAATACCCTTAATAACTATGTTATTAGTTTGATATTTTTGTTTTTTTATTATAATACTAAAGCAAACATTGTTTGTAGTTTCATGACTTAGTGAAAATCTAAACCGGAAGTAAAGTCTTCGTACTCTTAGAGCATGAATAGGTGAAATTCCTATACCGACAGTAAAGTCTGAATATAGAAAATACAAGTTAGTGGAACTCATAGGAGTTCAAATGAATAAAGAAAAATACATCGCTAGTTATTTTTTTAAAGCTAGCAAAATTTTAGAAGAAGAATGTAAAAATAATATTATTACTCTTCAATTCTTTCAAAGGAAAGATAATGCGATTTTAGCAGGTATGGATGAAGTTTTAGAATTACTAAAAAAAGAAACCGATACAAGCAAATACACAATTAGATATTTACCAGAAGGAAGTAAAATTAATAATTTAGATATAGTTTTAGAATTAGTAGGAAATTATCAATATTTTGGAAAGTGAGAAGGCGTAATTGATGGAATTTTAGCTCGTTCAACCTCAATAGCTTCAAACGCATATGATTGTGTTATAGCCGCAAAAGGAAAACCGATTATTTTTATGGGTGATAGAGCTGATCATTATTTAAATCAAAAAGTTGATGGTAAAGCTGTTAAACTAGGTGGGGTAAAATTGGTTTCTACAGCTGCTCAAAAAGCAAATGAAAATGAAATTACATTTGGTTCAGTTCCACATGTTTTAATTCAAGGTTTTGGTGGTGATATAGTTAAAGCTATGCAAGCTTATTCAAAACATTTTCCAAATAATAAATTAATTGCTTTAGTTGATTATTCAAATGACGTTATAAAAGAATCGCTAAAAGTTTGGGAAAATTTAGGAAATAAGGTTTGAGGGATTAGACTTGATACTTCAAAAAATATGATTGATCATATGTTTGATAATGATGAAGTTAAGCATTATGGTGTTAATGTAGAACAAGTTAAAAGATTAAGAAAAGCTCTTGATGATGCGGGTGCAACTGAATATAAAATAGTAGTTTCAAGCGGATTTGATCGTAAAAAAATAGAAGACTTTGAAGCAAATAACACACCTGTTGATTATTATGGTGTCGGACAAAGTTTGTTTAAATTATCAAATTCATTCAGTGCAGATGCTACCGTTTTAAATGGTAAAAAAGAAGCAAAAGAGGGTCGTGGCTATAGACACAATCCTAACTTAATAACCTACAAAAAAGATTAATAAGAAAAAATAACACCTCATGGTGTTATTTTAAAATTTTGTTTTCTTTATAATGGTGATAATTGTCATTAACAACCTCAATAGTTACTATATCTGATATTGCTGATGCATTTGCTTCTATAAAATGTACTCCCAGTTCAAGTTTTCCAACATTGAATTCAAAAACTTTATTTGCCTTTTTTGTTTCAATTAATGAACCATCGATAAATAAACTAACTTCTTCTAAGTTTGAATAAATTTTTACAATCATGTTTTCTGATTGTTCTCTTATTGCTCTACGTCTTGATGCTATATAAACAAATTTCTTAAATGATCAAAATGCTTTATATAAGTAATAAGAGTCTTTTTTAATTTTTCTATCAAAAGTAACAAGACCTTTATTATCAGTTCCAGGAGTGTTTCCTTCTTCAAGAGCATCGTTTCCAAAATCAAACATATTTCAAACAAATGTTGCTCAAATACCACGATTTTGACATAAATTTCTTAAAATATATTCATGATATGATGCTTGAAATTCTTCAGTATAATCACCTACTTTAGGATTTTTTGCGTGATAACGAACTATTGAATTTGTTCCATATTTTCCTAGTGCAATAGGTTTTTGGTTGTGAATGCTTTTTCAATCAACAAATCATTTTTCAAATTCTACTAAGTTGTCTTCTTTTGAACCAAAATATAAATTATAAGCTACTAAATCAGTTATATTGTTTAATTCAGACTGAATCGGAGTGTTTCATTTTTGTGAAATAAATGTTAATCTATCTTGGTCTAAAAGTTTAGCTCTTTCATGAAGTTTAGTAATTAATTCACATGCGCTTACGCCTGTTTTATCTGTTCAATTTAATCCATTAGCTAATCCTCAAAAGAAAATTGATGGGTGGTTATAATTTTGTAAAATTAATTCACTTAATTGGTTTAAAAGATTTTTTTGGCTTATTTGTGTTGTGTTAAATGATTTTATAAGAGGAATTTCAGATCATAATATTAATCCTTTTTCATCTGCATACTGATATGTGAATTTAGGGTGTTGATAGTGAGATAAACGAATAGCATTAGCACCCATTTCATAAATTAAATCTAAATCTTGTTTTTGATCTAAATCACTTACAGCGCTACCTTTACCAAATCGATCTTGATGTTTTGATACACCACGCAATGAATATTCTTTTTCATTTAACATAAAGGTGTTTTGGTCAATTAATTTGTATGTTCTAAAACCAAAATTTACACTTATTTCATCAATAATTAAGTTTTTAGATTCGATACTAAAAGTAGCTTTATATAAATATGGGTTAATTGTTCCATCTCATAAAATAGGGTCTTTTACAATCAATTCTAATTCTTCATAACTATCTTTAATTATTGTTGAAGCGTATGCTATAACCTTGTCGCTTTTTTTAGAAATTTCAACGCTTAAGTTTTTTTCAAGTGCGTTTTTTGTATAAACTTTTGCTTTAATTATTGCATAATCATCATACAAAGTATAATCAACATAAACTCCGTTTGAACTATAATGCTCTAAATCAATATGACTTTTGTTAACAATTATTATATTTACGTCGCGATAAATCCCGCCATATTGTGTGTAATCAGTATCAAGCGGATAAATATTATTATCTTGAATGTTATCAACTTCTAAAACTAAATTATTACCTAGTTTTTTTAATTTGCTTGTGTCTAATTTTATTCTAAAAGTTGAATATCCTCCAGAGTGCTGCCCGATTAAGTTACCGTCTAAATAAATTTTGCAATTTGAATTTACACCATTAAATTCTAAAAATACATCTTCTTCAATAAAGTGAAAATATGGAATAACAAGTTTTTTAAAATAAAAACATTTACCACGATAATAATCACTACCTCCATCAGCGCCATCATAAACATTTCATGTGTGTGGGACATTAATTGAGTGTCAAGTACTTGGTTTAGTGCTTGGTACTTCTTTTGCTTTTTTACTAAAATATCAGTCATTGTTAATATTAATTATTCTTCTCATAGTACTCCTTGGTATAAAAAATGACTATAGATTAGTCATTATCTATGTAATTATTATTTTATAATAATTTTTGCAAAAACAGGCACATGATCGGAAATACTTCTAATAAGTTTCACATTTGTATTGAGATTTTTGTTTTCGTTTTTTAGTAATTCTTGATATTTTTCTTTATTTAAATAGTTTTTATTAAAGGCATTAATTAAATCTATTTTAAACATTAGTTCTGGATTTTCTTTTTCACTAACAACATCAACACCTTCAGCTTCCTTGAATAAAATTTTGTCATAAGGTTCAGCATAACCATCATTTTCAACAAAATCTGCACTTCTAGGACTTCTTAAACTAGTTGCATATTTATCAGAACCAGTTAGTTTTGAATCATTATAAAGAAGTTTATAACCAGCTTGTTCAGACTTTTTAAATAAATCATTGTTTTCATATTTAATATTTGTATCTCCACCAAATAGAATTGTTGAATTACCATCTATTCCGTCAAAATAAGCCATAGCATCATGTAATTCCATAGCTTCAAGGGCTTCTTGTTCTCCCATTGAATTTTTAACAGAATAATCTAGTCCATCGTAGTTAAAATTTCTTGAAGAAAGTGATTTTTCTTTTGAACCAACGCCAGGGCTATCAAAATGTCCAAAAATGAATGTAAAAGTTTTATCAGTATTTACTAACTTAAAATTATGTCCGTATAGCGGTCTACGATACATTAGTGCATTTTGTGTATTTATTCCTTTAAATTCACCAGCAAACGAATCACCTTTTTTATTGTTGCTGAACGCATTGGGCTGGAAGACAGTTTCTTTATAAACTATTGCAACTTGTTCTTTAGTGTTGGTTGAAGAATTACTTAAATCAGCTTCTGAAACAGGTTGAAAAACATAATTTCATTTAATTTCAGGATTAGTTTTATTTAATTCATCAATAATTAATTGTACTTTATCGGCTTGGTTATAGTTAATTTCGGTTAAACCTATTAAATCAAAATTGCTATTTTGAATAATTGAAGATAAAGCATAAACTTTACTACTTTGAGAAGTAGTTCTGCTAGAACCATAATTTAATACGTTTCAATGCCCTACTAAAATTTCTTTATTTAAAGAATTTTTATTGATAGTATTTTCGCTTATGTTTGTATTTTTATTTTCGTTTATGTTGTTTGTAGTAGTAGGTTTTGTAGAAGTTGTTTTTTCTACTTCTGTTTTATTATTTGTTGTTTCAACTGGTTGTTCCACTTTTTTAGTAAATGGATTTTTTATAGCACAAGCACTTAAAAAAAGTGGACTTAATAAAATAGTTGGTGTAAATAAAATGTGTTTAAATAATTTGTTTTTTCTCATAAATTCCTTTGTTTAATTATAACTTTTAACTTATTATAAATTTATTTTTTGGTAAATAAAAATCAACATGATTATAAAATGTTGATTTCTATAAGTTCGTGTTCAGTTATTTTATTTGAACTACTTAAAACTTTAAATTTAACTGCATCATTAAATGTAAATGATGAATTTTTTCTTAGCTTTGCAACATGAAGTTCTTTTAATAATCATTCACGAAGTGATAAATCTAAATTTTCATCATCCATTTGGGATGTATTTATTTCTAGTTGTTTAAAAACACTTTTTACAGCTACATTCGATTTTGCTTGTGCTTTTTGTAGTGAAATTTCATAAATTTCCTCATCGGTATCATATTCATCATATATTTCACCAACTAGTTCTTCAATAATGTCTTCAATTGTTATTATTCCAATAATTTTGTCGGAAGTGTTGTTTTCGGTAACAAAAGCCATTTGCGAACGAGAGGTTCTTAATTTTTCTAAACCAATTGAAAGTAAAGAATTAGCAGAAATTTGCGGCACTCGTTTAATGTAAGAAGCAATATTTCCTGAATTTAAATGAAATATATCTTTAAGCATGATGATTCCAACCAAGTTTCCATTTTGTTCTACAGGAATTCTTGAATAATTAGTTTCCTTAAACATTGCATTTGCTTTTTTAATGCTAGACCTAAATGGAATTGAATCAACATCTTTAAGTCTTATATAATGTTGTGAGATTTTTGATGAATCTAAATCAAGTGCTTTTTGTGCCAAGATGCTTTCATGTGTTTCTAAAACACCTTCTTCTTTAGCCATAGATAACATGGTTTTGATTTCATTTTCAGAATTTGTAACGTAAACTTTTTTACTTAATTTGTTTAGTGGATAGGTAAATACAAAAAATAATCAATAAAATATTTCTATAATATATCCAAAGATTTTTAAAAATAATATAGGTTTTTGTTTTGCAAAAATTTTAGGTAGTATTTCTCCAAAAATAACAATAATAGGTGTAACAACAACAGTAGCAACAATTGCAACTGTTCCATGATTTGTAATAATTAAACTTAGTAAAAATGATGTTAAAGCACTAGCTGAAATATTAACTATGTTGTTAGCAATTAGAATAGTGCTTAAAGTTTGATTATATTTTTTGATATGACGGCTAATTATTTTATGACCGCTTTCTTTATTATTAATCATTTGTTGGACTTTTGCAGGTGAAATTGATGTATATGCTGTTTCACAACCGCTAAAAATACTACTTAAAACAAAGAGTATGAATAAAATTACAAGAAAAATTATTTTAAGATAAAGTTCCATCTTCACCTCCAATATTTTCTTTATTTGATTGTTGTATAGCTAAATAAGTAAAAGCTATTCGGGAATCATAATCCATTTAGTCTCCTTAAATTTTTTTATATTATATCAAAAAAAGAAGCACAGGCTTCTAATTATCATGTTCATAAACTTTATCTTGATCAATGTGGATAAATTTCGAGGCACTTAAGTTAATTCCTAAGTTGATTTTTCCGGTTGGACCATTTCTATGTTTTGAAATTATAAGTTCACAAATTTCGCTGCCAGGTTCTCTATCAGAAGAAAGTGTTGATGAACCTTTTTTCATTTTTTTGTAATATTCATCACGGTATAAGAATAAGACCATATCCGCATCTTGTTCAATAGAACCACTCTCACGCAAATCTGACATTAAAGGTCTTTTATCTTCACGTTGTTCCACACCACGACTAAGTTGTGATAAAGCAACAACAGGAATATTAAATTCACGAGCTAATTGTTTTAGAGTTCTAGAAATTTTTGAGACTTCATTTTGTCTGTTTTCACCTTTAATACCGGGTGATGTGATTAATTGTAAATAATCTATAACTAACATATCAAGTTTGTTTTGTTGATGAAGTCTTCCCACTTTTCATGTTATTTCATCAAGATGGGAAGTGGTTGAATCATCTAAAAATAGTTTTAATTCATCAACTTGGTATTTTGTATTTTTTACATTTTCTCAATCAAGTTCATTTAATAACGAGGCTTTTTTGAATTTTTCTCCAGGAATTCCTGAAATACATGAATAAATTCTTCCCATTAATTGAACCGATGACATTTCAAGACTGACAAAAGCGACATTTTTATTATTTGCTGCGGCATATGTGGCTATGTTCAAGGCAAATGCAGTTTTTCCCATTGCTGGACGGGCTGCTAAAATGATTAATTCACCACCCTTAAAACCTTGAGTTAAATTGTCTAAAACAGGGAATCCTGAAGCGATACCAGCTAGTTGTGAATCATGTAGTTGTGAACGATTTAGTAAGTCTGTAAAATATTCATTTGAAACTTTTCGAGAATCTTCATATTCTTTTATTTCACGTTTGTTATTTACGTGTGTTAAATCTACTTCTAACTTCCTAATAACATCGCCTGAATCAAGTTTTTTGTTTTCTTTTAAATAATGCTCAAATTGTTTTAGCTTAGATTCAATCAATCTTAAACTACTCAAATTAGTAAGTTCTCTGTAGTAATTGATACGGTTTTTTGCATAACCAGCACTTAGAATTACTTTATTTAGAAACGAGTTTATCATTTCATTATTTAAATAGTAAAAATCATTTGTGTTTTGGTGTAAATAACCTGCAATTTCATCTATGTTTACAGCACCTAATTTCGTAACTAAAATAGAAATTATCTTAAATAATTCCCGATTTTCGTTGGTATAAAATTCTTGCTCTGAAATATAAGTAACCATTTCTTGTTGTATTTCATGATTGCTTAGTGCTAATCCTAATACTGATGATTCAATATTTTGATTTTGGTGAATAGTTGGTGCAAAATTATTATTTGTCTTTTCCATATTTACCTATTTGACTTGTTTAATAGTAATTTTAACAAATAGTTTAGCAACTATATCTTTGTAAACTTTAACTTGAATTTCATGTGTGCCTTCACTAACAAAATGTATTTTTTCAAGTGAGTGTTTTTCAAGTTTAAATCCTAGTTTAACTAAATCTTTTTCAACAATTTTTGTTGAAACTGAACCATGAACGTTTAAGTTTTGATTTGCATCAATATTTGCTTCAAGCGTATATGATAAATTTACTTTTTCAAGTTTATCTTTATCTTTAAGAGCTTGAGTTCTTTTTTCATGTTCTAGAGCACTTAATTGGTCTAGTTTTTTTTCTAAAGTTTTAACAGTTCCTTGATTATAAGGCAAAGCAAAACCTTTTGGAATCATAAAGTTTTTAGCAAATCCGTCACTAACTTCAATAATTGTATTTGCTTTTCCTTCTTTACAGTCTTTTATTAATATTATTTTCATGTTCTTCCTTATTTCCAACTATTGCTTGTTTAATGTTATCAACAAAAACTTCAAGCTTTTCGTTACTTACAGCAGCAGCAGTACCAAAGTGACCTCCACCTCCAACTGCTTCACAAATTATTTGAACATTTGTATCTACTCCACGAGCACTTAGTTTATATGTATTTGAGTTTGGTAGTTTTGCGATTACAAAACTTGCTTTTCTATCACTAATATTTAAAATTTCATTAGCTGCCATAGAAATAACATCATTATCAGCTTGTTCATCTTTGTAAGCTAAATAGAATCCTTCTTTTATTTCGATAGTATTTTCTAATAGTGATTCAATTTTTTTCATGGTTGCTTCATCTTTTTTAAGCAATTCATTACTTATGCTTCCAGATGCACCTTTTGATTGTAATCAACTAGCGGCTGAAAAAGCCCTTGGTGTAACTGATTTGGTAAATTGACTTGTGTCTAAATATATACCATTTAGTAAAAGTTGTGCGGTTTTTTTGTCTATTTGACCATATTGATCAATAAAAGTTATTAATTCAGTAACTATTTCACAAGCACTTGAAGCATTAGGATCAATATAACGGTTTTCACGAGGACAATAATCAATGCTTGAACCGACACGGTGGTGATCAAAAATAAATATGTTTTCACTTTTTGTGTTTAAAATTGCTTCTTTATTATCTGTACGTTTGATATCAGAATTATCTACTAAAATAACTAGCGTTTTAGGTGTTGTTATTTTAGCGGCACGTGCCGGATCAATAAATGGAGCGGCATTTAATTTGATATTTATTTCTTGAGTGCTAAATACTCTTTTTGAAGTTAAATCAAAAGTATTGATACCAATAAAAGCATGTTTGTTGAATTTTTTAGCTAAATCGTAAATAGCTCAAGCAGCTCCAACAGCATCTAAATCCGCTACAGCATGCCCGTAAATAATTATGTTATCAATATCTGGACTTTTGATTTTGTTTAATAATTTATTACCGATTAGTTTAATTGTGGTTCTATTATTGTCAGCTAAAATTAAACTTGTTGAACCATAATAAACAGGATTTGCCGAGTTTGAAAAAATTGCAACTTGATCTCCACCACGGTTTTGAGCTTGCAATAAAGCTTTTTTGGCTTGTTCTATTTTTACTTCTAAATTAGACCAACCAGTAGCAAAACCTACGGATAAAGTAACTTTATTTCCTTGACTTAATGAAACATCGCTATCAATATCGACTAAATCTCGAAATTCTTTTTCTTGAAGCAAATCAATAGTTTTTTGGTTGGTAATAATTATAAATTTACCATTTGTGTATTGACGGTAAATTAAGTTATTATCATCCTGTTTAATTATTTTTTCAATTGCATTAATCACTGATTTATTAATGTTGAATAATTGTTCTTCGGATAAAATTGATTGATAAAGTTGGAAATTATCTATTTCAACTTCACCAATAACTATTTGTTGATCTTGAGATTCCTTTTTAATAATTACTTCGACTGTAATGTCACGAATCGAAATAGTATTTTTAATAGGTCAAATTTGTACTTCATAAAAACAATTTTTATATTCCATTTGAAATGAGGTATTTCTGTTAATTTGATCTAAATTAGCTGAATAATTTTTAAAAAAGTTTCTAATATTTATTCCAATACAATTTGGATTAAATTTAGTTTTTATAAATTCACTTGCTCAAATTATTTTTTCATAATTATCATAAATAATAATCCCAATATTGTTGTTTGAAATAACTGCTTGTGAATAACTATTAAAGGATTTTTTAACTAAATCTTTTCTGTTTATAAATTTATTTAGGATTAAATAAAAAACTAATAGCGCCATAACTCCAAAAAAGAGTATTGTTAGCGTTCCATAAATTTTTCAATATAAGTCGTTTTGATTAAAATTAATCATCAAAACAAAAGAAACTAGCAAAATTGAAAGCAAAATTGCACTAGTAATAATCGTTATTTGTTTCTGTTTTCTGTTCATTATCACCTCTTGTTTTTATATTATAAACTATTATTTAATTTTAAATATTTTATACGCGTATTAATAAGTTATTAATATATTTCATAATTTCCACATATATGGAAAATGTGGAAATAAAACACTTTAAAAATAAGTTCTTTATAATTATTTATAGTCTACACAATGGAGGAAATTATGAAAAAATTAATAAATAAAGTAGAAAATATTGTTGAAGAAATGTGTCAAGGAATTGCCTATGCACACGGTGATTTGGTAAAAAAACACCCTACACATAACATTATTTTAAGAGCTGATAATTCAAAGCAAAAAGTTGCTTTAATTAGTGGTGGAGGAAGTGGTCATGAACCTGCACACGGAGGATTTGTAGGTTATGGTATGCTAGATGCCGCTGTAGCTGGAGAAGTTTTTACAAGTCCAACACCTGATATGGTATTTGAAGCTATTAAAGCTGTTAATTCAAAAAAAGGTACACTTTTAGTAATTAAAAATTATACTGGTGATGTGCTTAATTTTGAAATGGCTAAAGATATGGCTGAAATGGAAGGACTAGAAGTTGACTATGTTGTAGTTAATGATGATATTGCTTTAGAAAATAGCGAATATACTATTGGAAAAAGAGGTATTGCTGGAACAATTTATGTTCATAAAATTGCCGGTGCATTAGCAGAACAAGGTGCTTCATTATCAGAAGTTAAAACTGTTGCTCAAAAAGTTATTGATAATATGGCAAGTTATGGAATGTCATTGGATGCTTGTACAATTCCAGCAAATGGTAAAAAATCATTTGAAATTAGCTCTACAGAAGTAGAAATCGGATTAGGAATTCATGGTGAAAAAGGTACACACAGAGAAGAATTAAAATCAGCAGATGTACACACTGAACAATTATTTAATTTCTTAGTAAAACACCACAAACCAGCTAAAGGACAAAAAGTTGCACTTATGGTAAACGGATTAGGGGCTACACCTTTAATGGAACAATATATTATTGCAAGAAAGTTTGATCAATTAGCTAAAAAAGCAGGTCTAGAAATTGTTGATTTCCAAGTAGGAAACTTTATGACAAGTATTGATATGCCAGGATTTAGTTTAACAATGTTATTAGTTGATGAACAACTAGAAAAATTATTAAAAGATAAAGCTAATACGCCTGCATTCAAGGTGGTTAAGTAATAATGACATACGAATTATTAGTAAAAAATATTGCTAAAAAAATTGAAGAAAACAAAGATTATTTATGTGATTTAGATTCTAAAATTGGTGATGGAGACCATGGTACAAACGTTTCAAGAGCATTAAATAAAACTGTTGAAGCACTAGATTCATTTGCTGGTTTAACTTTAGACCAAAAAATAGGAAAAACTGCTATGCTTTTAATTTCAAATGTTGGGGGCGCTTCAGGGCCATTGCTTGGTACGTGATTAATGGCTTTTTCTAAAAAACTTAAAGATCAAGAACTTAATGTTAAAACATTTTTAGAAGCATTTAGTTTTGCTAATGAAAATCTTAAAACTCGTGGAAAAACAGAATATAGAAATAAAACAATGTATGACATTTTATATGCAGCAGAATTAGCAACAAAGCAAGTGTCTTCACTTTCTGAATTTGCCAAAGTTGCCTATGAAGCAGCGCTAAAAGAAAATGAATATACAAAAGGCATTGCTGCAAGAAGTGGTCGCGCATCTTATCTAGGTGAACGCAGTATTGGTGTAAATGACGCTGGAAGCACAACGATTTGCTTGATTCTTGAAGTATTAAATGCGGTAGTTAATGGTTAATATTTTAATTATTTCTCACTCTTATAATTTAGCAAAAGGTGTTTTTGAACTAGCAAGTGAGATGAAAAGTGCGGACTTTAAATTTGATTTTCTAGGCGGAACTAAAGAGGGAAAAATTGGAAGTGATGGAGACGTTGTAGCTCAAAAAATAAAAGACATGATTGAAAATAATGATCAATTATTAATACTTGCTGACCTAGGAAGTTCAATTATGAATAGTGAAATGGCTTTAGATTTTGAGCTAGATGATGAACAAAAGCAAAGAGTAGTTTTAGCAAAAACACCATTTTTAGAAAGTTCCATAATTGCCGTTGTGCAAGCTGGATTCGTAAATTCTGCACAAGAACTTTACGCTCTTATACAAAATGATTTTCCAATCATAAAATAAATAAAAGATGCAATTTATTTTGCATTTTTTTAAGTTTATTTTGCATGAGATATTTTAAATATTTATTGTAGAATATACATATATTGATAGGTATTTAAGGAGTAGTTATGAAAATTAAACACAAAGATGATATTTGCGTTATTGGAACAGGACGTTTTGGTTCAGCTATTATTAGTCAACTTTTAAAAATGGACAAAAGTGTTTTTATCCTTGACAAAGAGGAAAAAAGTGCTCAAGTTTTTTCAGATGAGGTTCAAAGAATAGTTATAGCTGATGCTGCTGATATGCGTGTTTTAAAATCTCTTGAAATTGACCAATTTGAAACAGTTGTAGTAGCTGTTGCTGATAACATTGAAATTGTTGCAGCACTTTTAGAATTAAAAATTAAAAATATTATTGCTCGTGCTACAAGTAAAAGACATGCTCGTGTTTTAAAACAAATTGGAGTGCATGTTATTATTCGTCCAGAACAAGAAAGCGGAATTCGTACTGCGCTTATTGCCGCTAATGACAATTTCATAAAATACTCAAATAACTTGCAAGAATTAGATGGAGGATTTGTTCTAGGAACTACAATTATTAGAAATCCAAAAATTATTGGAATACCACTTAAAAATTTAAGTTTTAATGATCGCGGGATTTCTGTTGTTTTAATTAAACGTGGTTCAACATCAATGAGAGCTACTGGAGATGTTGTTTTAAAAGAACACGATTTAGTAACGTTGATAGGGGATGTTCGGGACATAACCGATGCACTTGGTTGATGTAACGATACTTCAGTGCAAAAGTAGAGGTTTAAAAATGAAAAAGAAAATTATTTTAACGTTTTCAACTTTATCATTAGTGGCTACTCCATTGCTATTTTCTTCATGTTCTTATCTTAAAAATGATGTAGCAACTCGTTCTGAAGAGGCAAATTTTTATGCAAATTTTTACAAAATAAATGTTGTTTTAAGAAGTGATTTTGACAAAAAAGAGCACAATGCCTCAGAGGTTACTGATATTGATTTAGAATTAGTAAACATTAATGGTGATTACAAACCCTCAATTGACAATATAAAAGCAAATAATTCAGAAGGAAGTATTAATGTAACTTATTCAGTTTCTTGAAAAAACCTATCAAAAAGTGATACTGTTACTCTTGTAGGATTTAAAAAAGCAATTAACAATAATAATAATTTTGAAGTAGCAAATAAGTTTGAAGCTAACGATTATGAAACCGCACTAAATACCTTAAATGAATTTATCAATACCAGATTAAGTGAAGATTATTCATTTATTAATTTAAAAAATGAAATGATTAAAAAAATTGAGGCTCAACAAAAAAATATCGAGAATGCCAAAATTTTAAATGATCCTATAAATTTAGCTAAAGAGTATGAAGATAAAAAGAAATTATTAATTGAATACTATGAAAGTGCTAAAAAAGAATATGAAAAAATCATAAAAGATAATACAACTTTAGACTTATTTTTCTTTGTTGAAAAATCGAATGAATTAGCAACAAGCATAACAGAAGCTAAATATATTGATGCTAAAAAAGAATTAAATAATGCTATTGATAAAGCTTCAGCAGCTTATAATCAACCTTATGAAAAAATAGTAATAGCAAAACAAGAATTATTTGAAAAGTACTTTGACACAATCAAAAAAATAAAAAATATTGATGATAAAAACACTATCAATATTAAAAAAATACTTAGTGAAATTAATAAATTAGAAGAAAACATTAATTTTATTAAAGACATAAAAGAATTAAATGCTGATGCTGAAAATTTAAAAATAGCTGCTAATAAATACAAAAAGAATCTCTTTGATGAGAGCAATGATGCTCTAGAAATTTTATACGCAAATATTAAATCTAAAAATGATGAAATAAGCTTAAAATTAAAAAATCACAAACAAAATATAGCAAATCAACATTTAGCTATGTTGGAAAAATATAAACAAGTTACTTCATATGCTAATGCTTTAGATGATTCACTTTATAATGGAACTAAATCGCTATTACTTTCTAAAATGTTAAAAATAAATGAAAAAATTAAATCCATCGATCCAAATAATCTTCATGTTTTGTCAGAAATTAATCAAACAATAACAGCAATGGAAACTGATTATAAATTAGCTAGCGAAAAAGTTGCAGAAATAAGTGCAGCAAACAAAGCAATAGCTGATGAAAAATTAAAAGAATGAGTTGCTCAAAACGTTAAAGATAATAAAGATTTAGTTACAAACTTAAAATCAGAATACATCACTTTAAAAATCATTAATTCATATGATACAAATCGTTTTGAAAATTACGAATTACTCGCAAACAAAGTTGAATTTGACAAAATGACTTCACAAGATGCACAAAATTATTGAAATAAAGTTTTAGAAGATATTAAAACAGCAAAAACAAATATTACAAATTGAAAAGAAAAAATTGATTTATTGAATTCTTACGCTGATAAACTCGAGGAACTAAATAAAAAGTTAATGTCTACTGATCCAAATAATAACTTAAATAAATTCAATGATTTAACACGTGAAGCAAAATTAATAAGAAGTAAAGCTTCTGGTGCTGATTATAATGAAATATTAAGAAATTTTGACTTTGTAAAGCGTAATAATATTGAAAAGAAAGAAAATTCAATGCGTGATACTCTAAACGTTAAAGTTAGAGAGTATATCAACAAACTTTCTGATTTAAAAAACAGACTTGATTCTCAAAGTGAAGAAATGTTTAGATTACCAAATATTTCAAATGAAATTAGAAAAGCAATCAGTTGACATAATGGTCAAAACAGAAATAATGTACAAGAATCATTGCAATCAATCAACTATTTACAAGGCGATTATGACAAATTTACAAAACAAATTTCTGATGCTATAACTAATGCATACAATGGAATTGCAGAAGAAACAAAATTTAAAGTAACTGTTTTAGTTAACTCTCAAGCAGGTGGGACAGATAGATACCAAAACATTATACGAAGTGTTGATAATACAATGAATAACTTTAGAAATTCGTTAGATATTAGTGCTGCTGTTAAAGTTATAAATGAAGTAAGATCATTAAATAGTGAAGTTAATAGAAATATTTCACCAGCATATAATTATGGAAATAGTGTAGGAATTAATAATTCTAAATGAATGTCTCGTTTAAAAGATTCTGTTTCTATTCATGATTTAAGTTTACCAGGAACTCATGATTCAGGGATGTATGATGATTTTGTTGGTTCTTCATGAGGACGTACTCAAGCACACAACTGAGAAAACCAACTTAAAATGGGAATTAGATGATTTGATGTTCGTATTAATAGAAAAAATTGAATTTATCATGGAATAATAGCGTCAAATACATCTCTAGAGGACTCAATAAATAGATATATAAAATTTTTAGAATCTAACCCAAGTGAATTTATTTTTATGAAGATAAAAGATGAAAATGAAAGAATTGGAGATAATGAATCTGCTTGAGGAAGAGATATTTTAGAAATTTTAAAACGTCCTCAGTACCAAAAATATTTATATGTTAATAACAAAAATAGTAACGATATAAATGTAGGTGATGTGCGTGGAAAAATTGTTATTTTAAACCACATGCATCATAAAATAATAAATCATTTAGGTTATGGATTAAACTGACACTCTGAGTATAAATTCCATGATAACATTCAAGATGATTATCAAGCTTCTGTAAGAGATAAGATAAGACAAATTAAAAAGATGCTTGATAAAGCTAATTCAAATTTATATAATAAAAACGAAAAAAGCTTTGTTAACTACTTTAATGTAGCAAG
This sequence comes from Mycoplasmopsis alligatoris A21JP2, assembly GCF_000178375.1. Classification (GTDB taxonomy): domain Bacteria; phylum Bacillota_I; class Bacilli_A; order Mycoplasmatales; family Metamycoplasmataceae; genus Mycoplasmopsis; species Mycoplasmopsis alligatoris. Next base: position 47,113 of record NZ_ADNC01000002.1, on the reverse strand, counting down.
TACTCCTCCATTTGGAAAAGCTCTTCATAATTATGCTAGAGAAATAAACCAAGAAATATTTAAACACTTATTAACTTACTCTGATTATCGTAAAATTGGTGTAATAGTAATGGACTTTCCTGGTTTTGGTTTAGCTAATATGGCTATTGAAATAAATAAACGAGCAGGAAACTTTAAATAAACATTAATAAATTCTAATTATGAACAATTAGAATTTATTTTTTATCTTTTGAATTTAATGGTTTTTAATGTTTTTTCATTAATCTTGAAAATATTTTTATAAAATTATAAGAAAATATATTCGTTTTTACATGCAATATGGAAATTTTTACATTTTTTGAGAAATTATAAAAATTTCTATTTGAAAATTTATAATAAAGAAAATTAATTTAAGGAATATATAAATGGCAAAAAAGAAAATTAAAATTTTATTAACAACATCATTAGTATTAGGAACAAGTGCATTTTTTTCTACTTCTTGTGCTTCATACCGCACTGAATATGGAGCTCAAACTGAAGAATTAAATTTTGTTAGAACTTTTTATGGGATAAATCCTTTTTTTAATTCAGTTAATGATGCTAATCGTGTTTTAGCATCAGAAGTTAAAGAAGATGAAATAGAGTATGAAAACATACAAAGAGGCTACTATGTTGAAACTTTATCAATCATTCCTAATGATGAATTAGGAGAAGTAGAAGTTTATTTTAAAGTTGTTCATAATTCTCTAGAGAAAAAAGATGCAAAAGTTTTAAGCGGATTCAGAAGAGAAGTTGTTGACACAAAAAGAATTGAAGAAGCAGTTTCTAATGTTAGACTTGATTATAATTCAAGCGTTATAGCAGCTAATGAGTTTATTGAAAACACATTAAATGCTGATGTTTCATATAATTTAATTAAAAATAATATTATTGACAATATTCGTGAAAATAATAAAAAAATTGAAGCACTTAAAAATCAGACTGATCCATCACTTTTATTTGAAGCGTATAAAAAAGGAACTATTGAAGTCGATAAAACTCTTAAAGAATCTCGTATAAATATCGTGATGTTTTAAAAAGTTCATTAACTCTTGATTTGTATAATTTAGTTGATAAGGCAAGAGAACTAGCTCTTTCAATAACTGATTCTAAATATGAAAAAATTAAAGAAGAATTAGAAGAGAAAATTAACACTTCAGTTAATTCGTTTGCTTTAGAAATTGAAGATATTCAAAAAGCAAAAGATGCGTTATTTAACAAGTACTTTGAAACTGAAAAGTTGTTAAACTTAAAAAATTCTGAAAAGTCTGAAGATGTTTCTAAATACTTAGATAAATTAGATCTATTAACAGAATATGCAGAAAAATTTAAAAATGTAAAAGAACTTGCAAAACATGAAAGCAATATTGATAGTTTCGTAAATATTTCTAAAAAAGAATTAATTAACGATGACCAAATTAATGTAGCAAAAGCTGCTGAAGAAGCTAAAAAAACTATTGAAAAATATGACGAATTACTTAAGGAATTTAGAGAAAAAATTAAAAATCAATATCAATCACTCTTAAGTGCTTATAAAAGTGCAAGTGATTATGTTAAATTGTTAATAAATAAAGAATTAAAAGATATCAAAAACAACTATGAGCAAGGCTTAAAAGAATTTAAAGCCCAAATAGATAAAATAAATCCAGATTTATATAATGATTTAGACTCGTTAGTAAATCTTGAAAATAAAATTAACGAATATAACCAAGATACAATTAAAAAAGCTGCAGAGCTTTCAAAAGAGTATTTATCAAATGAAAAAGAAAGAGTAAAAGATTGAATTTTTGAAAATATAAATTCATATAGAAATCAAGTTCAACTTTTAAAAGATGATTATGCAAGACTAAACATTTATAAAGAGTATGATAAAAATCGTTTTGCAAACTTTGATCGACTAGATGACGATGATTTTTTAAGAGATATTAATGAAAAAATTGCTCAAGAGCAGTGAAAATTAGTATTAGAAGATATTAAAATAGCTAAAGAAAATGTTGCATTATGAAATGAAAAAAGTCAAACAATCAATAATAGAGCAAGTGAATTAATGAATCTTTACAATAAATTTAAGGATCGAAATAATAATGATTGATATTCTAAAATAAATAGTTTTGAATCAGAAGCTAGATGACTAAGAAACTCCTTAACAAAAGGAATATGAGATCATATTTTAAAAGCTGAAAATAGTGTTAAAACAAGTTCTGTAAGCTTAAAAGTAAAAATGTTAGAAGATAGATTGAGGGAAAGAATTAATCAAGCTCTTAAAAAACTTGAAGAATTGAATAAAAATTTATCTGAATTAAGAAATGATGAATATAAACTAAAAGATACTTTAAAGGATTTAAGTTCTAATATAAACACCTTAAAAAATACTAATCAAAATAATGTAGAAACTCTTTTAAATAACTTTAAGTTAGCAAACGAATTAGAAAGACGTTTTATAGATACAATTTATGATAAATTGAAAAAAATATATGACCCTATCTATGATTCACTTTTATTTAAAGTAAAAATTTTAGAAATATCTAAAGCTGGTGGAATTATTAGATATCTAGAAATATTAAATCAAGGGCGAGATTCTTTAGATAACTTTAAAAGTGATTTAAATATACAAAAGTTTGTTCAAGCAATTAAACGTGGTTCTGGTTTAAATAATGAAATTAACAATAATATTGCACCAGCCTGATGAGATAGAGAATATACAGAAGTTGATAATTCAAATTGAATGGCTTCATTAAAAAATAGTAGCTCAATTCATGATTTAAGTATTCCAGGAACTCATGATGCTGGAATGTATGGGAATGTAGCCTTAAGTGCTTATTCTAAAACTCAATCAATGAATTGAGATCAACAATTAAAACTTGGTATAAGATGGTTTGATGTTAGATTAAACCGTCAAAATTGAATTTATCATGGAATTGTTAGATCAAATACATCTCTTGAAGATTCATTAAATGAATATATTAAATTCCTAGAAAAAAATCCAACTGAATTTATTTTAATGAAGATTAAAGATGAAAATGAAAGCATAGGTGATGATGAAGGACAATGAAGAAGAGATTTATTAGACGTTTTAAACAAAGATAAATATCGTAAATACTTATATGTTAATCATAAAGATTCAAGAGATATTAATGTTGGCGATGTACGCGGTAAAATAGTAATTTTAAATCATATGCATCATAGAATAGTAGGACGTTTACCTTATGGAATAAATTGAAAAGGAGATTATACTTACCCTGACACACTACAAGATTATTATGAGGCTAGTGTTGTAGATAAAAAGAATTATATTGTTGACCATTTTAAAAGAGCAAGCGAACAATTTAACAATCATGGTCAAAAAACATATGTCAATTATTTAAATGTTGCTGCTTCATTCTTTAGAGCAATCTGACACTATTCTAAAGAGATTAATGAATTTACATTTAGACATTTAATGGAAAATATTAATTATAAAAAACTTGGAGTAGTTGCAATGGACTTTCCTGGTTATGGACTAGTTAATTATATAATAGCTGTTAACAAAAGAAATGGTTTATAAAATACAATCAAATACGTGATTGTATTTTTATTTTTCCTTATTCAGCTTAAGCATAGTGAAAAAAACACAACCTAATAGATTGTGTTTTTGAATGAAGTAATAAATTTAATTATGATTTTTTAAGAAATTTAACAATCAATAATGCTACTATTACTAAAATAGCGATTGAATCAGCAATTGCTGCTCCAATTAATACTCATGGTTTTCATGGTAATCTAGAATCTAATAAATTAATATCAAATGCTTCTAGTTGGGCTTTTTTAGCTCTAAATTGTGAACTTGTAAAGTTTTTATTTTCTTCGCCTTCGGGGAAGTTTTCTTCTCTAAATTGTTCCATTTCTTGTTTAAATGTATCATATGTTGATTTTGAATAGAATGTTGGTGCATGTCTATCATTAATTTCATTATATAAGCTTCTTAATACTTCGTCATGTGTAACAAGTGTATTTAATGCTAAATCATTAATTTTGTCTGTATTTCTTACATATGTTTCATTTGTTAATTGATCGTTTGCAATTCTATCATTTAATCTATTTACACCTTCGACAAATAAATCAAATGAATCTGATGTATAGTATGTTGATTTATTTAAAGTTCTTAGTCTTGAAACTTCATCTTTAAATAATGCATTATAAGTTTGAAGTTTTTCGCTTTGTTCTTTTAATAATCTTTCTGCTTCATCATATTTTTCTATTGTTAATTGAGCTTTGTCTAAAGCTTTATTTTGTTGATCAAGAACTCTGTTGAAATCTTCAATTGATTTACCTACATAAATAGATGATTTACCAGTGAATTTAGATTTGTAGTTAGCAATAACTTCTTTTAACTTTTCTGCATTTGATTGTAGTTTTGGAAGATTATTGATTTTTGCTTCTTCAGCTTTATAATTTGATGCAGTAAATATAGTTTCTGGTTTGTTAATTGCAGCAACTATTTCAGTAAATTTGCTTACAAATTGAGTTTTTGACTCAGCTGTTAAATATTCAAATGATGCTGGAGCTTTTGTTTTTATTAAATCTTGTAAATATTTTCTATATGTTACTAAATTTTCTTCTTTAATATTTTCATATTTAACTTTATACAAGTCATATTCATTTAAATTTAAAGTTGTTTTTTTGTTTACTTCATCTTTTAAAGCAGTTGCTTTATTTTTAAATATATCAACACTTGACTTTGTATATAATTCTTCATTAATTTTTAAATCTAAGTGTTTTAAAATAATGTCTTTATTAAATACAACATTACCTTTTGCGTTAGTTAGAGTTTTGTTAAATGCATTGTATGTTTTTTCATCGATAACAGTGTAAGTTTCTAGTTGTTTTTTTAAGTCTTTTAATTCTTCTTTAAAAGTTGTTGTAGACGTTCCTTCAACTCCTTCTAAACTTATTTTTTCAGCTTCATCAAGAGCTTTTTTTAGTTGGTCTTTATATGATATTAAATGTTCTTTTAATTTACCTAATCTTGTTAAAATTTCACCATGTCTATTGTTATCAATTGAACCACCGTAGTTGTTTACTTCTTCAATTAATTTATCAATATTTTTTCTGTATATTAAAACACTTTCTTTTGAGTCTGTTATTGAAACCTTAGATTTAGCAAGATTTAGTTTATTTAACAAGTCTTGCGATTTTGTTACTAATGTATTCTTTTTAAGTTCATTTAATTCATTTTTAATTTTTTCATAATCATTTTTATTTAGAGAAGTTAATTTACTTACTCTTTCTCTTATTTTTGTAAATGCATCTAAAAATTGTTTTTCTGCTTCAATTGTGTATAAGTCTCTATTTTCGTTTTGAATTGTTTCTAATTCCTTTTCTAAATGTGATTTGTATGTAACTTTACTTTTGTCTATTAAACCTAAACGATCCATGTAAGTTTTTTTCTTTTTCTCATCAAAACCTTCATTTTTTTCATTTGTTACTGAATTAATTTCAGTATCGACTCATTTCATAATATCTTGTCTTGATTTTTCCTCAACAGTATCATCTAATTGTTTTTTATATTCTCTTAAAGCACTTAATACAAAGAATTTTGGTGTTTGTTTGTCAGCTGTTAATTTCTTAATTTCACTGAAAAATGGTTCAGCTTCATTTCTAGTTAGTTTTTCTTTATCTACATATTTAGCATGAATAGCATCTAATGCTTTATTGAAAATATCTATTGCTAATTTATTATTAGCACCAGCAGTAGCGGCATAATCTTTTTTTCTTTCGTCAATTAATTCATCTAAAGCCTCTTTATTGGTTTTTAAAAGATTGATTGAATCATCTATAGATTTAAGAACACCTTGATAATTAGGTTTTTTTTCTTCTACTTTAATAAAATTAGTCGGATTAGAAACTTCATTATTGAATGCAGATTGGTGTTTAGATCTTAATCAATTAAGATTACCTGATACACTCGCTACAGAATCAGAAGTATAAAATTCTTGATTTTTTAAGTTTTTTAAATCTTTTATTTTGCTTTCTGCCTTGTCAACATAATCTAAATCAATAGATCCTTCGAACATCATTATTTCATTTATACCAATTGATGTATTTACACTTGTACTATCTCAAATATAATTTTTTGTATCTCATACTTCTATTAATATTCTAATTTTTTTAATACCAGTTATTTTATTTTTAAAGTCAATTATAAATTTATTTTTTTGACTTTCAACATTTGCAGTAGGTCCGAAATGATATTTTGTAAATAATTTTTGGTCATTATTTCCTAAAACTTCAAGAGAAAGTTGTGTAACGTTTCTATCTTTAAACATTATTTGGAAAAATCTACCAACTGCCGGTTGTTCTTGAAATGAAATATCTACGTATCTTTTACCTGCCAATGATGTATCGTTTCCTGGATAGTTATTAGGACCAGTAACTCATGCAGTACTTAGGTTTCCATCTATTGCATCTGTTTGTGCATTAAGTGTATTAAAACCTTCAATGTTAATACTTACTCCGGCACCATGTTGAAGTCTATTCAAATATTTAATTTTATTAGAGTCGTTTTCAACATAAGTAGCTGAATAACCTGTTAACAATGCTGTAGCAGCAGTAATTATTGGTAGTGCTGTTGAAGCCACTATAATTCTTTTTGTTTTTTTATTCATTTTTCTCCTATTTTACTTAAATTGAATAAATCAATCGCTCTCTTATTCAATCCATAATAAATTATAGATAAATTAAATAAATGTAAATATTATATTTTCAATAAATGTTAGAAAAAAAATATTATTAGCAATGAAGGCATTTGTTTGCTAAATTGCCTTATTTATCCATAAATTCGGCATTTTTGTATTAATTTAGTTTGCAAAAAAAAGACTCAATTTTAAATTGGGTCTTCATTTTTTAAAAAATTAAGTTCTACTTTTTAGCAATTTTTGCTATTAATAAGCCTAATACAACTAATATAGCAATTGAGTCTAAAACAGCTGCTCCAATTAGCACTCATGGCTTTCAAGGGGTTTGTTTATCTAATAAATTGATATCAATAGCCTCTAATTCAGCCTTTTTAGCACGATATTGGCTTAAAGTAAATTCCGTTTTATCCTTATCTGTAGGGAAATTGGTGTTTTCAAAGGTATCTATTTCATTTTTATATTCATCATAAGATGACTTAGAATAGAATGACGGATCATGTCTTTTCTTAATTTCTTCTAATTGTTTGTGTAATGCCTCAGCATGAGTGTATAGTCTTTCATTAGCTAATTCGCTAATATTTTCTACATAAACTAAGTATGTTTGAACAGTTAATTGTTCTGATTGGATGTTTTGTTCAAGACGATTTAGTCCATCTACAAATAAATCAAATGATTCAGGGGTGTAGTAAGTTGTTGAGTTTAATCCTTTAACTCTTGTTAGTTCATCTTTAAATAAATCGTTATATGTTCAAACTTTTTCACTTTCGACTTTTAAAGCTCTTTCGCTTTGATCGAATTCTTCAACTGTTAATTGGGCTTTATCTAGACTAGATGATTTATCTTTTAGTGCAATTTTAAAGGCATCTAAGTATTTAGGAACATAGAATTTTGATTCTTCAATAAATTTTTTCTGATATTCAGCTATCACTTCTTTAAATTTTTCAGCATTTGTTTGTAGTCTTGGTAATGAATTAATTCTTTCTTTTTCAACAACAAAGTTTGATTCATCATATACTTTATCTAAATTATTTAAATCATTATTAATACCAGTAAATTCTCTTACAAATTTATTTTTTGAATCAACTGTTAAATATTGAAAATCTGAAACAGCTTTTTTTCTTAAAAGACCTTTTAAGTGTTCTCTATAGGTAATTAAGTCTTTTTTAAGGTTTTGATAATTTGTTTGTAATTCATCGTATTTGTCTAGAGAAATTTTTTCACTTGTTCCAATTGCTTTTTTGAGTTCTTCAACTTTTTTATCGAATGTTGTTAGACTTTCACTTGTATACCTATTTCTATTATCTAATGTAGTTTTAAAAAGATTTGTAATTACTTCTTTATTAAGTAAAACAAGTTTTTTAGCCTCATTTAATTGCGAATTAAAATTGTTAAATGATGCTTCAGTAATTATTTGATATTCATTTGCTTGTTTTAATAAGTTTTCTAATGTTGTTTTAAAAGTATTTTTTACGTTTTCTTCAGCACCTACTAATTCAAGTGTTTTATTTTTTTCTAAATCTCTAATGATTTGCTCTTTATATGTAATCAATATTTTTTTAGCTTCTTGAAGTCTTTTTAAAATATCATTACTTTTAATTTCGGTAACCTCACCTACTATATCGTTTACTTCTTGTAATAATTCATCTATTCGGCTTCTGTATAGGGTAATACTATCCTTTGAATGTGTAGACATTATTAATGATTTAGCTAAATTAAGTTTATTTAATAAATCTTGTTTACGAGTACTTAAAGTAGATTCTTTAAGTTTGTTAACTTTTTCAATAGTTTCAAAATAAATTGTTTTATTTGCACTTGCTAAAGCTTTTATTTGAGCAAGTAAAGAATTAATTTCTGCTTTAAATTTATTAATCGAATCAGTGCTAAAACCTTCTCTTGTTAAGTCATGTTCTTTTTGTAATTCACTTACTAATTTATCTTTATACAAGATTGTTTTGGCTTTAATTTTATTTAATTCAGTTTCTAAATAAAATGTTTTTCTAGTTTCATTAAAGCTTGAATCTGATTCAGCACGTGCTGCTTCGATTAACTTATTAATTTCAGCTATTGAAGTTTTTGCTGAATTTTCTTCAGCTGTTTCTAATAAAATTGTTTTATATCCTTCAAGCGTAATAATTGTGTTTGTTTTTGGGGATAACATTTGTTGATCAACTTTTTTAACTTCTTCTTTAAGTTTTTCAGCTTCATCTCTAGTTGTTGATGTAGTTGCCTTGGCATTTATTGCTTGCAGAAGCTTTTCATATTCAACTTTGGCAGCATCAGAAGCGTTAGAATCTTTAAATTCTTTAATGCGATAAAAAATTAAATTATTAATATCATCTTTATTTGAAACTAGAGTTGTTTTTTTACTTTCTATTTCTTGTATTCTTGAATCATAAGTAGTTTTTGTTTCTTCAACTTTTAAGCTATTTGGACTAAATGAAACTTCATTATTAAAATCATTTAATGCTCTAGTCATTTCTTCAGTATAAAGTTTTCAATATTTTTTATACTTGCTAGAGAATATCTTTGAAATTCAGCATTAGATGAAAGACTAGCAAGGTTACTTTTTGCCTTGTCATAATAATCTAAGTTAATTGATCCTTCAAACATTTTAATTTCTTTAATTGAAAATGATGATTCACGTCCACCGCTTATAAATAAATTATTTGGTACTGATCAAATATCAAAATGAATTTTTAATTTTTTAATTTTGTCTAATTTGCCATCAAAATTAATAACAAAATAGTTTTCTAAATCTTTATTTTTTGAAGTAACATTAATTCTTTCTTTTTTAAGTAAAACTTTATCTGCTTCTCCTAAAACATCTAAACTAATTTGAGTAACATTTTTATCTTTAAATATAATTTGCATTAAACGACCTGAAACGTCATTTTGGTTAAAACTTATTTCAAAAGATTTTCTATTTCTATCAATTACTTCTGGATAAATTCCACTTCCTGAACCTCAAGATGTTTCATCCTTACCATCAAGAGCTAATTTTGGGTCTTTATCAGCTCGGCTAGGTCCTAATGAAGGAATTAATTCAAATCCATTTGTTACTACACTTAAATCTTTATCCATACTTAATCGATTTAAGTATGTAATTTTGCCATTTTCTTCTTTTTTATATGTAGCTGAAATTGCACTTATTATTGCACTTGCTCCCAGTATAGCTATTGAGCTAGCTAAAATCACTTTTTTTGTATTTTTTTTCATAATTCTCCTACTATTAATATATATATTATATATATGCATAAAATTCATTTATATTATATTACTTTATAAGTTATTTTGATTTTTTTAGATAAGTTCAAGTCAACTCAGAAAAAATAAATATTTTTAATATGCAATATGCAAAAATAATATTTTCACATTTTAATTTTGTTAATAACTTTTATTTTTTTTAAAAAAGCAACTTTTTGGTTGTTTTTTTCATTAAAAAATGCATTTTTAAAAAATATTTAACTTCAGTAATGTTATTAACTTTAACTCGTTGCTATTTTTACTAAAAATATTTTAACTTTTTTATGCGCTTCTAATACTTTTATATGTAGAATAATGGAGGATAGTGGAGGAAAGTGGATGCTAGGATTAGTTGAACGTAAACTTGATGACAAAAATAGAATTATTTTGCCAAGTTCTCTTAGAGATGCTTTAGGCTCAAGTTTCTATTTAACTTTAGGTTTTGATGGCAACGCAGAAATACGAAGCAATGATGAATTTGCTAAGTATTCAAGTTTCGTTGAAAACCTTGATATGTTTGACAAAAACGCGAGAGTTTTAAGAAGACATATTATAGGTAAAGCTGTTTTAATTACTTTAGATTCTCAAGGACGTTTTATTTTACCTAAAAACATTCTCGAAGCTCTTACTATCCAAAAAGAAGTTGTATTTGTTCCAGTTGGATCTGTTATTGAATTATGATCGAAAGAAAAATTTGATGATGATCAAAGTCAATACAGTGCTGATGATATTGCAAGTATTGCCCAAAGTTTATCTAGAAAAGAATCAAAATAATGGAAAAACTTCATTATTCAGTTCTATTAGAAGAAACAATCAAGAGTTTAAATCTTCAACCAGATGGTATATATGTAGATTTAACACTTGGCATGGGTGGACACTCAGCAAAAATTCTAGAAAAATTAAATAAAAATGGGATGCTAATCGCATTTGATAAAGACGATTATGCTTTGGAAATAAGCCAAAGACGTTTAAGTTCAATAAGTGATAAGTTTATTTTGATAAAAAGTGATTATAGTCAATTAAAATCACAACTTGCAAACCATAATATTTATAAGGTTGATGGAATTATTGCTGATTTAGGAATATCATCTCCACAAATTGACAATGCCAATAGAGGATTTAGCTATAACAAAGACGCTAAATTAGATATGCGAATGGATACTAGTCAAGAACTAGATGCAGAAATAGTAGTTAATACTTATTCAGTTGAACATTTAAGAGATATTTTTCTTAAATACGCTGATGTTAAGCATGCTAGTCAAGTTGCGAAAGCTATAGAAAAAAATCGACCAATTGTTTCAACAATGCAATTAGTAGAAGTTATCAAATCTGCCTATCCTGCAGCATTATTAAGAGCAAAAAATCCTGCTAAAGCAGTGTTTCAGGCTCTAAGAATCGAAGTCAATAACGAATTATATTCTTTAAAAACAATGCTTGATGATGCAGTTAGTTTGTTAAAAACCAATGCTTCATTGAGTATCATTACTTTTCATTCAATTGAAGATCGGCTTGTTAAGCATAAATTTGCCAGCTTAACAGCTTCAAAAATACCAGCAAAAATGCCAATCGCTGATAAAAAAACCTTTTTGAGTAAACAAGTCAAACCCTCAAGCAATGAAATACAAGAAAATAAGCGTTCTAGAAGTGCAAAACTTAGAATCTTAACAAAAATACTTGATTAAAATAAGGAGGTGTGATGAATAGATTTTTCTTAATTTTTAGAATTTCTAAGCAAAATTTTAAATGATCTTTTATTAAGTACAAAAATGCTAATTACTTTCTATTGAATGAGCAAGATTCAATCAAAGTTAATAGTGTCGATGAACTAAATAAAAATTTGCAAACCATTGAAAAATTTGTGCTAAGTCATGCTTCTCCTGAACAAATTAAAACAACTGTTGTTTTTGATGATGATCAATTGCAAGGTTTATCAATAAAAACAACAAATGTTAAATTAGCTATGCCTAACAATATAGCAAAAATCAATGTTAAAAATGAACTTACTACAAAACTAGAAAATTCATTTAATTTAAACTTTTCAAATGTTTTAAATTACAATCCTTACTTATATAAAGTAACAACAATTGAAGATGATCATAAAGAATATGATCAATTCCCTTTAAACAAACCTGCTAAGTCTCTAGAAGTCCTATATTCTGTTTTACACGCAGATCAGGCAAGCGATTTAGACAATTTAAAAAAACTTTTTAATAACTATAAATTTGGTCAAGTTAGTTTTAATATTAAAACATTAACACTAACATCGCACTTAAAAGCCTATGATTCATACAATTTAGTAATCGATTTAAATCAAGACTATCTAGCTGTTGCTATATGCAACAAAGGATCAGCACTTAAATATTCTAAAACCTTAGTTGGTTCAAGAAAAATTTTAAATCGTTTATCTAAAGCTACTAATCTAAAGGCAAATGATGTTTTAAATCGTATTAAAACATTAGAACAAAATCCTACATACAGCCAAAATTTTGATATAAAAAATTTACAAATCATTAAAGAAGAATTAAACTATTTTTTAAAAGATTTAGAAAAATTTATCTATGAATTCGTTGATCTAAAACAGATAAAAAACAAGATAGAATTTAATGTAATTGCTTTTAGTGGTGTTCTAGCAAGATACTTAAGTAATAACTTTAATTTATCTGAACTTAAACATAAAAGAATTCAAACTCTTGAAGCTCATCAAAATCTAATGTTGTTTGAGTGTAGTGATTTAAGTACAACTGGTGCATTAAATTTAGCAAATAATTATAGTATAGAAAGCATGAGTAAAATTGATACATTAACCTCTCATTACTCAATTAATCCCAAAAAAACCCCAATGCAAAGACTTAAAGATTTCTTTGTTATTAATAAAACTAATAATTTATAAAGGAGCATTATGCAAGAAACAAATCAAAATCCATTTAGCAATGGAACAAACGATAATTCAGCACACCAAAACGCTGCTAGAATTTCTTTAAAAGTTATAGGAGTCGGTGGAGCTGGAAACAACGCAGTTGAATTGATGCTTAAAGACAAATATCCTAATATTGAATTTATCGTCGCTAATACTGATGCACAAGCTCTAACAAAAAATAGTTGTTCAAAAAAAATAGCATTAGGAAGCAAAGATAGTCGTGGATTAGGTGCTGGATCTGATCCAGATGTAGGGAAAAAAAGAGCTAATGAATCATCAAGAGAAATAGAAGATAATTTAAAAGGTTCAGACGTTGTTATTTTAACAGCAGGATTTGGTGGAGGAACCGGTACTGGTGCTACTCCAGTTATTGCTCAAATAGCAAAAAATGTAGGCGCACTAACAATAGCCGTAATTACTACACCAGCTAAATATGAAGGAAAGAAAAAATTAAATATTGCTCTAAGAGAAATAGAAGTTCTAAAAAAATCAGTTGATGCTTATATAGTTATATCAAATCAGAAATTAGACGAACTTTTCGGAGAATTTCCAATTGAAGATGCTTATAAAGCTTCAAACAATAGTCTTAAAACAACTATTATTGCAATTCACGATATTCTTTATCGTACTGGTAAAATTAACATTGATTATGCTGACGTTAGAAAAATCCTAGATGACTCAGGACTTGCAGTTGTGGCTCTAGGAACAGCTTCTGGTAAAGATCGCGCTGAAAAAGCAATTAATAAAGCGTTTGCAAACAATCTTTACACATACAATTTTCAAGGTGCTAAGAGATTTTTAGTTAACATTCAACATGACGCTAAAGCAACAGGAAGAGACATGTCAAAAGCCATGGATACTATAAGACAACACTTAGGAGTAGACGAGGACGATGAAGATGTTGATATCATTTTTGGACATGAAACAATTCCTGATGTTTCTGAATATTTTAAAGTATCAATTGTTGCTGCTGGAGTTGATGGAAAAGTTACTGAACAAGATAATTCAAACAAAGTACAACCTGATTTTGCTGCCACTTTAAATAAAGAAGTAGAAAAAATCGATGTAGTTGAAACTTTTAGAGGCTTTGACGTTTTTGAAGATAATCAAGAAGTTGAAAGACGTGCAAGAACTTATGACAAACAAGCTACAACATCAGAGATTAACAATTATGTTAACTTTGAAGAGACGCAAGCAAATGAAAATAATGAACAAAAAGCAAATGATAATAAAGAAAAATCAGGACTTTGATTCGACGTTTAATAATATTTCCAGTTGATGTTTCGAAGACTTTATTATAAAATAGAGAATTAATTCTTAATTTAGATTAATTATTATTTAACGGTTAGTTTCTAGCCGTTTTTTGTTTATTTTGTACAATATAAATATGAATAGATTTTTTGCTACTAGTCAAATAAATGAAAATTATTTTGAGCTTGATAAAGAAACATTAAAACATTTAGCTGTAATAAGAATTGAACAAAAACCTTTTATTATTAATTACTTAGAAAAGTTTTATTTATGTCGCTTAGAAAATAATTTAGCTAAAATTATTGAACCTTTAGATATAAATAATGAACTAGGATATGAAGTTATTTTAGCTGCTAGTATTATAAAAATCGAACGTTATGAGTGGCTAATTCAAAAAGCTATAGAGTTAGGTGCTACAAAAATAGTGCCAATTATTTCAAAACATACTGATGGTTCAATTTATAAGCATGATAAATTTGCTAAGAAATATGATCGTTTCAATACCATTATAAAATCTGCTACTGAACAATCATTTCGTAATAAATTAATCACTTTAGACCCGATTATGGACTACAAAAAAGCTATATATAAATATAAATATATAAATAATAAATATATTGCACATGAAATCGATCTACAAAAAACTTCAAAATTAGACAAAATTAAAAGCGATGTTATTTTCTTTGTAGGACCAGAAGGAGGCTATGATCAAAGTGAAATTGATTATGCTCTGGAAAATAATTACAAGTGTATTTATTTAGGAAAGAGAATTTTAAGAGCTGAAACCGCAAGCATATATTTGCTAAGTCAGCTTGATGAAAATAATTAATAAAAATAAATTTTGTATTTTTAATTTCATGTTATAATAAATAAGCAATTTATACATTGGCATAAATTTAATAAAAAATTAACAAAAGGAGAATGCAATGAGACAAACTACAATAGTTACTAATATAACAGCTACTAAAAAATGATATATTGTCGATGCAGAAGGTCAAGTTTTAGGACGTCTAGCTGCTTTTGTTGCAAACGTTTTAAGAGGAAAACACAAGACTACATTTACACCAAATGCAGACATGGGAGATAATGTTATCATTATCAACGCTGAAAAAATCGTTTTAACAGCAAACAAAGAAGAAGACAAAGTTTATTACTCACACTCAGGTTATCCAGGTGGATTAAAAAGCATTACAGCTGCTAAATTAAGAGAAAAAAAACCTACAGCTTTAGTAGAAAAAGCAATTTATGGAATGATTCCTCATACAAAATTAGGAGACAAACAACGTCGTAACTTATTTGTGTATGCTGGAACAAACCACAAACATGAAGCACAACAACCAGAAAGATTAGAGGTTAAATAATTATGGCAACAAAAAAAACAACTGTTGAATACCGTGGATTAGGTAGAAGAAAATCATCAGTAGCTAGAGTTATTTTAAGACCAGGTAAAGGTACATTTGTTATCAATGGTCGTGATGCTAGAGAATATTTAACATCTGATATTTACTTAAAAGACGCAAATCAACCATTTGGTTTAACAGAAACAGTTGGACAATTCGACGTATCTGTTAAAGTAGCAGGTGGAGGATTAAGCGGTCAAGCTGGTGCAATTAGATTAGGTATTGCAAGAGCATTACTTGAAGCTAATGAAGAGTACAGACTTAAATTAAAACCTGAAGGAATGTTAACAAGAGACGCACGTGCTAAAGAGCGTAAGAAACCAGGTTTAAAAGCTGCACGTCGTGCAAGACAATTCTCAAAACGTTAATTTTATCAATAATTCAATATCTATTTTACATTATAGGTATTGCTTATGCGAGCATAGCTCAGCTGGTTAGAGCACACGACTGATAATCGTGAGGTCGATGGTTCAAGTCCATTTGTTCGCACCATATCATTTATGTCCAAAACAACGCTCAAACGTTGTTTTTTATTATTAAATTATCACATTAGAACTTTTATTTAAATAGTTTAGTAATTTTTAATCTTACTTTCAATAATATTTAATATTTGCTTTTTATGGTAAAAACTTACCTGAGTTTCCAAGTTAGAGAATAAAAAAATACATATTCCCCTATAAAATAGGCGAATGTGTATTTTTTGATATTTATTTACTATTGAAATATTTGTTAAATGACATATTAATTATTGAATAATCATCATTTAATAAAGGATTGTTTGAGTTTGTAATCTTTTTAGTATCAACTATTTTTCCGTTAACTTTATCAACAGTATAATTAGCATTTGCTAAAGCATTTTTGAATCTATCGTTAGTTATTCTGTCGATAACTCCATTTTTATTTAAAAAATCATTAACTATATAAAGAGAGTATTTAAAAACTATTAATGATAATATGCATAATGTAAAATAACCTTTTATATGTTCATTAGTTCAAACATGAACCGGTCTAATTTGTATAGCTGATTTTAAAGTTCTAAAATTTTCTTCTATTTGTCATTGTTTGGCATATGTTTCAACAATCTGAATTGGAGTCATATCTATTCTAGATGTTTCATAAACGTAATAACCATCGAATTTTTCATCATTCAATATTTTATTTTGATTTAACATAAATTTCGAATCACCAACACTTTGAAAATACTTACATTTTTTAGAACCTAACATTTTATCTATGTTTACTATTCCATGTTTATCTTGCTTTTTAACAAAATTATTTATTAAATTTTCTCTATCATTTTCATCTTTGAGTGCTCTTTTGCTGGAATATGTATAAACTTTTTTTCTAATTTTTCCATTCAAGCGTCCTTTTTTTCAATTAGATTCATACAAAACTTCTTTAGATAAAAAAGAATTATTTTTTTCATATTCACCTATAGATAAAGCACTTTCCTTTATTTCTTTACTTGCAGACATTAAACGATATGAAATAATATAATCAATATTATTGCTTTCTAAAAATCTTAAATTTGGGTTAATATTCATTCCTCTATCAGCAACTATTGTTACATTATTTAAGTTATATTTTTGTTTCATTTCCACAATAAACGGAACAAATGTTTTCATCTCAGGTTTATTGCCTTCGAATAATTTATAGTGAATAGGAATTCCATTTAAATCTGTAACCATACCAACTACTAACTGATCTTCTTTAAATTTTCCGTCTTTTGAATAACCAGGATTTCTAAATCCGTTTCTTACAAATGTTTCAAAATAAACTGTTGTAACATCATAAAAAACAATATTAACTTTTCGATTTGTTTCACTTGCTATTACATTATTAACAGATTTAAAAATTATATCTTTATGATTTTCTACAAAATCTAAACAATTATAAAATGTTGTTTTTTTATTTTTAATGTCATTTTGAAATTTATCTTTATCCTTGAATGATTGAATAATAGACGATGGATCGATTATTCTCTTTGCAATAATATATTCAATTATTTCTTCTATATTTTTGTGTTTTGTTTTTGGCAAATCTCTAAATAAATTTAATTTATTAATCATTTTGTATAAACTAGAAATTCCATAATTAACTATTTCATGCTCAAATACAGATGAAGAGAGTGAATTTAGTAGATCTTGTTTTACAACTTCATTAGGAGTTTCTGTGCTTAGTTCTAGACATTTATTTTTCAATGTTGCAATAGCTTCTTTGTTCAATTTAGTTAATTCTTCTAAACTGCCTAATCCTATAGTTCGAAAAACACCTTTACCAAATCCTTTTGATATACAAGCGCTTACGTATACTTTATCTTTTCTTTTAGCTTTTATTATTATTCATTTATCATGCATACCTTTATTATACCATATTCAATAGTAAACAATGTATATTTTTTAAAAAAATAAAAAAATGTATATCTATAGATATACACCAATTGTAATTTCTTTAATAACTTGGAAACACAGGAAAACAACGCTCAAACGTTGTTTTTTATTATTAAATTATCACATTAGAACTTTTATTTAAATAGTTTAGTAATTTTTAATCTTACTTTCAATAATATTTAATATTTGCTTTTTATGGTAAAAACTTATCTTCTGTTATTATAATTATAAGATAACAAAAAATCACCCTAAGTAGAAGGTGATTTTGGTCAATTTCTTGAAATGGTACGCTCTAGAGGATTCGAACCTCTGACCCAATGGTTAAAAGCCATTTGCTCTACCTGCTGAGCTAAGAGCGCATAATGTTCCATTGTTTGAACATTGGTGGTGCCCAAGACTGGACTTGAACCAGCACGGTCTTGCGACCGAGGGATTTTAAGTCCCTTGCGTCTACCTATTCCGCCACCTGGGCATTTGTTATTTGCTTTACTATTATACATAAAAAATTTAATTTTGTAAATATTTTTTTAATTATTTTTTAAATAATTATTAGTCATTATTTTTTGTGTTTTGAAAGTTAATATTAATTGAAAAAACAATTTGAAAATTTTTCTTTAATTCCTTATAAACAAGGTCTTTAAGAACAATTTTGTTTAAAAAAAATAAATAATGTTTAACAGATATTTTAGTACTAAAAAAATTTATTTTTTGTTAAATTTAAAGCTGTTATGTAATGATTTTATCTCCTTAAAGATATACTGTTAAAAATAGTTATTATAATTTAATTTTTTTTGAAATTAATTTTTGATATTAATAGCTTTTATTGAAATTATTTTTATAAAAATTAATTATTACATTCTTTTTTGGTAATTTATGGCAAAAATTCAATTTTATTTAAACTTTTTAAAATATTTGGCTATATTTTAGCTAAAAACTAATAAAAAGTTGTTTTTCATTGTCAAATTACACATTGTTAATATAATTTATATAGGGTTATGAAAATATAACCATAAATTTACTAAAAAAAGGAGAAAAATATGTTTTTATACTTACCACCAGCAGTGGCACCACATACAGATACAAGCACAACAGTTAAAAATGTTAGAAAGGTAGAAGAAAAACGTAAAGACGTTAGCTTTGAAGCTTTTACAAAAGCTCTTTCAAAACACCAAGAAGAATTAGATTACTATACAAAAGCAGCAGCAACTAGAGGTTTAACATTTGAAGAAAACTACTACTTTGATGCTCTAAAAACAAAAGTGGCTAAAGAATTAGGTTTTGTACAACCTAAAACAAGATTCAGTACAGAATGATGAGGAGCTAACCTTTGAATAAACTTTACTGAAGAAGAAACTCAAGAATACTTAAAAGTTTTAGATAAATACTTCTACTGAATAAAAGATGTAGATGGAATATTAGAAAAAACAAGAGACATAATAGACCACATAGATACTTTTGTAACGGAACCTAAATTAAAATTATTGTTCCAAATAGTTAAATTCTCATCACAATACGTACCACACGTAACACCATACTTTGACCGTGAAAAAGTCGCTGAATTAATAAAAGGAAAAGTAAAAAGAATCTCATTAAGATTAACTTTTGGATTTGTTCCTTCAGGTTTACACACAGGTTATTAATAAAATTGTTCTTTTAAAGCTTTATATTAATCACAAATAATGAATTAATTAAAGCAAGTTTGTATCCTTATGTTAAAAAAATATAAGAAAATTGAAAAAATATTCACAAGAGTGAATATTTTTTATACGTTTTATTATTAATTTATTTGTTTTTGTTTGTATAAAGCAATTTTATTAATTGCCAGTTCTAATATTTGCTCTTCATTTAAGGAATTAGCATCGATTATAGCAAAAGGAATAGAGTATTTTAAGGCTAGTTTAATAAATTCTTGCTTATACATGTCTGATAGTTGTTTAAAGTACGCTTCATTAGCATCTCAATTATCAACTTCACTTGCTCTTTGCCTTTTAAAAATTCTTTGCTTTGCAGTTAAAAAGTCTACGTCTAAATAAATTGCAAAATCAGGATTGGTCTTTACATCTAATATATTTTCAAATAAAGCTTCAAAGGCTTCAAAGTATTTAGGTTCTTTTTTAAGAAGTGTTACTTTTGCAAAGACATAATGTTCCAACGTAAAACGATCTAAGAACATATATCTATTACTGTTTTTGTCTAAGTTTTTATAAATTTTTAGGTGATCATAAAAGTTTTGACTTAGCGCTTCTACAATATATGCTTGAAAACTAATATCGATGTTAGGTTTTTGTTGATAACATCAATCTAAAAAAGTGTTAAAAATTAAATCATCCTTTTGGAATTCTTCAACAATAATTGAATTTTGAAAATGATTATGTAATTTTGAACTAAGTGTACTTTTCCCAGAACCTATCATTCCACTAATTGAAATAATCATTAATTATTAACCTTTGCTTGGAATTGATCGATTATAGTTTTTGCTTTATTAAAAACTTCTGCTTCTGTAAGATTATCAGTATCAATTATTACGTAATTTAACTTATATTTACTTGCTTGTTTTATAAAAAGATCTTTGTAGACAGTATATAAGTTTAAAAAATAATCATAATTTTGTTTAAAGTTATCAACCTCAACATTTCTTCCTCGTGAAAAAAGACGTTTTTGAAATGTTTCAAAACTCATATCTAAATATATAGCTAAATCTGGTGTTTCGTTTTTAGTGATTAATTTGCTAAATAAAGCATCATAACCATTTAAGTATTTTTGTCCTTTAACTTGTAAATTAACATGAGCAAATATGTAATGTTCAATACTGAAGCGATCTAAAAAGATATGATTTGTTTTTTTGTCTAAATTAAGATTATTAAATTCATTCATTAATTCATTTAATTTGCTTGTATGATTTTCTACAACATATGATTGGAATCCAATTGTTAAATTAGGTTGTTTTTCATATAATCATTTTAAAAAAGTGTTAAAAACTTCATCATTTTCTTCAAATTCTTTTAACATCATTGAACTAGTATAGTGTGAGTTTAAACGTTTTGTTAATACACTTTTTCCGCTACTAATCATTCCACTTATTCCTATTAGCATAATTCTCCTTACCTTATTTTGTGTATTATTTATTTTACCAATATTAAAAAAACATAGTTATTTAATCTTAATTTTTGCTTAAAAATTATGGTATTTATTGCATTAAAAATTGCAATATATATTTAATAATTTGAAGTTTTTTTACATAGTAATTTTTGCGGATAAAAAACTAAAATGTCTATGTTATAGCGCTTTTAGAATTTATAATATAAACAACTTGGAATATTTTAGCGATTTTTATTATAATTCAATAGTAATAATTAGTTATAAAAATTATATATGCCTATATTATAGGTAAATATGTAAATTAAATGTCTTTAAGTTGGAAAGTCAACACATTCCTTCTTAAGAATAATATATTGATTTTTACATAGTAATTTTTTATAAGGTTTTTCCATTTTTTGCAATGGTATAGGATTATTCGTAAATTCAATATCTTTAAGTTGGAAAGTAAAAAATATCTGGACTGAGTCCAAATATTTTGATAATTAAATTTTTGAGTATTTATTGCTAACGTACTGATTTATCGTAATTAATACCAGCTGCTTTTGGAGCTTTAGATTTACGTGATGTAAAGATTAAAACAATAAGAGTCATTAAGTAAGGAATTAATGTGAATAAACCTTTATAAGGCACTATTGGTTTTAATATTTCTCATTGTGCTGATTGTAGTGCAATACTAAATCCATAAATAAATGAAAATCCTAAAGCTGCAATAAATACTAATCCTCCACGTCATTGACCCATAATTAAAATAGCTATTGCTAAGAATCCTAAACCTTGAACGTTTCCGATAAATTGAGCCCCAAGATATTGAGCCATAAAAGCACCTGCTAATCCTGCTAATGCACCAGAAATACTAATTCCTTGTCATTTGTAACGGTTAACATTTACCCCAGCAACGTCAGCTGCTTGTGGATTTTCTCCAATAGCTTTAAATCTTAGTCCTCATTTTGTGTATTTTAATACTCAAATTGCTGCTATACCAATAATAGGTACAATAAATATTTTAAGTGAAATAGAACTTAAAAAACTTCCAATACTATCTTGACTAACTGCTAATTCATCTATAGCAAAGTCAATTTTGTCTTGTCTTGCAACTACAAAGACCATTGTTAGTGCAATTCCGGCTGCTAATGAGTTAATAGCAACTCCAGAAATAGTATGATCTGATTTTAATTTGATTGTAGCTAA
Organism: Mycoplasmopsis alligatoris A21JP2; assembly: GCF_000178375.1. Classification (GTDB taxonomy): domain Bacteria; phylum Bacillota_I; class Bacilli_A; order Mycoplasmatales; family Metamycoplasmataceae; genus Mycoplasmopsis; species Mycoplasmopsis alligatoris. The sequence continues at coordinate 24,933 of NZ_ADNC01000002.1, read as the reverse complement.
ACCATGTAATCATGAAAAGGCCATTGAAACGACCATACTTATAGCAAACAGAGGAATTTGGAATCATCCAGGGCGAGAATTTCCAAATGCTGCTGCATAAGGTCCTACCATTAAACGAGCAGTAATAGCATAAGTTAATGCACCAATTATCATCATTCCATCAATACCAATGTTGATAATTCCGACTCTTTCAGAAAATAGACCACTAAGTCCACCAATCGAAAGAATGCAGAAGTATAGAATCATGAAACTAATTAATATTATAAAAAAGGTTTCCATTATTTACTTTGCTCCTTTTGATTTTCTTTTTTAGCAGCATCAAGTAAGGCTTGTGCAGCTTTATTATTTTCTAAAATTGTTTGTTTTCTAGTTTCTTGTGCTTTTTTCTTTTCCGAAATATATTCATCTTTAGATAATTTAAGTTTTAGTTCTTTTAAAAGAGCTTTATGTTTTTTATCTAAATTAACACGGAAGTTATAAATATCTTCTAGTTCTTTAGAATAAGTATCTTTTGCAATTTTTAAATCAGCTGCATAAGCCATTTTAATTTCTTGTAAATGATAATATTTTAGATCAATTAAACGGTTGGTAATTTCTTTTTTAGCAATTGAAATCTCTGTAAAGTAGTTTAGTGAATCTTCATGAGTTTTTACATCTTCAATTTTTAGATTTAAACTAACTCCATTGTTTAATTTAGCTAATTTAGTTTTTAAGTCATGAATTTCTTCTTTTGAGTGACTTAGTTCTAATTTAAGATCATGTAAATCTTTTTTATAAAGAGCATGTCTTTTTTTCTTGAATGTTAAATAGTGATAACGTCTTTCTCAATAAGCTTTACTAATCATTAATAAAATATATTTATGTGAGAATTGTACTGTTTTAAAGTTAAAGAAGATATTACTTAAAGCAGCTAGATAAACTATTAATCCACCAATAACTTGTGTTGATTCATTTGTAATTCCTGCACCTTGTAAATTAGCTGTTGTCATAATTGCAAAGAGAATTGATGAAAAGATTAATCCTATTGGTGAATTATAAGCTAATAAAGAAATAGGAATAGTATTAAATCCAATTAATAAAGGTTGTGTTTCAATTGGAAATTGTTGTTTAAAAATAACATAGTAAATTACACCAGCTAAACCAGCAAACATTGAAGAAGTTCCCATTAAAGTAATGGTTAAAACTTTTTCATTGCTTCCTGCATATTTACTTACATGTTTGTTTAATCCATTCATTTTTATTCTATAACCGATTGTTGTTTTTGATAAGACAAATCATACAGCACATGCTAAAACGATTGCAACTACTAAAAATATTGGTCAAACATTACCATATGAAAAGGCACTAGCATTTTCCATAGCAATACTTCCTATATTATCAGTTCTACCAAAACCAGCAGGTCCATTACTAAATAAAAATGATGATGTATATAAAATGATTCAGTTTAATAAAATTGTTGCAACAACCTCATGCACATTTAAAAAACTTTTTAAGAATCCTACAAATGCTCCTATAGCAAATGTAAAGATTAATGATAGAACTAAACATAAAATAAAAATTCCACCATTGATTGTTATTCCGTTTTTTTGGAAGGTTAAGATTATAACCATTGATAACATTCCACCAGCCATCATCTGACCTGGTATACCAATGTTAAACAATCCTGCTTTAAAACCTATGGAAATTCCTAAAGTTGCTATAATTAAGACAATTAAGTTAATTGCAAATAGATTTCTGATTAATGAAAAGTTTGTAAAAATTGATTTTGTTAACATTAATGAAAAAATATCAAATGGATTTTTCTTTAAAAAGATAATAAAGATAGAAGAAATTAATAATCCAAAGAAAACTGCTCATAGTGAGTTATACATTCTTCTTCTTGCATAACCTTTTTCTTCACTTTTGAAGTTATGAACTCCTTTTAGTAAGAAAGAAGATAATTTATCATTAAAATTTTTAATTTTATTCATGTTTATCTCCTTGCTTTATATCGGCCATTCATAGTCCTATTTGTTCTCTTGTTACATTTTCTTTGTTAGCCATACCTTGAATTTTTCCGCCAGAAAGAACCATTATTGTATCAGCTAGTGCTAAAACTTCATCTAGTTCATATGAAATTAGTAAAATTGCTTTACCATTTTCTTTTTCCTTAATAATATCTTGGTGAATTTGATTAATAGCACCAACGTCAAGACCACGTGTAGGTTGTACAACAATAATTAAATCGTGTGGTGTTAGCATTTCACGACCAACAATAGCTTTTTGTTGATTACCACCAGAAAGAGATCTAGCTTTTGAACGTCCCTCTCTAGAACCACGAACGTCAAATTTTTCGATTATTTCGTTAGAAAAGTCATTTCTATTTTTTAAGTTAATAATGCTATATTTGTTAAATAATGGATCTTTTAAACGTCTTAAAATTGCATTTTCGCTAATTGTATAATCTAAAACTAAACCGTATTTATGTCTATCTCCAGGAATATACGAAATTCCTTGTTCGCTTTTCTTTTGTACTGAAGCATGTGTTAAATCAATTTCCTGCAAAGGATTTTGATTAATATCTTCTTGTGTGAAGAATCCCTTTTTAAGATCTTTATCATTTTTAGCTAATTGTTTTTGTTTGTAAAATAGTATTTTACCTTTATTAGGTTTTAAAAGTCCTGAACATAGAAACTCAATTAATTCTTGTCCATTACCTTCAACTCCAGCTACTGCCAAAATTTGTCCTGATTTTATTTCAAAATTTAAATCTGTAACTTGTTTAGTTGCTTTAGCATAGACGTTTTGAAATTTCATAACGGTATGACCAAAGTTTGCTTTTGAAGTATTTTTTGGTAAAACAACCGTTTTTCCAACCATTGCTTTAGCTAATTCGGGAATTGATGTCTTTTTGACATCATAATTTCCAATAACTTTTCCGTGACGAATAACTGTTGCTGTATCCGCTACTTCTTTAATTTCATTTAATTTATGTGAAATAAATAAAATTGTTTTTCCTAATTCTTTAAATCTTTTAAACGTTTGTAAAAGCCCTTGAATTTCAGCATCGGTTAAAACCGCAGTTGGTTCATCAAATACTAAAATATCGCTGTCTCTATAAAGCATTTTTAAAATTTCTACTTTTTGTTGAGTTGAAACTGTAGATTCAGAAGTTATTTGATTTAAATCAAAATTTAAATTATAAGTATGTTGAATAGCTTCTATTTTTTTTCTCGATAATTTTTGATCCATTACCATTGATTTATTGTATTCACTACCAATAATAATATTTTCTAAATTTGTGTAAATATCTACTAATTTAAAATGTTGGTGTACCATTCCAATTCCTAAACGATTTGCATCATTAGGATTTTTAATAAATACAGCTTCATCATTTATTTTAATATACCCTTTTGTAGGTTCATAAAGACCAAATAAAATGGACATTAAAGTACTTTTTCCAGCTCCATTCTCACCTATAATAGCGTGAATAGAACCTTTTTTTACTTTAAAACTTACATCATCATTGGCTCTAATACCTGGGAAATCTTTAGTCATATTGACAAATTCAACTGCATTTTCGATTTTTGTTTGCATTCCCCTCCATATAAAAGATAAATTATGCTTATGGACATAATTTATCTCATTATTTATAAAATTATTATTTTGCTTTTGCGTCTGTTGCTAATTTACTTAAATAATCAACTAATTTTGCACCATCAGCTGTTGCAGCTGTATAACCTGCATCATCTAAATCTTTAGCTAAATCTGTTAATTTTTCTAAAGCAGCTTTACCTTTTTCAAGTGAAGCATCAGCTTTACCTTTTTCAGCACCTGCTAGTGCAGAAGGAGCATATCCAACTAAGTTGTCTTTAAATGTTCCTAAAACAACATGGCTTTTCTTACCTAATTCAAAACCTTTTAATAAGTCATATTTAGCTGGCCCTTGGTATAATTCTGCTAAAACATCATAGTTAGCTTGTGCAATACGTTTTGTAATTGAACTGAAGAATTTTGCTGAATCATTTGTGTATGATAATGATTGATCAACGTCAACTCCAATAACTAATTTATCTTTTTGAGCATCACCTTTTAAGCTGTTTAACAATACTCCTGTTGCTGGTCCGGCTACTGGTAAAATAATTGTAGCTCCTGAAGCAACAGCAGCATTTACTGCAGCAGTCATTTTTTGGTCAGCAGGATCAAATCCTGAAGATAAGTCAACTTTTCCTGTTGAAGAAAGTTTAATTTCTGTTTCTTTACCTTTGTTTGCTTTGTTGAATGCTTTAATTCCTTCATAGAATCCACGAATAAATCCTGTAACACCATCAAATGCACCACCACCAAAAGCATAAACACTACGTTTTGCAGCATCGCTTGGGTATGTTGTTGCTAAGTAATCTGCAGCAGCATATCCTACGATAAATGCTGATTGTTCAACTTTAAATGTAATTCCAATTCCATGTCCAGCTGTAACAGCGGGAACAAAGTCAGTTCCTACAATAATTGTTTCATTTTTTTCTAAAGCAGCCTTGTTTTGCTCTCAGAATTTTTGAACAGGTTCACCATGTAAGAATCCACTTGTTAATCATACTTTAACGTTGTTTGATAATGCTTCAACGTATTGTTCTGAAATTTTGTCGTGACCTGTAGGTCTTAAATTATGGAATTTTGGCAACATATTAAATTGATTTGCTGCTAATCATCCACCCTCATATGTTGACTGGTTAAATGATTTATCATTAACGTGTCCAGCATCAGTAATCATAACTACTGAATTTTTTACAGTAGCATCTTCTTTTTTACCGTCGTTTAATAATTTAACTGTACCAATTTCTTTGTCAGCTAATTTACTTGCTGCACCTTCTAGTCCACTTGAACATGAAATTGCAACTGCAGAAACAAGCCCTAATGCACTAACTGTTCCTAATGTAAGTAATATTTTTTTAGTTTTTATCATAATATCCTCTTGTTTTTGATGTCATTTTTTAAATATATAAATGACTATTTATATTATATATAAAAGGGTAAAAAATAGAATTGTAATTCCATAATTTACCACATTTTTGAAAATTTTAAAAGTCTTAAAAAAGGCATAAAAAAAGCCAAAATTTGGCCTTTTTATTATTAGAATATTCTAACTCCTGTTAATTCTAATATTAATAGAATTAAGATTATTATAAATATAACTAGTAGTGTTCATAGAATTATGTATTGAATCATATCTGATCTTTTAGCAGGTTTTTCTTCTTTGTATACATATCTTTCAACAACTTTTGTTTGATTTACAACAACTGGTGTTTGTGGAGCTGGTGCTGCAACTTGAACTACTTTAAAGATTTTTTCTTTAACAGGTTCTGCTTCAACTTCTTTTGTTAAGTGTGTTCCGTTTACTAAACCATATTTAGGCATGTTACCTGGATTGTAGTGCACAACTTCGTATTCGTATTTTGCTAAAGGTACAAATACTATTTGTTTGTCATCTAATAAAATAAATGATGTAGCATGTGCAACTCTTTCAGTTTTTTCACTAAATTCATCATTGTAGTATACTGCATTAGCTTCTGTATCTTCAAGTGTTGGATTTGGTTTAACAGCTTTTGAAAACTTGTTTGTTTGAACTTTAAAGTTTTCTAATAGAACTTTAATTTGTTCTGATTCTTCTTTTTTATCTTTTACTGTGTTAGCAAGTGATGAATAGTAGTTGAACACTCCATCAAAATTGCTTTTAATTAACATAGCATCTGATTTACAACATTCATTTGTAGTTAGGTGTTTTGTGATGTATTCTAATTTAGAAACATATATATCTAAAACGATAATTTTATTTCTTAATTCAACATCAGAAACGTGTGTAAGAACAGCGATAAATTCTGTTGGTACAACTTTAATTTTTTCAGCTTCTTCTAATTCTTTAATTTGTTCTTCTAGAGCTTTAATTTTGTCTGATTGATCACTACCTTGAGATTTTTCTTTAAGTTGTAAAATTAATAATTCAATATCTTTTTTAGCTTGATCTAATTCAACATCTTTTTTAGATCTTCTTTTTGGTCTTTCAAAGTTATCTTCAGGTGGGAAGTAATTAACTGTGTTTGGATCTTCAAATACTCTTTTATAATCTGCATTAACTGCTTCAAATCTTGGTTTTGCTTTTTCTTCGTCTCTTGTTCAGTTTCTTGGGTTTATACGAAATTCTAAAAATGTTTCAACATAACCAATTGATCCATCAAAGTTTTCAACAACAACTTCGTGTTCCATTACTCCTTTTTCATCTTTTTCTGAAATTACTTGACCACCTCAAATTCCTTCTTCATTTTGGAATCAAGTAATACATTCGATTTCTTGATGCAAGAATCAATCCATGGCTTCTGGTCTAGTTTTAAAGTGAGCAAGTGCTTTTTTAACTTTAGGGTGTTTTAGTTGTCATGGATATTTTTTGTTTTTTTCAGGTGAGTATGTACATTGTAATCTTCTCATAATATCTCCTTCGTAATACACTTTTGTGCTTAACATAATTATTATATTACTATCTAATTATAAATTGTTTAACCTTTTAGTGCTTTATCATAGGCATAAAAGGAAATACTTGGTTTTAAAATAAATATTTTTTCAAGTTTTTATTTCTTTTGTGTAATTTTAGACCATTTATAATTACAATTTATTATTAATGATTTAACTATATTAATATAGTAGTTTTTAAAAAGAATAAAATAAAAAATTTTTAATACTTAAACATTTCCTTATTCACCTATTTTAATGCAAAAAATGTATAAGTAGTTATTTAAATTATATTAATTTGGTTAAAAAGTAACAACAAAGAACTTTTTTAACTATAATTTAATTATGATTTATAAACCAAATTCTGTTGCTTATGGAACTATAACAACATTAAATGAAAAAGAAATTATTGCAACAACTAAAGACGGTTGCAATTTTATCATTACTAAAAATAATATTACAGATTGAAAAGTTAATAGTTTACTCTCTGAATTTAAAATTGGTGAAAAAATTAATTTTATTGTTTTAAAACAAGAAAGCAAAAAACAAGGAATAGCTTCATTTAAATTAAATCATCCTCAATTTAGCCGTAGTCCTTTTGAATACGATCTTGAAGAAACAGCTGGTGGATTTAAACAATTAAAATTAAGTGTTGAACAAACTATAAAGGAATATAAAGATGATAAAGTTAAAAACAATTAATTTTACTTCACATCAAAACGAAAATAGTGATGTGCAAAATGATTTAATTGAAACAAATAAAATGCTTCTAAGTAAAAATTTAACTGATTTTGAATATTTAGAATTTAACGATATTGCCTTTAATTATTCAATTACAGGAATAAAAAGAATTATAAAAATGTGTAATAATTTAAAAAGCAATTGTGTTGAATCGCTTAAAGAATTATTTATTTTTGCACCATCTTTTCAAATAAATAATATAATGGCTGCATTAAATTTTGTTTTAGGTGAGTCTTATTTTTACAAAAAGCATGCTTTAAAAATTACATTTTTAGAATTTCATGAGTCTTATTCATCACTACAAGAAAAAATTGATTATTTAAATACAAAAACGCGTAGAGATTTTGGAATTATTATTTTAGGAGATTTAAAGAAAAATCCTTCTTTTGAAAAAATAATAAAAAGGTCACTTAGTGATGTACAATCGAATTTAGGTGCTCGTTTTTTAAAGAAAAATGTTTTTATAATTGGAAAATATTCAACAGTAGAATTGTTTAAAAATATTAATATAAATAGCTCAAATATTTTTGTAACCTCAGATAACATAGCAGATAATAATACTTTTTTTACAGAGTCTTGTTTATTTCCAATTGCTTTATGTGGTATTGATATACTGAAACTTGTAAAAGGATATAAAGATATTAGTTTAAATGCCTATAGTATAGACCTAGAAAATAATTTAGCCCTTCGTTTTGCTTCACATTTATTTCATGATTTATATAATTTAGGCCTAGATCGAACACATTTAAATATAATTGCTTCTGATTCTAAAAATATGAAACATTTATTAGACTTACACTTGTTTAATCAAAACATTCTTAATATTTCCAAAGATATAGCTTCTATAGGTTTTTATGGAAACGAAAACATCTATACACAAGGGCAAATGTTAGTTGATGGAAACAAGAATAAATCTATTTTGTACTTTACAATCAATGAAGAAAAAATCGATTATCAGCCAAGTAGTGAAGTTGATCATAATGATGGATTTACACACTTAGAAATTAATTCACTAAATAAATTTAAAAAAGATTCGTATTTAGTTTTTAGAAATTATTTATCCTCATTTAGTGCAAATATAAAAATCTTAGAAGTAACCATTGATGCCTTTAATGAAGAAACATTTGGCGGTTTAATAGCACTTATTTACTATGCAAATATTTATTATGCAATGTTAATAAATTCAAACGCTTTTATTAATCACAAGTAAAGAAAAAAGAGCCAAGGCTCTTTTTTCTGCGATTTATTTTACATTTTATAATAAAAAGAAATCCTCAAGGGTATTACATCTTTTTATACAGCGTGTGCTGTATTTTTATTGTAGCATAAAATTTTATTTTTTTCTATGTAAATAGTATTTTTTTGTTAATTTTTTTCTAATTATTTTAAACAATTAATATTTTTGTGAATTTTTATTTAATTTTTTGCTAAAGCGAAATTGATTTCGCATGAAAAATCATTTGTATATAATATTCGTATGAAAAAGACTATTAACGAAAAAATGAATAAATTATATTGCATAATTGCGGCTATGTATGTATCTTCACTTCCATCTAAAGAAAGAAGTATGTGAAAATACCAAAAGCAACATTTATCCGCAAAATTTGATATTAATGTTGGAAGTATTCATTTTTATGAACAACATATGGATGTATTTTTTGACAATGGTAAACAAGGATTCAATAAAAAAGATTTTAATTTGTGAGATAACGATTTATTTTTAATTTATGAACATTTTAAAAATCATTCACAGTTAGAACTTAAAGAAATTTTTAATAAGTTACTCTGAGTGCCTAACGAAAAATTAAAAAATATTATTTCTCCAAAATTATTAAAATCTTCTCTAGAAGCCAAAAAGAAAATTATTCCTAACTTTAAACCTCTATCATAAAGCTAAAAAGAAAACAAAAAAAGCCAAATGGCTTTTTATTTTTTATTCGTGTACTGGGATATCGATTCCGTTAACTGTTAATTTTTCAACTACACCTGGTTTAACAATGTTGCTGTATGCACAATTTCTGTGTGCTTCTTTCATAACTCTAACAGCATCTTCATCGCTAACACCTGGAATTGTTGCACTAATTTCAACTTTTAAGCTAAATGCAAATACGTTATCTTCTTGGTTAAATAATTTTACTTTTACACCTACTGGTAATTCAGGAACATTTAGTTTGAATCTTTTTGTTGTATATAAAGCAATTGATGAGAAACATGCAGCATATCCAGCAGCAAATAATTGTTCAGGGTTAGATTTTTCACCTTTTCCACCAACAGCTTTAATTAAATCAATTTCTTGTTTTAAGTGACCATCATCTGATCATACTTTTCCTTCACGACCGTCGCAAGCGTGGCAAACGGTTTCATATACTTGTCTTAATTGTGACATTTTTTTACCTCTTTGTTTTTTTATTTAATAAGTAAATATTAATATAAATATTTTAAAAATTGAATAAAAAAGTAGAAAAAAGTTATTATTTCCATATTTACCACAAAAAAAGTGCAATTTGTGGAAATAAATTTCATATATTAAACCGGTAAAGTGAGAGGATAAAAAAACTATACACACTTGTGTATAGTCAAATAAATTATTTTTTATCTAATGTAAGTTTTAAACTTGCGCTTCTTGCAGCTTCTCAAATAATTTCATTATATGTTGGGTGTGGATGGATTGTGTGAGCAATTTCATGAACTGAAATTTCTTGATCCATAGCCATACCAATTTGTGAAATATAATCTGTTGAGTTAGGTCCTACAATACTTGCTCCTAAAATTTCACCATATTCTTTATCAACAACTAGTTTAATAAATCCTTGTGTATTTGTTGTAGCAACTGATTTTCCTAAGTAATCAAATAAGTATTTTGAACTAAATACATCACGACCTTCTGCTTTTGCTTCAGATTCTGTTTTACCAATAAATGAAATTTCAGGTGAAATGTATATACATCCTGGAACACCTTTAGGGTCATATTTAGATTTTTCTTTATCGCCTAAAATTGTAAAGATTGCTGCTAAAGCATGTGCATAAGCAACGTGGGCTAACATGTTTTGCCCAGTTACATCACCTATTGCATAAACACCTCTAACATTTGTTCTTTGGTGTTTATCAACAAGAACTTCACCTATTTTTCCTAGTTTAACACCTACTTCAGCTAGTCCAGCAGAAACCGGTCCTCTACCTGTAGCAGTTAAAATTAATTCAGGTTTAACTTTGTGTTCTTTTCCATCATGTGTATAATGTAATTCTTTTTTAACAAGTTTATTAGTTTGAACATTGTAAAGAATTTTAACACCCATAGCTTCTAAACCTTTTGATGCTTCTTTTGAAACATCTGGATCAGCCATTGGTAAAATTCTATCTGAGTTTTGCAATAATGTAACTTTAGTTCCACTTAGTGCAAAAATTTGAGCAAATTCAACACCAATAACTCCTCCACCAATAATTACTATTGTTTTAGGAAGATTAACGCTGTGATTAATTGCTTTTTTACTTGTAATAACTTGACCTGATTCATAACCTTCAGCAAAACCTTCAATCATATCTAGTCTTTTTGCTCTAGAACCAGTAGCAATAATTACGTTTTTAGTTCTATAAACATCACCATTTACTTCTATTTCTCTAGCTCCAACAAAGTGTGCTTCACCTTCAATAGTTTTTACTTTTGAAGATTTCATTAACATTTTTACACCATTAGCAACTTTATTAACGACATTGTCTTTACGTTCATGTATGTTTGTTCATGTTTTTTCATAATCAATTTTTAAATCATCAAAATTAGCAACAACTCCATAAACTTTACTATGTTTTAATTCATGAATAGCTTCGGTTGATTTTAAAAGTGCTTTTGTAGGAATACATCCTGTATTTAAACAAACACCACCTCATTTTCATCTTTCAATAATCATGGTTTTTAAACCACTTTTTCCGGCTTCTTCAGCAGCTAAATATCCACCAGGACCAGATCCTATAACTATAACATCATATTCTTCTTTAATAGATCCTGTATATACTTTTCCTTCTTCACCTACATATGCAGATTTAGTTGTATTTGACTGTGGTGTAGTCATTTGTGGTGATTCTACTTTTGGAGCTTCCGAGACAGCAGGTGCAGCTGCAAATGCAGAAAAGTCAATTAAATCATTATTAACTTTCATTTCACCAACCACACTAGCAGCTTCAGAACTATCGTTTTTAGCTGCTGGTGCACTTGAAGCATAACTTTTTCCATCATCGATTAAGAAAATTTCTTGACCAACATGAATAGTTTCACCTTCTTTCATTAAAATTGATTTAATTGTCCCTGTTACAGGAGAAGGAATATCTGAAGTAACTTTATCAGTTTCTACAGAAAATAATGAATCACCTTCGTTTACTTTATCACCTTCTTTAAAGAAGATTTGGGCAACATTTCCTTCATGTAATCCTTCACCAATATCAGCAAATTTAAACGAATAAAATGAAGTTGATGTTGCTACTGGTGCACTTGTTGAAGATGCAGCAGGAGCTTCATTTACAGTTGCACTAGCACTTGTATCAGGACCAGATCCATCGTCAATAACGAAAATTTCTTGTCCAACGTGAATAGTTTCACCTTCTTTCATTAAAATTGATTTAATTGTTCCAGTTACAGGACAAGGAATATCTGATGTAACTTTGTCAGTTTCAACTGAAAATAATGAATCACCTTCTTTTACTTTGTCACCTTCTTTTACAAAAATTTCAGCGACATTTCCTTCGTGTAGTCCTTCACCAATATCTGCGAATTTAAATTTGTACATATTAATAAACTCCTAACACTTCTGGCATTTCTAATAATTCTTTTACTCTAGAAGCAAATCTTCCAATTTCAGCTCCATCAATTCAACGGTGATCACCTGCAACAGTAATATACATAACTTTACCTGGTACAACTGCACCATTTTCTACTACAGGACGGTCAATTATAGCACCAACTCCAGCAATAGCTAATTCAGGATAGTTAATAACTGGAACTCCAAATAATGATCCTACTGAACCATAGTTTGTGATTGTAAATCCAGCACCTTTCATTTCATCAGGTTTAATTGTTCTTTTTCTTGCAGCGCCAGCTAGTCTTACAACTTCACTTGCTATTTCTAAAATACTCATTGATGCAGCATTTTTGATAACTGGAACCATTAATCCAGCTTCAGTATCAACAGCAATTCCTACATTGATTACACCTGGGTATTCTAATGTGCTTTTTGCTTCATTATATTTAGCTGTAAATTTTGGGAATTCTTTTAAAGCGATAGAAACTGCTTTAACTATGTAGGGTAAAAATGTTAATTTTACATTTTCGTTTTTTAAAACTAAGTCTTTAATTGATGAACGTAGATTTCACAATCTTGTCATGTTAATTTCATGAACTAAGTTTGTATAAGCAACATTTGATCATGAATTTGTCATAGCTTTTGCAATTGCTTTCCTCATTGGGCTAACAGCTTCTGAGTGAGGTTCAGCTACAAAAACTGGTTTAGTTGGTGCACTTGGTGCTGTTGGAGCAGCAGCTTTAGGTGCGCTTGCAACTGGAGCAGGAGTTGCTGTTGGAGCAGCGCTTTTATTTGCTAAAAAGTTTTTAATGTCATCAATCATAACTTTTCCATTAATTCCTGTCCCTGTAACTTGCTCAATATCAATGCCGTTTCTAGCAGCCATTGCACGAGCAATAGGTGTTGATTTTAATTTCATTGTTTCTCCTTATTTTTAGAATTTAAATGACATTAATTCATTTAATTTTTCAATTATTTTATCTTCATTAATCGCTTGATAGTGTTCACCTTTTGCAAGAGGAACAGTAATATCGTAACCTGTTAATCTCATCATTGGAGCTTTTAGATATTCAAAAGCATTTTCGTTTACTCTAGCCATAATTTCAGCACTTGCAGAGTATGATTTAACAGCTTCATGTACAACAAGTAATCTACCTGTTTTTTTAACCGATTCAACAATTGTTTTTGTATCAATAGGTTTTAGTGATCTTAAGTCAATTAATTCTATTGACATATTATTTCCGGCTGCTCTTAATTTTTTAATAGCATTAAGTGCATCGTGTACTTGTGCACCATATGTTACTAGTGTTAAGTCATTTCCGGGAATTAAAACATTTGCTTTTCCGATTTCTATAGTGTAGTGTCCAGCAGGTATTTCTTGTTTCCCTGAACGATATATTTTTTTAGGTTCTAAGAAAATAACAGGATCAGGATCGTTAATAGCAGCCAATAATAATCCTTTAGTATCATATGGGAAAGCTGGCATAACAACTTTAACTCCAGGAACATGTGAATAAATAGCTTCTAAAGCTTCTGAGTGATGCTCTAGAGCTCTAATTCCACCACCCATAGGCATTCTTATAACCATAGGTGATGTATATCTACCTCTTGAACGGTTTCTAATTCTTGCAGCTTGTGTAAAAATTTGTTGCATTGCAGGGTATGAAAAACCTTGGAATTGAATTTCACCAATTGGTTTTAATCCAGCAACAGCAGCACCAAATGCTACTCCGGCAATAGCTGCTTCAGAAATAGGTGTATCAAAAACTCTTTTTACACCATATTTTGCTTGTAATCCTTCAGTAGCTCTAAAAACACCACCTTCAAATCCAGCATCTTCTCCAAATAAAACAACTTTTTCATCAGCACTCATAGCTAAATCTAAAGCGTTGTTTAAAGCTTGAATATTGTTAACTAAAATTTTATCTGACATTATTTAGCTCCTTCATGTTTAGATCAAAACTTGATTGCTTCATCTTTTTGTTCTTTTAATTCTTCTGGCATTGTAGCGTATGTGTAATCAAAAACATCGTTAATATCAGTTTTGATGTTTTTCATACTTTCTTCATATGTTGATTTAACTGTAACTAATGATTCTTCTCAAATTTTCTTAATTTGTTCATCATCAAGTGCTTTAACACTTTTTAGATAATTTTCTATACGATGCATTGGCTCTCATTTTTCGTTTTCTTTTTCATCGTTTTCACTTCTGTAAATTCTTGGGTTATCTGATGTTGTATGAGGTCCTTGTCTTCATGTTAAAAATTCAACAATAACTGGTTTTGATTCATTTCTTGCATAATCCATAGCTTCTTTAATTACGTCATAACTTGCTAATAAGTCATTTCCATCAACTAATAATCCTGCACATCCAAAAGCATGAGCTTTAGCAGCGATTGTTGAAGAAATTGATTCAAAATGATTTGGTGTAGAAATTGCTCATTGATTGTTGTTTACACAAAATACTGCTGGTCATTCTTGAACAGCTGCAAAGTTAACTCCTTCAGCAAATTCTCCTTCGGTTGTTCCACCATTACCAATAAAAGTAACTGCAACTCCACCTGTTTTTTGTTGTTTAAGTGCAAAAGCTACTCCGGCGTTGTGCGAAATTTGTGATGCTATAACAATGTTAACTGGCATAACATTGCTATCTGTTGGCATAATTGATCCTTTTTCATTTCCATTTCAATAGATCATTTGATTTAGAATTGGAACTCCTAAAACTAACATAGCTGCATTTGAACGAAACGCAGGTAAAAATCAGTCTTTTTTCTTGTCCATTGCAAAAGCTGTAGCTACTTGCAATGCTTCTTCTCCTATATTTGGTGCAAAAGTTAACATTCTACCTTGTCTTTGTAACTGTAGCATATAAACATCTTGTTGTCTTGATAAAACCATTCATTTGTAGGCTTCAACAAGCTTTTCATTACTTAGTTGTGGTTTATATTTTTTATCAATTAATTTACCATCTATATCTAAGTGACGAATAATGCTTTCTGGTTTGTCCATTACATTAACTTTTCCATTTGACATTACGTATTTGTACTTCATTTTAATACCTTTCTTTATTTTAAATAATAGTTATTTTCTATTATAAGTTTTATTATATTCTTTTAGATATTAAAAAATTTAGCATCCAATTATATATGGTAAAATTTCCATAAAATGTATTTTTTAGTTGTTTTGTAGATAAAAATTGAATAAAAAAAGCCAAAAATGGCTTAATTTTTGTTTTTTAATGTTTTCATAATTTTTTCACATATATTTTTTGGTACAACTTTACATAATTGCTCATGTGTTGCGTTTAAAATACCAGAATAAGTTTTAAAATGGTTCAATAATTTAGTTTCATATTTACTACCTATTCCAGGTATTTTAGCAATTGAGCCTTCAAAAGTGCTAGTAATTCGTTTGTTTCGTAAATATTCTTTAGCAAAACGATCTACTTCTATTTGAACTGAAGCTAAAAAGTTATATAAATCTTTATTGACTATTTCAATTTTTTTAAAATTACTATTTAATATGTGACTAGTTTTATGTTTATCATCTTTAACAAGTGAAATTATATTTATTTTTATATTAAGCTCATTTAGAGCTTTTATTGCTTTTTTGAGCTGACTTATAGCACCATCAATAATTACTAAATCATTAACATTGAAGGAATTATTTTTAAAATATCTTAAAACATTTTGGTACATAAATTCATCATCGCTGTTAAATAAAAGCTGTTCTTTATATTTGCTATGGTCAAACTTTTTGTATAAACTTTTGTTTTTTTGACCGTTGCTATAAGCAATTGCAACCCCAAGTTTAGCATCATTGTTCATACTTGAATTATCAAAAGCGATTATGTTTTGAATTTTTTCTATATTTAAAAGTGCTGCTAATTGTGTAATAGCTTCAATATTTCTTAAGTTTAATTTTGATTTTTTTTGTTCAATATAAACTAAATTATTTTTATGAGCAATTTCTAAAATTGCCTTTTTTGCACCAATTTTTGGGAAAAATATCTTATTTTGGAATTCGCTTATAAACTCACTTGTTAATAAATTATCAGTTAATAAAATTTGATCTGGTAAAGCTTTTTTGTTATATAAAAAGTTTAAAAATTCACTTATTGCATCTTCAACATTTGAATGTATTTTAAAAGTTCATGAATCTTTATTGATTAAAACACCATAAATATAGTATAAAACTGTAATATGTAAATAATTATCTTTTTGTATAAAGTCAATAACGTCAATATTTTTTTCTTTCTCTAGTTCAATTTGTTGCGTTTCTTTAAGTTTTAAAAAATATTTGCTCAATTCTAAATAATCTCTTGCTTGTTCATAGTTTAATAAGTCTTCTGCAGCAAGCCGTTTTTGATTAATTTTATCTATTATTTTTTTATCCTTAAAAGATAAAATTTCTATGGCTTTTTGATATTGATTAAATCAAAAATCATTGTCTTTTTTGTCTATAAGCAAGCCATTTTCGTATAAAAGCTCACTTTCTAAAAACTGTGAAATTTGTTTTGCGCCAAATCCATGCGGAAATGGTCCAAAATAACTTGTATTATTTTCTGTATCTTTTATTAATTTACGATCTAGTTTAATGCTTAACTTTTTAGCTAAACTTATTTTTATATATGGATATCGTTTATCATCTAAAAGTTGAATATTATAAATTGGAGAATATTTTTCAATTAGTCTTTTTTCAAGAATTAAAGCTTCTTTTTCACTTTTTGTTATATAAATATCAAAGTCATTAATTTGTTTAACTAAGTCATTTGTTTTATGCGAATTTAGTCTACCTTCAAAATATTGAAGCATTCTATTTTTTAGCTTTTTTGCTTTTCCTACATAAATAATTGCATCATTTTTATCTTTTCACAAGTAAACACCTGGTTCACTTGGAAGAGATTTAATTCTAGTAATTATTTCTTCACTTTTATCATCATTAAACATAGTTAAATTTTAACAAAAAAACCTAGTATATTCCAGGTTTTGTTTGTTAATTATTAGATTTTATAAGGTATTAAAATTGAATTATTTTCCTTATTTATAGTTTTTTTAATATAAGTTTTATTTTTTAATTTAATACTTATATAAATATCATTTTCTATATTTAAAAATTCGTATTTAATAAATATAGTATTACTTTTTTGTTCAAATCATTTTGTTGTTTTGATTATTACTTGTTCTATTTCGTGTTCAGATACAACACTGTCGTTTATTAAATTTATAGTTTGTGGTAGTTTTTTAGTAGAAAAATTAATATTATCTTTTGAAATGAATAGTTCCAAATCATTAGATAAATTTTTAGAATAAACTTTGAATTCGCTGCTGGTTTTATAAATTTCTTTAGTATATTTTTCTTGATTATATTTAGGATTAAAAACAGCATATTGTCCAGGATTTATTAAATATTTTTCATTTGTTTTTGTATTGATAATAATACTTTTTAGCGCATCTATTTTTTTAATATTATCTCACTTAGGTTCTTTAATTGATGCTTTTCAAAATTCATTATTTTTGTTTAAAGCTAAAATAATGAATGTTTTTAAGGTTCAGTAAGGACTTGTATTTGAATTATATTCTTCTAAAAAAGTATGATCTTTTTTGTCAAATCCTAAATTTAATTTTCCTTCTGAATCAAAATTATTTTTATTATTAGTAAAGTAAGAAATATTTTTTGTAATAAATCATTTTAGTTCTTCAATTCCATTTGGGTAAATATTGTTTAAAGCTAAAGCGCTAAAATAAGAACTAACTGCAAATCGGTAAATTAATGAACGTCCATATCTTATTTGACAACCTTTAGAGTTAAAAAAGTATTTATATGAATCATAAAATTCAATTGCTCTATTTAAAAATAAATTAGCTCATTTTGGAAATTTATCTTTAACAAAATAATTAAAAATTAATCCATAATAATGATAACCTCAAGCTATATAATAATCTTTTTGGTTTGCCCTACCATCATAATATCAACCATCTTTTATATAACACTTATTAATTGTTTCTAAACTTTCTAGCATTTTATTTTCATTATAAAATTCTGAATTTAAACTTAATAAAGCAATGTTTACCATAACTCTAAAAAATTGTCAATTATTTTTACTAAATTCAAAATCATTTATTCTGTTTAAATAAGTACACAAATCACTTATTTGACTATGTGATAGTTCTTTTTTTAATTTATCTTTATTAAATAATATAAAAACTGCAATTGAACACATCTCAACATAAATCTGGTTATAATTTTCTGGCTTTTCTCAATTATATTTAGTGTTATTTGTTGAAGTAGCATTTATTAAACCATTAATTGTTTTAAATCAAAATGCCTTTGTTGTAGGATTATTGGTAAATTCATCTGTATCAGTAAATAAAGAAGAATATCCTCATAAAACTCTACTAAAACCTTCTATTCCTACAATGTGTTGATTGTAAACTACTTTTCTACTTCCTCATTTTAATTGAGTATCGTTTTTTGAGTAATATTTTAAAAGAGGTTTAGTTAATTTTTTTAATAAATTTGCAAAATCTTTTTTGTTACTTAAACTCATAGCTATTTTTTAAGAAAAATATTTTTTCAGTCGTTCATCACAAAACCAAAATTTATTTTTGAAAGATTTTTAAAATCTGATTCATTTTTACCTTTTAAAATTCCATTTTTTAATTCATTTAAAAACATGGTAGAGTATTTGGTATTAATCGTTAATAATCTATAAATTATTCCTAAATTTTTCATTAACTCTTCACCTTTAACAGCATTTAATTTTTCAAAAGATATTTCTTTTGCTAAATATTCAGTTTTGAATCAGTTTAACAATTTAGTTAAATCAACTTTTTTGAATATACCTAAATCAGATTTATTTGTATCTTTAGCAAGTTCTGTATACATGTTGTTAAATAATCTTATTTTGTCAATATCTTTTTGAAATTGTTGAACATTAGATTTGTTTTTAAATAGTAATGTAAAATCATTATTCTTTAAATAGTCTGAATAATCTGTCGCATCTTGTAATGATTTAGTTAAATCGCCAAGAAATAAATTTGTATAGTTTCTTACTAAAAAAGTATATTGTACATATAAAAAGTTATCTATATATCTATTTGATATTTTACTTGTTCCACCTTCAACTAATCCGTATTTAGAAACTGAAGGAGCAAATCTATTAATAGCTTTAAAAAATTTATCATTAAATTCTTTATCTAAAAAATCATTAATCAACAAATGAAGTTCTATAAATTTAAAAGGAGCATAGAATTCAAATAATGCTCATTTTCCAGAATCTTCAGTGGTTTTAGAATTATAATAGTTTGATATTAAATCATTTAGTCAATCTTTAATAATTTTTTTTGTTTCATCATTTCTATATGAATCCAATGAACTGTCTTTTTTACCAGTAGGATTAAAATTTGCATATGAGTAAACTCTAAATAATCTTCTAAAGTCATATCATCTTGATGCATTTTGAATAAACTCTAATTTTGAAGATTTTGAGTTTAAAAAATTCTCTTTAACATTTTTTAAGGCTTTTGATTCTTCTTTGTCTTTTATCAATAATTGAGACATTATTCAAACAGATGTTAAGTTTGCTTTTAATTCATTATTAGTTAAATATTTTTTTATATTAGTCAATAATTCATCGGCAATTTTTTTCTCTGAATCAAACGTAGTTTTAGATCATGTCCCATTTTTTACATTATTTAAATCTGAAAAATTTTGTTTAATATATCAATCATTCAAAAAATTATTTTTCTTAAACTGTTCAGTTGAACCAAATGGAATTATGTCTTTACTGAATTTTCCGTATTTAGCTTGTCCACTAATCAATATTTTTCCATACGCATAATTTGGAGCAACAGTTAAAGTGTAAGATAGATCTTCAACTTTATCAGTTTCTTTTAAAATAAAATCACTTGAAAGCACTTTTGATAAATCAACCGTTTCTAAATTATCGTTTTTATAGTTTAATTTAGAACCTAAATTCTTAATAAATTCATCAAGTTTACCTTCTACTCCATTATTTAAAGTATCTAATTCAGTTAATTTTGAATTTAAATCGCTTAAAAACTTGGTGTTTTTTGATTCATCAAATTGTTTTGTATTGATAAATATTTCTGCGTTTGCTACATTAGTTTTTAGTTCATCATTTTTTGCTTTTATTGCTTTGATTGAGTTGTTTTGGTCAAATAAAGTATATTTGTTTTTTATTTGTGAAACTAATAGTTTTAATTCTGCAAAAACATCTGATTGTTTAAACGTCTTAATTGAATTATTTAAGGCATCTAAAGCCGTTTGCATATTTTCTAACGACTTTGAAATATTTACAGAATCACTAGATTTAGAATCTAATAATTTTTTAGCGTTATTTACTTCAGTTTCTAATTTAACATATGAAGCTTTTGTAGATTCATTATTTTTTAAATCTTTAGATGAGTTTAATAATTCTAAATTTAGTTTAACTGGTTCAATTAAATCTTCATAAGTAATTTTAGTTTCAGTAAAATCAAAACTTAATGTTTTTTCAGTTAACTTATTAGTTTTAGCAATAGGGTTATATAAAGAAAACAGAATTGAAATTTTATTGTTTTCTTTTTTAGCTTTTAAGTCAATTCCTACTGATTGTGGAAAGTTAAAATCACTAAATTTTAAATATTTATTTAGAACTTGATTATTTACTTTTTCACCAGATATTTGTGCATATTTTGAAACATCAACAGCTTCATCTTTACTAGTTCTATTAAATGAAAATTGATAATCTTGATTGTTGAATATCTTATTAAACCCGTTTATTCATGAGTCAATATTTTTGTGTTTATTACTTAACAAAGTAACGTTATTAAAATAATCATTTACAGTTTTATTATCAACTTTTTCACTTAAAACTAAATTCTTTTCATTTCCAGGCTTATTGCTTGGAATACTTCAATCATTACCAGAACCATTTTTGGAACTTGTGTTTTCACAAGAGGCAATAATAATTGGGAATAATGCTAAAGGTGCAGATATAATTAAAGACATTTTTTTAAATTTATTTTTCATTTTTTACCTCTAATGTAAATCAAGCATTGTGATTTATATCGTTATTTAAAGCAAAATTATTAAACACACTTACACCGCTTTGGGTAGCGTTTTTAACAAAAAGTTTAACTTCATTACTTTCTTTATTTGAGTATTCTATTTTGTCATTTGTAACAAGTTTTGATTCTAAATTACTAAATTGTTTATCAAAATAGATTTCATAATTTTTTAGATTTAAATCTGATGAAGAAATAATGTTCCATCTATTAGAATTTTTTTCTGTTTCAATAACCATTGTTGTAGGACTGGATAAGTAAATTTTAGTATCTAAACCAGGTACATAAATACCTGTTTTTATTTTGGCATCATAGTCTTTATCTTTTCCAATTTTTGATTTGTTTTCTTCAACAAATGAAGCTATATAATAAGTAGTTGATTCTTTTCCATCGACTAATTTAGTATATGAAGCAATTATATAATCATGATTATTTAAAATAATTTTGAAGTTTTTTAAGTTGGTTTCATAATTGTTTTTCTTAGTTTTGTCATAATTAGGAATAGTAGAATAAGCAAATTTTTTATTTGTTTTATGATCAATTGTTAAAGTATTATAAAGTTTATTTATTTTATTTTTTTCTTTAGCAAATGAACGGTTGACATTTGCTAATATTGGATATTTAGATTCTTTATTTAGCTTGCTAGAAGCAATATTGTCTAAAACAACATAACCATTTACTTCATTGTTATCTTTATTTTCATATACAAAAATTTCTTTGTTTAAGAATTTTTCTTTTTTATATGAAGCACTGTTTTCATTTGCTTGACTTCTATTTTCAATAGTTGTTGTAACAATATTGTTTGGATTTGTAAAATGTACATTTCCTACTGTAATTATTTGATTATCTATCATAAAATAAACTTTTCTGGTGATTAAACTTGAATTTCAGTTTTCAACCATACTTTTTACAAATCCATCTTGTTTATAGATGATTCCGTTATTAAATGAGTCATTTGTATGTAATGAAACGTTATCTTCAATTTTCTTTTGTTTATCTCTTAGTGCTGCGGTAAAATCGTCATATTGTTTTTTTAGTGTTTTATCAGTTCATTTAGAAACATCAGCTCCTAATTGATCAGGGAAGTTATAAGCATATAATTTATCAAATTGACTTGTGTGAATAGATGATGTACCTGGAACTAATTCTGGATTTAAAATTGTTCAATATTCATTTGCATAAGGATTATTGTTTGCTTTTGTATGCAATGTAGTTGCTCCATCGGCATAATAATATGATTCTAAGTTTTCGCCTAAAGTTGCTTCAGGGAAACCTATTGTGCGTCCATGCAAGTTGATATTAAACATAAAATTATCTGTTTTTCAAACATAACGATCTTGGTTTTTACTAAAAACCAAACCGTTATTAGATAATGCTAAATCACTTCCAACTGGAACATTGTTTTTATCTTTTAGTGAATCAGTTCTTGTTGAAGGTTCATTATATTTATTAAAATAAGATGTTTCATAAAATTCTCAATCTTCCTTGTTTCTAGGTAAAACTGTCATTTTTTCTTTAGTTTTATATTCAATTAAATTATTAACATAAACATCTCTTATTTTGTAATCTTTTCCAAATTTAACTAAATCTTCTTTGCTAAACAAACTTAATTGTTCGATTATAAAATTATTTAATCTTGCTTTATATAATTCAGGTGCATTTTTAACAATAATAGTTAATGCTCCTAAAATATTCATACCTTTTTGCTTATCTCCATGTCCTAAACGAACTAATGAACGACCACTTAATCCATCTGAAATTGATAGATTAAACACGTAAGGCATAACTGCTAATTCTGTGAATTTATAGATTCTTTCAAATCTTTTATCTTTCGATAAATCAAAACTTGAATTTTCAAAATACTTAAATATATCAGCTATTCCAGTGTATAAAACTTCTCCATAAGAACCAGCATAAGGTAAATTATCGTGTTGAATAAATGAACCATCTTTATAAAAACCATCTTTAGTTTTTACAAATTCTCTAAATAAGTTATCATACATAGCCATAAGAGCATCTTGAATTAAACTTGTATTTTTATTTAAAATAGCAGTTGCTAAAATTGGTTTAGCAGTATCAATTACATTAGCACCAGTTTGAATTCTTTTTTTAGTAACAGGTACATAATTAATAATGGCTGTTTTTGCAGCACCACCATAACGTGCATTTGGTAAAAAGTAGTTAATACCATCACTTCATTTTTCGAATTTATCTTTAAATTCATTTGTTTTTAATTCTTCATTAAAAACTTTATTTAAAACTCCTAGAAGTTTTGTTAACTCACGTGGTATTCCAATTTCATAAAACCATCAATTAACAAATTGTTGTTGATTTCTAAAGTAATATTTTTTAGCAAAATCATCCATAACTTGAATAATTATTTTTTTAAGATCTTGATTTTTATACAACTTATTATCAGGTTCATTTATTAGATATGCTTGTGCTATAAATAACATTTTTTGTAATGCAGTTCTTACATAAGGCGCATCTGAATAACCAGGATTTACAATAACACCAGTTTCATTATTTTTTACTACTTGAATTTCTTTTTTATTAATTAAATCATAAGCACCTTGCAATGCTAAAAATTCTGCATTTTGAATACTAATTGCATTATCAATATTTACTTGTTCTATAATCAACGAAATAATACTATTTAAATTTGTAAGAGATGAATCAAGTAAATTAAAATCAGAACTTGTTTTTAATTGATTTATTTGTGTTTTAAATTCATTCAGTTTAGGACTTAAAGTTTTTTGATTGGTTGCTATTTTATTATTAGCGTTTGAAAACTTATTTAACTCTACTATAGTCGATTTTGTAAAATGATCAGCAAATTTTGCTAATATTTCTTTTTTAGTGGTAGCGTCTAAAGAACTTGGAGAAATTAATTTAGTAAATTCTTTAGTTTTTTCTAAATATTTAGCTGTTGAGTTTAATTTTAAAACGGTATCTTTTTGGGTTTCAAACTCTTTAAGTTTCTTTAATAATTCATCATTTTTATTTGTTATTTTTGAATCTATTAATTTTACTAATTCGCTTGTGTTTGAGTTGAATAAAGAAAAAATATTTTTAAAATAGTCATTAGCAAAAACTATTTTTTTAATTCCATTATCGTAAGTAGAAGCATAAAAGAAATTAGCAATAGGATTTTCTGGATATTTTAATTCATTATATTTATTAATGATTTTTTGACTTCATTTATATGCATTAGTTCTATTTTTTAGTTCAGTTGCATTAAGTTTTGATTTATCAATTCCATCAATTAAGTATTTTAATCCATTAATTTCTAAGATATTATTGTTAATAATTTCTTGATCTTTATCGCTTAATTCAAAATCATCTCTAAATCCATTTAAAACAATATTCATTGAAGATTTTGAACCATTTTTCTTTTCAGTGATAAACAATGTTATGTTTAAAGAATTCCCATTTGCTTCTGCTTTTAAGTCATAGTCAAATTCTTCTGGCATTAATTCATTTTCTGGCAATGCAAATGACTTTAAAGCATTAACTTTCATATCTAAATCAGCATTGTTTAAAACATCTTGTGCGTTTTTAGCACTAACAGATTGAATCGATTCTTCAATTGGGATAAATTTTAAATATTTATGTAAATCTTTTGCTTCTCTTGGTATTGGTTTACCATATTTGTCTGCTGTACTTCACTTATATTCAGCTATATCACTACCACATGAAATAGCACTTAAAGGAATTAAAGGCATTGCTAATATTGAACCTAAAATTAAAATATTTTTTCTTTTCATAATTACCTTTCGATAGTTTTTTTTTGTTCTATTTTTTCTAATTCAGAACTTAGAATTGGGAAATTATCGCCCTTGTATTTATTTTTA
>NZ_ADNC01000003.1 GCF_000178375.1 Mycoplasmopsis alligatoris A21JP2 | reverse complement strand
GTATGGTCAATCATTTTGTTGTAATTCATAATTTACCTACTTTAACCTATCTAATATAATTTTGTTTTGAACTTGTTTTTTGACTATTTCATAGCCTTTACTTAATTCTTCAACAATACTGTTTGGTATAGTTTTTGAAGAATATAAGGTAAAAATTACATCACCTTTTTTAACAGTTTCATTGGTCTTTTTATTAATTGTGATACCTGCATCAAAATCAATGTCTTCTTCTTTAGTTTCACGACCAGCACCTAATTTCATAGCACTAATACCAAATGTTAATGAATCAAAAATATTCATGTATCCATCCATATTTGCTTTAATTTCAAGTTTGTTTTTAGGATCTCAAAATGTTGAACTTTTTAATTTTTCAACATAACCACCTTGTAGCTTTACAAAATCATAAAATTTACTTAAAGCGCTACCATCATGAATAACTTGTAAAATTTTATCTTTAGCTTCTTGTTCAGTTTTTGCAATTTTAGCTTGTAATAAAATTGTTTGACATGAACTGTAAACTAGTTCTGTAAAATCATCTGGTCCCTTTCCTTGCAATGTATAAATTGCTTCAAGAACTTCGTTTCTATTACCAATTTCTCTCCCTATTGGACGATTCATATTAGTAATTTCTGCTCTTACATCTACGTTTAACTCTTTACCTATGCTTATCATAGTCTTAGCTAATTCTCTAGCACTTTCTAAATCCTTCATGAAAGCGCCATTACCACATTTAACATCAAGTAAAATAGCATCAGAACCTGTAGCTAATTTTTTTGACATGATAGATGAAGCAATTAAAGGAATTGATTCAACAGTTGAAGTAACATCTCTTAGTGCATATAATTTTTTATCTGCAGGCACTAATGAAGAAGACTGACCAATTACTGCAATTTTGTGATTAGTAACTTGATTAATAAAGTCTTTTTCACTCATCACTACATTAAAACCAGGAATTGATTCAAGTTTATCAATAGTTCCACCAGTATGCCCTAAACCTCTTCCAGACATTTTTGCAACAGGCGCTCCGCAAGCGGCAACAATTGGTGCTATAGCTAAAGTCGTTTTATCACCAACTCCACCAGTTGAGTGTTTATCAACTTTAATCCCAGGAATTTTGTTTAAATTCATAACTTCTCCAGAGTGCATCATTGTTTTTGTAAAAGTTGCTATCTCTTTCGAAGTCATGCCATTAAACATAACAGCCATTAAAAAAGCTGAAATTTGGTAATCAGGTGTATCACCTGCAACATAAGTACTAATTAAAAACTCAATTTCTTTTGTACTTAATTCTTTGTTTAATCTCTTTTTTTCAATTAAATCTACTACACGCATAATTTCCTTATTTAGCTAAACCTAAGGCAATTTCCATCATTTTTGTAAATGCAGTTTGTCTGCTTTCAGCTGATGTTTCCTCGTGTGTTATTAAATTATCACTAATAGTTAATAAACATGCTGCGTTTTTCTTTAATTTTTCTGCATTAGTGAATAAAGCAAAAGATTCCATTTCAACGCAAATAGATTCAGTTGCTTGAATTCTTTGTTCAAGAGGTACCGCTGAATAAAATACATCTGAAGAGTGAATTCTTCCTTCGTGTAATTTAATATTTAATTTTTTAGCAATATCTCTAATTTCATTATTTAATTTGCTTGATGGTTTTGCAATTTTTGAATCTTCTTCTAGAACT
>NZ_ADNC01000004.1 GCF_000178375.1 Mycoplasmopsis alligatoris A21JP2 | reverse complement strand
TTTCTAAAATTGCCTTTTTAACTTCTTCATAGTCACTTACTGATACACTTTTAGAATCTCTACTTAATATATTTTTAAAATCTTCTTTGAATTTTGAAGATTTTATTTCATTATTTCTTTTTTCTTGATCTGTATCAATATCTTTTTTATCTGTAGAATTTAAATCATTATTTTTGTTGCTGCACGCTACTAAAACTACACTAGAACTTAAAATAATTGAGTTTAAACCAAGCATAATCATGAATCTCTTTTTCATATTGCTCCTATTTTCAGAAAACGTAATATTTTTCTAAAAATAATTATATATTATCCATATTACATAAACTATTGCATTGTAAGTTTGAATAAATATTTCATCTCTGAAAATTAACCAGTAAATGAAAAAAATAATCAATACATAATTCCACAAAATAAAGCAATTTTTAGTCTTAGTTTTGTTTTTAAAAGTAATTGTTTATAATAAAAACATAATTATATTTTTAATAAGGGGTTATTAATGAAATTTACTGATTTACTAAATCAAAAAATAGAAAATATTAAAGAATTAAAGCACATAGTTTTAATTGATGGAGATGATGAGCGTTCACTAAAAGCTTATGATCTTTTAAAAAAATACAAAAATTTAAAAGTTACTTTACTTACTGAAAAAAGTCAAGAAGATACTTCTCGTAACTATCTAAATATTTTTGAAGATCAAAAACTATTAGAAGAGTACATGAATGAGTATGTAACTTTACGTAAAGGTAAAGAAACATACGAAATGGCACAAAAATTTTTAAGCACTCGTCCTTTTTATGCCATGATGATGTTACATAAAGGTTTAGTGCATGGTGTTGTAGGAGGATTAAACTATTCAACTGCTGATATTTTAAGAGCTGCTTTTAAGGTTATAGGACCTAAAGCTGGAATTAAAACTATTTCATCGGTTATGATTATGCATAAAGATGAAAATGTTTCAATTTTTTCGGATATCTCAGTTAATCCTAAACCAACAAAAGAACAATTAAGTGATATTGGATTAAATGCTGCTGAATTTACTAAACAATTAGGTTTTGATCCACGTGTCGCATTTTTAAGTTTTTCAACTGATGGATCAGCGCTTAATGATGATACTAAAATGGTTAAAGAAGCCACTTTAGACTTTAATACTAAATGAGATGGAACAAAAGCTATCGGTGAAGTGCAATTAGATGCTGCTATAGATTTAGAGATAAGAAAAGCAAAATACAAATCAGAAAGTTATGATCAAGTTGCAAATACATTGATTTTTCCAGACTTAAATGCAGGAAATATTGGATATAAATTGGTGCAAAGATTTGCTAATTATGGAGCAATTGGTCCAGTTGTAGTTGGAACTAAAAAACCAGTAAATGATTTATCAAGAGGAAGCAAAGTTGAAGACGTTGTAAATACAGTTTTAATTACTATGCTACAAGCACAAGGAGCTAAATAATGTCAAAAATTTTAGTTATAAATGCTGGAAGTTCTTCAATTAAACTTTCTTTATTTGAAAAAGAAAATTTAGCTTTAATTGCTAGTGGGATAGCTGAAAGAATAACTTTAGCACAAGGAAATATAGAAATTAAATTCGACAAAAAATATGAATTTGATGCAATAATGCCAAACCATAAAGTAGCTGTTGAAAAAATCTTGGAGATATTTGAAAAAATTAATCTTATTAAAGATATTAAAGAAATTGAATACATAGGATTTAGAGTAGTACAAGGTGGACCACACTTTAATAAATCATCTAAACTTGATAATGATGCTATTGACTTAATTGATCAAGTTTCAATTTATGCACCGCTTCATAATCCAGGTGCAATTATGGCTATTAAAGCTTTTCAAAGTGTAATGCCACATGCAAAGTTAAGTGCTAATTTTGATACAGCTTTTCACACAAGCATTCAAAAAGTTAATTCAACTTATCCTATTCCTCATGAATGAAGTGAAAAATATGGAATTAAACGTTATGGAGCGCATGGAATTTCACACCGTTTTATAACCTTAAAACTACAAGAAATTCTTAAAAAAGAAAAAGTAAATTTTGTTAATTTACATATTGGAAATGGTGCATCTTTATGTGCTATAAAAGATTCTAAATCAGTAGATACTTCAATGGGTCTAACACCTCTAGCAGGAATTATGATGGGAACTAGAAGTGGAGATATTGATCCTTCTATTCATGAATTTTTAATTAAACAAACTAATATGAGTATTTCAGAATTAACTGATACTCTTAACAAAAAAAGTGGTTTATTAGGAGTTTCAGGAATTTCTAGCGATATGCGTGATGTAACAAGTCATGCAAATCAAGGTGACAAACAAGCACAATTTGCTCTTGATTTATACGCTCAAAGAATTGCTGATTATACTGCTACTTATATGAATAAAATTGCACCAAATATTGATGCATTAGTTTTTACAGCTGGAATTGGCGAAAACGCTTCTCACATTAGACAAATGGTAATTGATAAAATCAATATTTTACCAGTTGAATTAGATAAACAAATTAATGAAGGAAAAATTGGAGAATACCAATTAATTTCAACAAAAAATAGTAAAATTCCTGTCTATGTAATTAGAACAAATGAAGAATTATTAATAGCAAAAGATGCTATAAAACTCTATGAATAAGCAAAAAAAAGCAATTTATGCTGGTTCATTTGATCCTTTGCATGATGGACATGTTTCAATATTATTAAAAGCTTTAAAACTATTTGATTATGTTTATTTAGTAGTTTCAATAAACCCTGATAAAGATAATTATTCTAATTTAGATTTAAGATACCAAAAAATATTACAAACAATTAAAAAATATAATTTCACTAATGTTGAAGTTTTATTAAATAAAGATGATTTTATTGCAAATATAGCCAAAAAATATCAGGTTAATTTTTTAATAAGAAGCGCTAGAAATGATGTTGACTTTTCTTATGAACTTGAATTAGCCGCCGGAAATAAACATTTAAATGAAGATTTAGAAACTGTTTTATTAGTTCCTGATCATCAATTTATCAACTTTTCATCAACACTTATTAGACACAAGGAGAAATTAAACAAATAATGTATAAATTTATTAAATCATCTTCGAATATGTCTAATTGATATGAACATGAAGGTAACGAAATTTGCTTTTGAGGACGCTCAAATGTCGGAAAAAGCAGTTTATTAAATGCAATTGTTAATAATAAAAGTTTAGCTAGAGTTTCAAAAACTCCTGGTCGAACACAACTATTAAATTACTTTGAAAATTCACAAAAACAAGTAATAGTTGATTTACCAGGTTATGGATATGCTAAATTATCTAAAAGTCAAAAAGATAAAATGCTTATTATGATCGATGAGTATTTGCAAAAAAATACAAGATTAAAAGCGCTAATTTTACTAATTGACTCACGTCATGGAATTACAAACATTGATAGAGATATAATCAAATATTTATTTTCAATTAAAATCCCAATTTATCTTGTTTATACTAAAATAGATAAATTAAATCAAAAAGAAAAATCACAACTAAGTAAATTATCAAAAGAAGAATACAAAAATTATAACTGCCCTTATATTTTTGTTTCATCACAAAATAAATTTGGTATTGATGCACTAAATAAAAACATTCAAGAAATTTTTCAAGGAGAATTTTATGACTTTTAAATTAAAAGTACTATTTTTAGCAACAGCTCTAGGCTTATCTAGTGCTCTTTTAGTAACAACAAGTGTTTTATACCAACGCAAAGCACAAGAAATCGCAGATTTAAAAAACGAATCAGTTAACCCTTTAGAACCAAACAATACTTTTAATTTACAGGAGTTTAACTTTGAAACTAATTCTTTAAAAATTGATAAATCAGTACGTTATGCTCGTGATTTTGCTAGTGCAAATTTATTTAAAGAAAACTTAAATATTAAAAGTGATAAGTTTTGATATGAACAATTACTTTTAAGTCAAGTTGATAAAAGTGATAAATTATTCTTTTTAAATAGTAAAAATAATACACCACTAAACGTTTTTACTAACCAATATATTATTGACTTAAAAAGCTATGCCAATGATGTATTAGGTCAATTATACTTAGATGTAAAGTTAAGTCCAAAACCAGAATTTTTTAAATTATCATCACAACATTTTACTTATGTAATTGAAGGTTTTAAACAACTTAAAAACTCAGATGATTTATCAAACGCCGTTTCACTTTCATCAGTGTTTTTAAAAGAAGCACTTAGCTCTAAAAAAACTTATCAAGAAATATTTGATGAATTTACTAAAGCAAATGCTAAAGAGAAATTAGCATGAATTAATAAATGAATTTCTTTAGAAGTTGATAAGGGTGCTTTAATTGATCCTGAAAGTCTTGAATTAGTTTTAAATCCAGTTGCTTCAAATCCTAAAAGTATTAAAGTAAAATATTCGCTTTTAATAAAATCTTATGCAGCAAGCACTGATGATTTATTAAAAATTGAAAACCTTAAATCTACTCTAAAAAACAAAAAAGAATTAGAAATACCTTTATCGTTTATTGAACTACATAAACTAAATGCAACTCTAAAGTTACAACCAAAAAACTCAAAGAATTTCAATGAATTTAGTTTTAGTGACTTACGTTTTGATCGCTCAACAAATTCAATAGCTAATTTAGAAATAGCTTCAAGCGATACAACATTTAAAGCTGATAATTACATAATTACTCTAAATGATTTTCGAGCAGCAGACACTGATAAAGATAATTATTTAGTTCCATATACAATTTTACTTAAAGATGACTATAACAAAGGATTTAGTTATGTGATTAGTTCAAACTTTAAGATTGCAAAAAGTTCTTTAAAGAAATAAAATTCCACATTCAAAAAAAATACTATGTAAATTATTCCACTTTATAAACCATTCTTATAAGAAAAATAACTTACATGTGCTAAAATTATTTATGAAAAAAACTTAGGAGTATAAGAAATGAATCTTACAGATAAAAGAAGTAAATTAATAGTTACAGTTGGACCTTCAAGTGATAACTATGATACATTACGTGCATTAATTGAAAATGGTGCAACAGCAGTTAGAGCTAACTTTAGCCATGGTGATCATGCTGAACAATTAAACAAATTTGTTTTAGGTAGAAAAGTATCAACAGACTTAAAAATTCCAGTATCATTAATTTTAGATACAAAAGGACCAGAAATTCGTGTTGGTAAAATGAAAGATGGAGCTCAAGTTATTAAAGCTGGAACAAACTTAACAATTTGAACAACACAAGATAAATACCAAAACTTTGAAGGTACTGAAACAGAAATAACAGTAGCTTATGACATGTCACAAGACTTAATTGTTGGAAATCAAGTTTTATTAGATGATGGAAAATTATCAACAGTTGTTACTGAAGTATCAAAAGGTGTAGTTAAAGCTGTTGCTGAAAACACACATAAATTAAAAACAAACAAAAGAATTAATTTACCAGGAGTTGACTTTACATTGCCATTTTTAGCGCAAAAAGATATTGATGATGTTAAATTTGGAATTAAAAGTGGTGTTGATTATATTGCTGCATCATTCGTTAATTCAGCTAAAAATGTAAATGAATTACGTCAATTATTAAACGAAAATGGTGGAGAACACGTTCAAATTATTTCTAAAATTGAATCACACTTAGGAATTATGAATATTGATGAAATTATTGCTGCTTCTGATGCAATTATGGTTGCTAGAGGGGATTTAGGTTTAGAAATTCCTTACTACGATGTTCCTTACTATGAAAAAATTATGATTAGAAAATGTCGTGAAGCAGGTAAACCAGTTATTGTTGCTACACAAATGTTAGACTCAATGGAAAATGTACCTCACCCAACAAGAGCAGAAGTAACAGACGTTTACTATGCAACTGAATTAGGTGCAGATTCAACAATGCTTTCAGGAGAAAGTGCAAACGGTTCATTCCCAGTTGAATCAGTAAAAGTTATGTCAGCTATTAACAAAAGAGCTGAAAAAGAATTCTATTCAAGAATTTATTATGATGTACAACTTGAAGAAGTTAGAAAAAATTCAAAACACTCAGATGCACGTAGCTTAATAGCTTATGATGTTGCTAATAGAGCAAGACGTGGAGATTACAAATTTGCTATTGTTTTATCAAGATCAGGGCAATTACTTAAAGAAGTTGCTAAATTCCGTCCAAATACTTCAATTATTGGAATTTTAAACAATCCAAAATTAATCGGTGCATTTGGAATTACATCAAGTGTCTTTACCTCAGTAGATTCATTAAAATTATTCGCTAAAATTAAAGATGATCACTCAGTGGCACTAGAAGCTTTAGAACCATATGGAGCTCAGCCAGGAGATAGATTCTTAGTTGTTGAAAACCACTCTATTACAGAGCATGTTGTAAAATAACAAAATAATTTAAAAAAGTAGCTTTTAATAGCTACTTTTTTAAAAATAAAACTGCCTATGAAGCAGTTGTTTTGGTCAAAACTGATTTGGTACACCGTATAGGGTTCGAACCTATGACCCGCTGGTTAAGAGCCAGCTGCTCTACCAGCTGAGCTAACGGTGCATTTGCTTAATTATTATAATACTTTTTATTATTGAGTCAATATTAAAAAAATAACTTTAATTTGGAAAATAAGGCTAATTTTTTAGTGATAAATATAATTATTTAACTATATAAATTAACCTTTAAAGTATAATATTAAATATATTTTGAGGTAACATGAAAAAAGTAAGAACAAGATATGCCCCTTCACCTACAGGGTATTTACATATTGGTGGTGCTCGTACCGCCCTTTTTTGCTATTTATTTGCAAAACATTTTAAAGGTGATTTTATTTTTCGACTTGAAGATACTGACATTAAACGTAATGTAGTCGATGGAGAAAAAAGTCAACTTGAAAATCTAGCTTGACTAGGTATTATACCTGATGAAAGTCCCTTTAAAAAAGCTCATGATATCTTTAATTATCGCCAAAGTGAAAAATTAGAAAGATATAGTGAAATAGCAAATCATTTAATTAAACTAGGACACGCTTATAAGGCCTATGATAATACCGATGAGCTTGAAGAACAAAAAAAACAAAGTGATGCAGCTGGAATTCCTTCATTTAGATATAACCGTAATTGACTAAAACTAAGTCAAGAAGAAATTTTAAAACGTGATGCAGCTAAAGAATATTCAATTCGTTTAAAAATGCCAAATGATAAAATTTATGAATGAGATGACATTGTTAGAGGAAAAATTTCATTTAATTCTGCTGATTTAGGAGATTGAGTAATTTATAAATCTGATGGTTATCCAACTTATAATTTTGCTGTTGTAGTTGATGATTTTGACATGCGTATTAGTCATGTTCTACGTGGTGAAGAACACATCGGTAACACACCAAAACAATTAGCTTTATATGATATGTTAAATTGACAAGCTCCAAAATTTGGACACTTAACAATAATTACAAATATGGAAGGTCAAAAACTTTCTAAACGTGACACAAGTTTAAAACAATTTATTGAAGATTATAAAAATGAAGGTTATAGTCCTGAAGCTGTTTTTAACTTTTTAGCACTTTTAGGTTGAACCAGTGCTGATGCTACAGAATTAATGAACAAAGAAGAATTAATTTATAAATTTGATCCTACTCGTTTATCAAAATCTCCTTCAAAATTTGATATTACAAAAATGCAATGATTCTCAAAACAGTACATTAAAAACACTGATAATGAACAATTATTAACACTTTTAAACTTAAAAGATTCATTAAACTTTTCAAAAGAATGACTCCTTTTATTTATTGATACTTTTAAACAAAGTGCTTATACACTTAGTCAAATAAAAGAACATCTAAATGATTATATTAAACCTAATAATACTATGCCACAGCTAAATAGTGATGAATTATTAACATTAAAAACTTTTAGAAATAATTTAGATTTTAATAATTTTTCAGTTGAATCAATACAAGAAGCAATCAATAAAACTCAAAATATATTGCAAGTTAAAGGTAAAAAATTATTTATGCCAATTCGTTTAGGAACTACTTATGTGGAACATGGTCCTGAACTAGCAAAAGCAATTTATTTATTTGGTAAAGACTTAATTAAACAAAGGTTGGAATTATGAAAATAAAATTTTTATCAATATCACTACAAAATGAACGTGAAAACAAAATTGAATTTACAAGCGAGTTAACAAGACGTGCTGAAGAAGAATACGACGTATTATTTTTCCATGAGCCATCTCAAAAAATTGCTAATCAAATCGAGATAAGTAAAACAAGAGTAAATATTTTTGCTGGACCTACAACGTTAATATTAAAACTTAATCAATGAGTAGAAAATCCTTTTGAACAAGTATTTGAAGGAAAAACAAATAGCTTTTCACTTTTTACTTATTTACACAGTCTAGAGTTTGATCAAGCTACTTCTACTTATAATTTTAAATATGAAATTGCACCACAAGCTAAATCAGAAAATTTAATAGGTGAATTTAACGTTAAGTTGGTAATAGAATAATGCTAGGTGTTGACTTAGTTAAAATATCCCGCTTTAATAATAAAAGCTTAGAATTTGCTCAAAAAATTCTTTCAAAGAACGAATTAGAAGAATTTCTAGCTCTTGATAAAGACCAAAAAGCATTATTTTTGGCTCGTTCATGAGCAATTAAAGAAGCAATATTTAAAGCTGATAATACAAAAAATAAATTTAGTAAAATAGATTTATGTAAAATAAATAATAAATGAACATACAAAAATTTTAATATTTCAATTTCACACGAAGATGATTTATTAATTGCAATAGCCATGAAAGAGGTTCTTAATGAATGTAAAAATTAAAAAAGTTTTCTTTTCACTTCCGTGATTATGAAGAGTTAAAAAAATTAATTCATCAGCTCGTAAATATCGTAAAACACCTGATTTAATTACTGCTGAGCAAAGATGCATAATGATTACTAAATATGCAAAAAAATACTTAAAACTCAATAACATAGTACTAAATGTCAAAGGCTATGAAAACATTCCTGATAAAGGTGGGGTATTATTAGTACCAAATCATAAATCAAATATTGATCCAGTTGCATTAATTGCTGCTTTAGAATATCGTGGTGAGGATACATCGATTCCTATTAAAATTCCTACTTTTATTGCTAAAAAAGAACTTCTAAAAAAACGTACAATGCGTAATTTATTATCATTAATGGATACTTATGCTATTGATCGAGAAAATTTTAGAGAAAGCATGGAAACTTTATATGAATTTGGTCAATTTGTAAAAACCAATCGTACATTTGGAATTGTTTTCCCTGAAGGAACAAGAGTTGAATCTGCTGAGTTAGGCGAATTTAAAGGCGGAGCTTTTAAATTAGCACAAAAAGAATATATGAGTATAGTTCCTGTAACTATATCAAATAGCTTAAGTGCCTTAGATAAAGCAAGAAAAGGAAAATTACAAATTTCAATTACATTTCATAAACCAATTAAACCAAGTACATTTTTAGCTCAAGATACTAAATCAATTGCTGCAAGAGTTAAAGCCATTGTTGAAAGCGAATTATAATTATGGAACAAAACCAAGTTAAAGACATAAATGAAACAGAACAAGTTAAACAAGATTTAAAGTACGATGATTATTACATAA
Organism: Mycoplasmopsis alligatoris A21JP2; assembly: GCF_000178375.1. Taxonomy (GTDB): domain Bacteria; phylum Bacillota_I; class Bacilli_A; order Mycoplasmatales; family Metamycoplasmataceae; genus Mycoplasmopsis; species Mycoplasmopsis alligatoris. The sequence continues at coordinate 34,154 of NZ_ADNC01000004.1, read as the reverse complement.
AACTTGATGAATTTGATGGACCTTTAGATTTACTATTAAGTCTTGTTCAAGATAAAAAAGTAGATATTATGAGCTTAAATTTAGCTGATTTAGCTACACAATATTTAGAAATTATTAATAATTTAAAAGACAATCAAATCGATGTAGCTGGTGATTATTTAGTTATGGCCGCTACTCTTATTCAAATTAAGGCCCGTTTATTATTAGCAGAACCTGAAGTTGTTGATGAACAATTACAAGAAGATAGCCGTGCTCTTTTACAAAGATTAGCTGAATATCAACAATTCAAACAAGTTACTTCATCTCTAAGAGAGCATGAAGTGTTAAGAAAAGATATTTACATCAAAAAACCAAGTGAGTTACAAGAATTTATCCTAGATCATGATTCTAGTCGTTTAGATGGAAACTCAAATCCATTTCAATTAATAAATGTACTAAGAAGAATGTTTGAAAGAATGTATGCTCTTAAACTTAGAAGAACAAAACTTGAAACATTCACACTAACACCTAAAGACCAAGAAGCCTATATTAAAGACTTATTTAGAAAACATGAAAATGTGACTTTTGAAATGATTTTTACTTTACCATCTCTAAATCACTTTGTTATAACTCTTGTTGCGCTTTTAGATTTGTCAAGAAAACAAGAAATTTTAATTACACAGACAACTCAATATGGAGAAATTTTAATAAATAAAGGACCTGAATATGAAGAATAAAATAATTGAAGCACTTTTGTATGTACAAGGAGATGAAGGTTTAACTTTAGAACAAGTACAAGAAATTTTTGGTTTAAACACAATTGGTGAAGCCAAAAAAATATTAAATGATTTTTATAAAGCCTACAATGAATCTGATGGTGCGTTAAAAGTTGTTGTTTTTAATGATGTTTATAAACTTGCAACACGTGAAACATATAAAGAACATGTTTCAAAATTAGTTAATGTTGTAAGAAAACAACGTTTATCAAATGCAGCAATTGAAGTAGCTGGAATAATAGCTTATAAACAACCTGTTACACGTTCACAAGTTTCATATATTCGTGGAGTAGCTTCTGATCAAGTTGTAGCTAGTTTACTACAAAAAGGTGTTATTGAACAAGTTGGAGTTTCTCCAACACCTGGTAATCCAAATTTATATGGAATTACAAACAAATTTTATGATTATTTTAGAATTAAATCACTTTCAGAATTACCAAGATTAAGTGAATTTAGTTTTATTGATAATGCCGATCAAGTCAATGATGAATTTGACTTATTTGGTAGTCAAAGAGAAGAATAAAACCCAAATGATGGGTTTATTTTTATAGAGAGGAAAAGATGAAAAAAATTACAGCAACAAGTAATGATGCGGGTCGTACATTATACAAATTAGTTATTAAATATTTAAATAACGTACCATTAAGCAGAGTAGAAAAACTTTTTAGAAAAAAAGATATTAAAATAAATGGTCAAAGAACTAACCAAAAGGACTATATCATAGCCTTTAATGATGTTATTGAAATATATGGACTAATAGATACAAAAAAAGAAGAAGCGCCACTTTTAACATCTTTTTCTTTCAAAAAAATATATGAAGATGCTAATGTTTTAATTATTGATAAACCTAACGGAATTGAAGTGCATTCTGCACCAAATTGTTTAGATAATCAAGTTTTAGCTTACTTAAAATACAAACAAGTTGATAGTTTTAAACCAAGTCATATTGGTCGTTTAGATAAAGAAACTTCAGGAATTATGCTTTATGCAAAAAATTATCAAGCATTAAAATATTTAAATGATTATATGGAAAATATTAAAAAAACTTATACATTTAAAAGTGATTTTAACGACGAAAGCAAAGAAGTTGAACTGTTTTTATATAAAGACGAAGAAAAAAAACGTATGGCTGCTTCATTTACAAAAGTGCCTTATTCAAAGCTATCTAAGACACATTTATACACAGAATCAAATAAAAAATACGCTACACTTTTTAGCGGTCGTAAACACCAAATACGTGTTACATTAATGAAATTAGGAAAACCTATTTACGGTGATTTTAAGTATGGCGGTAAAAAAGCTGCTCGTTTAATGCTTCACTGTTTGCAAATTAAATTCGTCGGTTTAGAAGGTGAATATAAATATTTAAATGACTTGGAATTTATTAGTCAACCAAAATGATAAGAGGTAATAATGAACAAAGAAATTAGCAAGGAAAAATTAAAAGAAATAGTTAAAAGTTTAATGTTAGAACCATCTGAAGAAGTTTTAAACGGAATTTTAAGTGATTGAAAAGATTTATTAGTAAATATTGAAATTTTAAACAAAATAAATACTGATAATGTTGAGCCTATGACTCATATTAATCAAACTCCTAAAATTGACTTTTTACGCGAAGATCAAGTTGATAATTCTTATGCAATCACAAAACAAGATATGTTAAATAATGCAGTTAATAAAGACGCTGATTTTGTTTTAACAAGCAAGGTGGTTAAATAATGATTCAAAAACTTATTAATAAAGGAAATTACCTATTAGCCTATAATGAACTAAAAAACGACAAAAATAATGCCGTTTCTTGATTAAATAATCAAACTTTTAATGAATCAAAAAACAATAATTTAGCATTAAATAATGCCATCTTTACTATTAAAGATGTCTTTGCTACTAACTTTGCTAAAACACAAGCCTCATCAAAAATATTAGAAAATTTTGAACCTAAATATAATGCTACTGTTGTACAAAAATTATTAGATGCAGGAGCATTTGCTATTGCAAAAGTTCATAACGATGAATTAGCATTAGGAGGGACTGGAACATTTAGCGCTTATGGATTAATAACAAATAGATTAGATTCAAAGCGTTATGCAGGAGGTTCTTCATCAGGTTCAATTGTTACTTTGAGCGATAATATTTCATTTGCCTTAGGTAGCGATACTGGAGATAGTGTTAGATTACCCGCAAGTTTTAATGGAAAAGTAGGATTTAAACCATCTTATGGAGCTATTTCTCGTTATGGAATGTTTGCTTATGCTTCATCTCTTGATACAGTATCTTATTTTGCACATAATGTAAATGATATTGCTTTAATTTCCAAAAGTGTCTATGGTATAGATAAAAAAGACATGACTAGTATTGAAGTTAAAATTGATAATGTAACAAAATTAAAACCAAAAAAAGTTATTGCTTTTAATTTAAAAAATTATTTAGAGGACTATGTACAGCAAGCATATATAAGTGTTTTAGAAAAACTTAAAAAACAAAATATCGAAGTAACTATTTTAGAACCAAATGTAGAGTTATTAAGAGCTATTAAACCAGTTTATGATATAGTTTCTTATTCTGAAGCTTCATCTAATTTAGCAAATTTAGCCGGAATTGGCTTTGGTGCACGTGAAAAAGGAAATAATTGAGAAGAAATTATGACTAACACCCGCTCAAAAAACTTTGGAATGATGGTTCAACGTAGACTTTCATTAGGTAGTTATTATTTATATAGCGAAAATCAAAAAGATGTTTTTTTAAAAGCTCAAAAAGTTAGACGCTTAATAAGTGAATATTATAAATCGCTTCACTCACAAGCAGATTTAGTTTTATATCCAGCTGCAGCTAATATAGCTCCTTTATTTAGCGACAATACCAAGCATGACTTTATGGATTATATTTTAACAGGTGCTAACTTAAATGGTAATCCTTCTTTAACTATACCCATGGGAAAAAAAGAAAATATGCCTTTTAGCATAACACTTGATAGCGCTTTATATAATGATGAAAAATTACTTAGTTATTCATTATATCTTGAAGAAATTTTAGGAGGTAAAAATGAATAATTTTGAAGTGATAATAGGTGTTGAAATTCATGTAGAATTAAACACAAAAACAAAAATGTTTTCACCAGCTAAAAATGACTTTAATGCTTTACCAAACAGTACTTTTAATCAAATCGATTTAGCTTATCCAGGTACTTTACCATTACTAAACAAGCAAGCCGTTAAACACGCTATTGCTTTAGCAAAAGCATTAAACATGCACATTGATCAAGAAATACATTTTGATAGAAAAAACTATTTCTATACTGATCTACCAAAAGGCTATCAAATTACACAATTTTTTAGACCTATTGGTTCAGAAGGATTTTTAGAAATAGAACTAGCAAATCAAGAAACTAAAAAAATAGCTATAGAAAGAATTCACTTAGAAGAAGATACTGCGCGTCAATATCATGAAAATGAGATAACAAAAATTGATTATAATCGTTGTGGAGTTCCACTTATTGAAATTGTTACACATCCAGTTTTAAGAAGTGCTGAAGAAGCTGTTTTATATGTTGATATGATAAGAAAAATGGTTTTATATTTAGGCATTTCTGATGCAAAATTAGAAGAAGGATCATTAAGAGCTGATATTAATATTTCATTGCGTCCAAAGGGTTCAAATGTTTTTGGAACTAAAGTCGAAATTAAAAATATGAACTCTTTAAACAACATTAAAAAAGCTGTTGAGTTTGAAATAAATGAACAACTAAATAAATTATATAAAGGGATTAAAATTACTCAACAAACTAAACGTTTTGATGATGTTACTAATTCAACAATTTCTATGCGTGATAAAACAACCGGTGTTGAATATAAATACTTTCCAGAACCAAATATTCCTATAATACATCTAAGTAATGAATTTATTGATAGTGTAAAATTACCTGAATTACCAGCGCAAAAACTCAAAAGATATCGTGATTTAAATATTAATCCTATTTATATAAATTCATTAATAAATAATTTAGAATTAGCTAAATATTTTGATAGCATCGATTATCCAGATAAAGATAAATTATCAAAAATTTTCTTTGCTGAAGTTGTATCAAGTGCTAATGAAAAAAACGTACAAGCCTATGAATTAGGAATTTGTGTTAAACACTTAGCAAAAGGTATTGAACTTTTAGATCAAGAAGTTATTTCAAGTAAATCACTTAAAAAACTTATTTCACTTTTACCTAATTATCAAGGTCAATTAGAAGAATTATTAGTCAAAAACAACTTAAAAGTAATCAATGATCCATTAATTATTAAAAACATGATTCAAGAAATAATTAATAATAATCCTAATGCAATTATTGAATATCCAACTCGTCCTGAAAGAGCATTAAAATTTGTTTTAGGAAACGTCATGAAAGTTTCAAATGGACAAGCTTCACCGCTTTTAGCAGATAAATTAACTAAGGAATTACTTGATGAGAAATTCAGATAAAAGTGCTTATAAAAAGTATTATCGTGAATTTGCTAAAAATGAACGAGAATATAAAAAAGTTTTAAAAAAACGTGGCTTTTTTAGCAACATAGTTTGACCGAATATTTTAAAAATTAATTTATATGAAATCATCATAAAGTTTATTATTAAAATAATTTTATATATAACATTCTTTTGAAACTTTAAGAAAAATAAAGCTAAACTTAATGCCATGGTTAACCGTGCTTACATGAAATTTTCTAGTCGTGAATTTACATTTATACCAGCTGCAAGTGGATTTTATTTACTAGTTTCATTTGTTCCGATTATTATAATTTCCTATTTAATATTAAGTTTATTAAGTGTAGCTAGTTCAGGAAATATATTTAACGCTTATTTTATTGACATTATCTTACCTAAAATGGTTCCAGGTATTGAAACAGTTATTTCGTTTTTAACTTTACAACTTAGAAAAACTGAAGCTATTATTTCGCTTGTCTTTTTAGGGCTTTCTAGTTTATGAGTTTCAAGCGCTGGATATGGAAAAATAATATCATCCCAAAATTACATTTACAACCATAAGTATTTAGGAACAAATTTAGGTAACAGATTAAAAGGTTTAATATTGGTTGTGGTAATTTCTCTTTATTTATCACTATTAATTGCATTTACCTTAGGGTTAGATCTCTTGATTGGTGGTTATGATGTGCTTGATAAAACTAAAAATAGTTCATCAACTTTCATCTTATTTATTTTTAATGCATTAATCTTTTTATATACCGGGTTTTTAATGTTATTTAAATTTTCTCCATCGTTTAAATTGTCGTTTCGAGCTGCACATTCAGGTGTACTAGTAGCATCAATTCCTACTTGATTATTAGTTTCATTATTTGGGTTTTTAGCAAAAGTAACTGATTTTAATAAATACGGACCATTAGGAATTTTTATGTATTTATCAATTTTTATAAGCTGATTTACATATTTTATGTACCTAGGAATTATTGTTAATGAAGCATACTTTAAAACATTTGTTTCACAACGCACAGTTCAGAAAAAAATATTATTTAAATTTTAATAAAAACATATTCACCTATACACAAGGCGAATATGTTTTATTTTAATTCTTTTTTAAATGTCGTTTCTAAATATTTACCTTCTGTTATTAATCTTAAAATTCCAATATTATCAAAACCTTCTTTTTTAGGCTCTTGATCTTTATCGTTTAAAAATTTTTCTGCTCTTGTTAATAATTTCTTAACTCTGTTTTCTTTATTTTTATCTTTTTCATTTTTAAATTCTTTTGCCTTTTGAATAAATGGATTTATCTTTTTAACATATTCTTCAAGTGTTTTTTGATTGTCTTCAAATTCTTTTTGTTCGTATAAATAATTTGTATACATATTTTTTAAATCTTTAAAAGTAGTTACAAAATTATCGTTGTTATAATCTTTTTTAGCTATTAATTTTTCAAAATTATCAACAGCTTTTTTTAAATCATTTAGAAAGGAATTGAACCTAATTTTTTCTAACCGAATATACAATTCAGTAATTTTTACTTTTAACTCTTTATATTCGCCATCTATTATTTTAAAAGCCGTTTCATTAATTATTTTTTCTTGAGATTCTATAAATTTTTGATTGACTTCTCTTATAGTGGATTTAAACTTATCAATATTATCTTTTATATTTTCAAAAACAATTTTTTTTGAATCTAAAAAATCATAAAAATCTTTTTCTATTTTTTCATGATACTCTTTTTTAATAGTTTTTAAATTTACTCAAAATGATGAAAATTTACGTCTTTACAATTCTCATTCTTCTTTATAGGTATCAATAATTTTTTCTTGTTTTATTGACTCTTTTGCTTTTGCTAAAGTAATTTTATATTCCTCATTAAATGTTTTGTTATAACGGTGATTTATTTGCATATCTTTACCTGCAATAAATTTTTTATTTAACTCTACTATTTCTTTATTTTTGTTGAAATTTTCAACTGTTTGTAAATAAATTTCTACTTCTTTATTTAAATTTGTCAATTCTGCATATTCTTCATTATTTAACTTGTTTATAGGTGTATTTTCTTGATTAACATTGTCACTTGATCAATTATTTTTATCACTTTTTTCAGCTTCATTTGTTACTTTTACATTACATGAAGCAATTAAAAGTGGACTAGTTAATGCACCTAAACTTAATATTATTTTTGTTTTTTTCATAGTTCCTCTTATTTAAAATAATATAACTTTTAATAATTTGAATATGTAATTTTTTCCATTTTCAAAATTAATGCACGCTATCAATAAAAAATAGTAAAATTTAAATTAATAAACGCAAAATTTATAGGAGAATTATGGCAAAATTTAACAGAGTTTTTATGATAGTAACCGATGGTTTGGGAATAGGTGCTGATAAAGACCAAAAAAGATTTGGAGATACTGGAGCTAATACAATTAAATCCGCTTCTATGTCTGAAGAATTTAAAATTGATAACTGAAAAAAATTAGGTATTGGTAACATTACTGATTTAAATGGTAATTACCACGTTAAACAACCTTTAGCATACATGGCTAAAATACAAGAAGTTTCAAACGCTAAAGATACATTAGCTGGACATTGAGAAATGATGGGAATTAAAACATTAGTTCCATTTCCTACATTTTATGAAAACGGCTTTCCTCAAGAGCTAATAGACGAATTATCAAAAGCTTTTGATGGAAGAAAAATTATAGGTAATAAATCTTCAAGTGGTACTGAGATTATTGATGAATTTGCTCATGAAGAAAAAGCAAATGGTTCAATTATTGTATATACTTCAATGGATTCAGTTTTACAGATCTGTGCTCACGAAGAATGAACTGGTTTAGATAATTTATACCGTTATGCAAAAGAAGCAAGAAGAATTTGTTCTTCAAGACCTGAATGAAACGTTGGAAGAATTATTGCGCGTCCATATTTAGGTGACAACGGTAAATACACAAGAACATTTAATAGACATGATTATGCAAATCAACCACGTGAAATGATTTTAAATTCATTACAAAAAATCGGTGTAGAAGTTATTTCAGTAGGAAAAATTAATGACATTTTTGTTGGTCAGGGAATTTCAAAACACTATGCAAGTGGAAGTGATGAAAAAGGTATGGATGTAACTATTGATTTAGCAATGCAGGACACAAAAAACCAATTTGTTTTTACAAACCTTGTTGAATTTGATAGTCATTATGGACACAGAAGAAATGTTCATGGATATGCAAAAAACATTGCTAATTTAGATGTCAAATTAGGAAAATTAATAAATGCTTTAAAAGAAGATGACTTATTAATTATGACAAGTGATCATGGTAATGACCCACTTTATCCAGGATTTAATCACACAAGAGAGTTTTTACCAGCTACAATTTTTTCTAAGTCATTTACCAAACCTAAAGTTTTAGAAAACTTCAATGGATTAGGAACATTAGGAAATATTATTGCCAAAAACTTTGGTGCAGAATTAGTTAGTGAAACTGGCGATGATGTTTTTGAAAAATTAGTTTAATAATTTAAGTACGATATTCGTACTTTTTTATTCTGTTTTTACTGATTCTTTATAATCGTTTTACTAAGAAAATGATAAAATACAAATATATATTTTAAGTGGGTAAAAAATGGAAAAAAAGAATGTTGTAGATATTAATGAAAATTTCATAAAGCACTTGAGCATTGATGTTTTAGACATTTTACTAAAAGATCAAACTACTAATAAAAATATTATTTGAGCAACAAATAATTATATAAGTAAAGGTGATGAATTTAGCTTTGATGCACAAATAAAAGCCGAATTAATTACTGGTCACAATTATCGTGTTATTAAACCAAGATGTTTAAAAGCTAAAGAGGAACAAAATGCTCGTATTAAAAAAATGGCAGAAGTTTTTACTCCATCATGAGTTTGTAATGCACAAAATAATTTAGTCGATAATGAATGAATGGGATACGAGAATTCTTTTAATATTCCAAGTAAAGATAATAAAACATGAGTTGCTACAGAAAAAGTTGAATTTAAAAATAGAACTTGACAAGAATATGTAGAAGATACACGTATGGAAATTACGTGCGGAGAAGCTCCATATTTAGTTAGTCGATACGATACTGTAACTGGTGATTATATTGATTTGAAAAATCGTATTGGTATATTAGATAGAAAGATGCGCATAATTAATGAAAACGTAAACGAGCATGATTTATGACTTGAATAAGTTTATATAGCATATAAAAATACTTATGGTTATGATTATCAAGGAGATAGCTTGTTATTAGCCCGTGAGAATTTATTTTATTCTTTTATGGAATACTATTTTGAAAAATTCAATAAAGATCCATCAATAGACATTCTTAAACAAATAGCAACAATAATTTCATTTAATATTTGACAAATGGATGGTTTAAAATATGTAATACCTGAATCATGTACAAACAAAATCGAAGAAATTACTTTGTTTGGTGTACAAACAATTGATAAGGAATGTGATGGTTGTTCAAAAAATATTGGGACTAAACATAATGGAATAAGAGCAAAAATAAAAGATTGAAAAGAAAATAAAACAATTGAATTTGTTAGATTATTAAGCCACCATTAATAAAGAATAAAATAAAATGAGCCAAAGCTCATTTTATTTTTCGCGATAACCTTTTAATTTAATTTGAGTAAGATATACATTACATTTTTCTGCAATAATTCTAACCCGTCTCATTTTTTCATTATTATTATATTCAGAACCAAAGTAGATATTAGTACCTAATATTTTTTCTGGTCTAAGCACTAAATCAGAATCTTTAGATAAATATTTATTAAGATTGCTTTCATTATCAAGAACGTTGTAGTAGTTATCATGTAAATATTTAAGAATTGTCATAATAGCTTGTATCATTGAATCTACTTTATATTTTTTTTCTAAAATATCAACTTGAACAATTTTACAAGAAGTAAATTTTTTAAATGTTAAATTTTCAGAAATGTCAAAGTCTTCATCAGCGTTTGAAGTTTTTATAGTACCTATTTCTCTTTCAATAACATTATATAATCTTTTATTATTTCAATTTTTAACTTTTTTAAGATCGCTTTTGTAAGTTTTATTGACCAAATTTTCTTCATCTTTTCTTATGCTATTATCTGAAATGTTTCTATTTATTTTTTCAGAATTTATTTCAGAATTTTTTATTTTATATTTATCAATAGATAATTGTTGTAGAACTATTTTTACAGATTCATCAGTTCTTTTGTTTATTTCATCTTCAGTTCATTTTGGAGAATTTATTACTGGTTCTCATAAGGTATGGAATCTAGTACCTCGTATTTTTATTTCTTCTTTTTTTATCGAAAATTTACTATTTGATAATTTTTGGTTGATTCCTGTTAAAGACATATTACCAAGTTTATTAACATTTTTTTCATGCATTTCATCATTATATAAATATTCGTCTTCTTCTTTTCACTTAGCTATATTTTGAGGCATTATATGCTCTATTTGTATGTCTTCATTAATAACTATTTTCTCTTTAGAAAACAATTTGAGTTCAATAAGTAATAGGATTATTAGTAATTTTTGCTTATTATTTTTATAAACGTTATTTTTTCTTAACTCGTCTTCTATTTCTTTATCGTTTACCATATTTTTATCAGAAAATAAAATTTCCTTAAAACCTTTTAAAAAATTGGAATAAGCATATTTATCTTTAACTCTTTTATAAATATTTGTAAACATTTTATTAAAGTTTTTGGAATCATTTATTATTTTTTTTCTTAATGCAAAAACAAGTATAACTGTAAAAATTTTTTCTAATTCAACTAAAGATATTTTTTCTTTTTTATAGTCATTTAACAAGGCAAAAATTAAAGGTAATAATGTTTTAAGACTTATTTGTTTTATTCATCAAAATATATTTGTTATATTAGAATTAAATTCGCATTTTTCTGCACCCTTTGCCTGTTGATAATAATTACATAAGAATAATAATTCTTCAAGCGCATTTGTTTTTTGATCATTTGTTTTTATAACTTCTTTTAATTTTTCATAAACTTGGTTTTCATTTACATTTGTTAAACACTTGTACATTACGTATATATTAATAAACACATTTAAGTCTTTATCTAGTCTCTGCTCAATTGGTTTTCAATAATCATTGAAATATTTTTCCAATTTTTTTTCATCGTTTATTGACATCAATAAATAATTTTTTATTTTTTCTGCTGTTGTTAAAACAAGGCTTGAACCATTTATTTTCTCAAAAATTAATTGCGGATCTTCATCTGCATCAATTTCTATACGTGTAAAATAGATTCTCCTTAAAATGTTTAAAAAATCATGTTCATTTAAATTTTGATCAAAGTCTTTTTTTATTAATAATGAAAAACATTTATATATATCATAAAATTTATTTTTTGAATCTCTTTTTTCATTCATAAAATGTTCAAATTCTTTACTATCGTTTGTACTGTGACTTATTTTAAAATTTTCAGTTGAATCTTTAGTATTAACATCATAGCTATTAAGAATATATTGTTGTTTTAAATGGTTTGAATGTAAAAAATCTGCAACAGCTTTAATAAAAATTAAAATAGTTGTTATTCGTTGTTGACCGTCTATTATAAAAATTAAATCTCCTTTACCTATATTTTTGGATCTTCAAAGAAGTACTGCATCTAAATAATGTTTTTGTTTTTCACCGTTATACAACGCAAGAAAATCTTGATAAAATTCATTGCTATTTTTTTACTTCACGTGTAATTTCGCTGATAAACAGGAACTATATATCTGTTATTGTTTTTAAAAATGTTATCAATAAAATTAAATTTTTCATTTTGACTCATAAATCCTCTTATACATTAATTCAGTAAGATAATAATACGGACAAATTTTAAAAACAAAAATTCTGAAAAATATTTTTCAGATAAAAAAATAGTTATTTGATTCAAAGCACAGTAGAAATTAAATGTATACTAAAATTTTCAAATAATTAATATATGAAAACTTTACCACATTTATATCTAAAAAATGCTTATTTATAGGTATTTACTAAAATTTATATGTTTCCATATTTTTCCACTTTTTCAACTGTTTTTGTTTTTTTCATATATTTTTGATAAAAATTTTCATTTTGTAATATAAAAATATTGCTAACAAAAAAATTTGTAGTAAAAATTTAGGAGAAATAGATGAAAAAATCAAATTTAGTGAAAAAAAGTATCTTTTCACTAGTATCGCTAGCTGCCATTATTAGTGCTAGCGCATGTACAACAACAAATAAACAAGTTGAGAATCAAGTTGTTTATAAAACTGATAGAGCAGTTGCTGATAATAAAGTGGTACTACAAACTGCTCAAAATCAGTATTTTCCACTAATGATAGCTTTACAAGAATTAGTTCCAATATACAATGAATTAGAAAAAAATAAGGAAGGTTTTTTACCTGTTGAATTACAAAAACAAGATGTTACTAAAGCAACTTCAGAAGCTAACTTAGCAAAAAACGTAATAACAAATATAGAAAGTAATTCTTCTGATGTGCCTAATTTAATTTTAGGTAATCAAGCAAGTGCTTATTTAATAAATAAATATGATAAATTATTAGATTTAAGTGATACAAACATTAATAAAGAAATTTTTCCAAAAAAAGTAATAAATCAATTTAATTTATTGCCAGGTCAAAAAAATGTAGAAAAAATTTATAATATTCCATTTGACATTACTGACACTGATGCATTAGTTTTTAATTTAGACATTATGAATGTTATTTTCGAACTTGTTGAGAAAAACGGTGGAAATGTAGATAAAAACCTAGAGGTTTATAAAAAGGCACAAGTCGCTAAAGAAAATACAAATCAAATACCTGAAACAAGTATGTTTAAGTACTTAAAGGCAAAAGATTCGAATGCTTTTAAGGATTTTAAAATCGATAATACAACATTTAGTTCAATTGAAAGTATTCAAAACTTTTCACTAGAAGTTTTTAATAGAACTAAATTTGATATTGCATCGTTAAGTGCAGAACAAAAAGCTAAATTAAGTGATGTTCAAATTTTCACAATTGATTACCAAGAAGATGCATTTAAAAAGGATTTAATCAATAGAACAAATGGACAATTTTTATGAAGCTTAGATACAAAAGAAAACAACCTAATAAAATTTGATTTAAAAGATAATCAAAAATTACAAACAGAATTTAGTACTCTTTGAGATAAGTGAAATTCATATAACAAACAAAGTTTAGTTGAAAAAGTCGGAGAAGATACAAAATCATACTTTTCAATTAAATACGCAAACAATAAAACTCAGTGAGCTTCATGAGACATTAGAACATATAATACAGCTATTGCTTTTGCTGCAGCAGTAGGAACTAATCAATCATATGATTCAATAACTTCAAGAAACTTTTTTTCACGTAAAGACGCAACAGCACCAAAACGTTGAGCAAGTAATATTGATGTAAATTGAAATTCACAAGTTTTTAATTCTAATGCAGATAAAAACTTAAAAACATCTTATAACTTAGGTGGTTCATCATTAATTGCTTTATCGTAGACAAAGGGAAAGAAGATAAAGCAACTAAAATGTTTTTAGATTGATTATTTTATGGTCAAGCTAAAATTGGAAATGAAACTAAGTTTGTTAGAGATTTAATCATGGAAAAATCAGGTTACATAGTTCCAATTAAAGAAATGGTCAGTCAAGAAAAACTTACAGAAGTAAAAACAAAAATAAGTTCTTTAAATGTACAAATACAAACTATTGCAAAAAAAGCTGATGCTAGTGATGATGATAAAAAACTTATGTATAAATTAGAAACAACTAGAAATTACTTTATAACTGCACAAATTAGTTTACAATCACTTCTAAAATTTACTGAATCAAATGACATTATTTCAACAACGATTTATTTAGATGAAGATTCATCAAAACTAAATGACTTGTTAAGAACTTCATTAGAATCATTAACTAATGAAGGTAGTGCAAAAGTTGAATTAAATGGTCAAGAAGCATTAAAAAAATTCTTAAGTGCAATTAAGAATTCTTAGAAATAATTTTATTTATAAAAGGTGAAAAAATTAAGTAAATACTTAATGGGATGCTTAGCGCAATAATTGCCCCAGCGCTTTGCACATTTTCAAGATTTGAAAAACCTGTATCACCTAAAAATCTAAATCAAATACCAATAGTATCCAATTTATATCCACTTAAAATAAAGAGTGGTCATAAATAATCGTTTCAAACATTAAGGGTACTAAAAATTACTAAAAGAAACAAAGGCATTCTTAACTTAGGTAAATAAACATACAATACTTGATGTCTAAAACCTATGTTATCAATCTGAATTGTTTCTTTTTGTTTTTCTTTTATCTCTTCAAAAGTTTTGAAAATATTAAGGAAAATAAAATACGAAAAGATAGAATTTGTTATCAAGCTAAATGCTAACGACTTGTTAATTAAATTTGTTTCAATCAAAACTTTTTTTAATGGCAAAAATAGTACAACATCAGGAATTAAACTGATTATTAAAAGAAATATCAAAATAAATTTAACGATTACTTTTGGTAGTTTATTAAGTGCTATGGCAGCTAATATAAAAATGAATAATCTTATTAATAACACTAAAACAAGTGAACTAATACTTAAACCTAGTGCTGGTAAAAAATTTGTGTTTAGCGCTTGTTTATAGTTATAAAAATCAAAAGTATCAGGGCTAAATGAGACAATATTATTCGTTTCAAAACTATTTGAATAATGACTTTTTACAAATAAATAATAAAGAGGAAACAAGAAGATTAATAACAAAAATATAACAAGTAAATATTTTAAAAATTCTTTAATTTGTTTAGACATTTGTACTCCTTTTTTTAATATAAATTATTTTATTTTGACTAATATAAATTAAAATTCTATATATAAATAATGTTACAAATATATAAAGAATAAAAACAAAACAAGCAGCATTTGCTAATTCAGTTTTTATTGAAATTGAATTGTTTTTAGGAATTATTATTTCAAAAATATAACCGGCAATAACCTGCCCGTTAATAAAATCTAAATCAATGTTATTGTCAATAAAAAAGCTTGGTAAAAACAAAATTGCTAATGAAAAATTAGTATATACAATTAATTTAAAAGAGTTTTTAAGTTCAGGTAAAAAAACATATAACAATTTATCTTTTTTACCTAAATTATCTATGAATAAGGAGTTTTGGTATTTTTTCTCTATTTTATTTAAACCAAAAAGGAAAATAACTATATTAAAAGGTAATGTTCTTCACAAGAAAAAAATTAAATATATTATAAATATAGAAACTGAATTTTTACCCTGTGCAAAACTTATATTTAAATTAAATAATTTAGCAAAAGCATTATTTGAACCAAAATGAAACACAAAAGATATACCATTTGCAAAACTTGATATAAAAAATTGTGAATATAACAAAGTTTTTAAAACATTTTTACCAATTTTTGACTTTATTGTATTTACAAAAAGCGCTATAAACAAGCTTAATATTAATGATAAAGGCATAAAAACAAAAATAATTAGTGTTGTATTTTTAAAAGAATTTAAAAAGTATTCATCATTAAATAATTTATTAAAGTTATCTAACCCAATTGTATATCTTACTTTTGTTCCATAAGGAAAAACTTTTAAGGAATCTACAATAGAATTTATTAATGGATATAACGTAAAAAAGCAAACAATAAAAAATAAAGGTAATAATAAAAATAAATTTCAAATTTTTTTATTTTTCATAAACACGTTCTCCAGTTTTATTAAAAACAAAAATATCATCTTTTTTTATTGATGTTGCAACAAAATCATTTATTTCAAAACTATTATCATCACTTAATCACTCGATATTTTTATTGAATTTTTGAGAGTATATTTCATATAAAAATAGTCCATTTAATGTTTTTTTTGAAACAATATAATTTTTTGACTCACTTGATTTAATAACTTTAAGTGCGTTTTTTTTCAAATAATAATAATTTTCGTTTTCTTTATATAAATAATCATTTTTAAAATTGTTAAAAAAGTTTGCAACCTGGAAATTTTTAGGATTATTAACTAAATAATCAACACTACCATGTTGCAATAATTCTCCTTGATTAATAAATAAAATTTCATCACTAATTAACATAGCGTCGTTTTTATCATGAGTAACTATAAAAATAGAAAGATTAAATTCCTTTTGAATATTTTTTATTCAATCTTTAGACTCTTCTTTAATGTTTGCATCTAATGAAGCAAAAGGCTCATCCATTAAAATGATATTTGCTTTTTTAATAAGTGCTTTTGCAATTGAAACACGTTGCTGTTGTCCGCCTGATATTTTTAAAGAATTATTTTTTAAAATATGATTTATTTGTAATTTTTCAGTAATTAATTTTATGTCATTATTTATTTTCTTTTTAATATTTAATACATGAAAAATTTTAAAATAGCTTTTTTCAAATTTAAAATTCATAAGTAAAAAACAAACTAGTAAATAATAGTGAAAAAAACCTTTTGTTTTTTTATTTGTGTATTTTTTTAGCAGTTTTTCTATGTAATGATTATTTTTATTATCTTTATTGTATTTAGCTATAGATGAGGCAAAAAAGTCATATCTATATGTTGTAGAATTAATAGCTGATAAATATATGTTTTTATAAACACTAATACTTTCATATAAATTAAAATTTTGGAAAATAAATCCAATATTTTCCTTATTCATTTTTATTGTACCTGTGTTTGGTTTTGCAAGTCCAGATATTAGTTTTAAAAACGTAGTTTTACCTGCACCAGATGGACCTAAAATAGAAACTATATTTCCCTTGTTAATAGTTAATTTTTCTATATTTAAAATTTGTTTTTTATCAGTTAAGTATTTTAAATTTTCTATTTTTAAGAGTATTTCTTTATTCATTTTTAAATTATATTTTATTAATAAATAATAATAAATAAATTATGAAAATTTATCTTTTAAAAGGTTTCTTTTGGCAATTTTAGTTCTTAATAAAACTAATTAGTAATATAGTAAAATATAAAACATGGACAAATATAAAATATATGTTGATTTTGAAGCGATTGATTCAAAGCTTTTAAGACAATTAAAATTAAAAAGAAAACACTTACATTTTCCATATTGCTATACGATTGGTTATAACAATAATGGTCAATTCAAAACAATAACTAAAATATTAAAATTAAAAAATCTTAATAGCGATAATATTTATCGAACTCTAAAAGGCTCATTGTGTACCGATATTAATAAATTAGTAGGGCAAAAAATAAATATTGATGCTCAAAGTGTTGTTTTTATCGGTTGGAATCCATCATTAGAAACTTATATTACTCAGTATTTGTTTAAAATGCCTACTCAACCTCAAATAATGTTAAATAATTTTTCACTCGATTTTGTTTCAAAAGGAGGTGAATTTAAAAGTAACTATTTTGATTCTGTAATGAACTTAAAATTAAAAAACCGTGCTTTTAAAAGTGTTTTAAAATTTAACAAAAGTGGCTATACAGCAGCATTTATTGGCGCTTTATTGCTGGCTCATTATCAAAACATTCCGTTTGAAGAATCAAAATTAAGCGAAAAACAAATTAATTTAATTTTAAAAGAACTTAGAGAATACAATCAAGATGATGTATTAAAAATGTGATATGTTGAACAAAACATAAATGAAGTTAATATGAAAGTTAATAACATAAGAAATATAGAACTTGAAATACATTCTAAAGATCATGAATTAAGAGAAATATTGACTAGTGCCGAATATATCTCAATCAATTTTTTAAATAAAAATTTATCTTATGATGTGTTTAAAAAAGAACTCATTTTAAAAATTTCAAAACTTAAAGAACAAGCAAAAAAATTTAAATCCGAAGAAGTACACTCAATTGAATCAATAAAAA
Organism: Mycoplasmopsis alligatoris A21JP2; assembly: GCF_000178375.1. Lineage (GTDB taxonomy): Bacteria > Bacillota_I > Bacilli_A > Mycoplasmatales > Metamycoplasmataceae > Mycoplasmopsis > Mycoplasmopsis alligatoris. The sequence goes on along the minus strand of NZ_ADNC01000004.1, from coordinate 16,036 downwards.
TTTTCAATGAATTAAGAAGAGCAAAAAAATGTTTAATTTTAATAACAGATACAGAAAGAAATATCGCGAATATTGAAGAATTTTTAACAATTTTACTAAATAAAGTTAAAATTATTAATAATGATGTTACAGAATTAAAAAACTGTTTATCAAAAGCCAGGGAGGAATAAATGAACAATATTAATTTACAACGAAAAGAAAGTCAAATTCATCAATTAATTGCAAGCATAATAACAATAGAAATAACAAACGTAAATGTAATTGATCCTGTAGTCATGGACGTTAAATTAAGTGCAGATTTATCGCATTGTAAAGTTTTTGTTAACTTTGGTTCAAAAAAACAAAAGGGATTAGAATCTTTAAATAATAGTGCCGGTTTTATAAGATCATCTTTATCAAGATCATTAAAATGAAGAAAAGTTCCTCACATCCATTTTTATCACGATGAAGTAAGTGAATATGGAAGTAATATTGATGCTATTTTAAGAAATATTAAGAATGAAAACGAAAAATAAAATTAAATTTGGTAGTGGTTTTTAATTGCTACTTTTAATTTATATTTTGGTAAAATAAAATAATGAAAAAATGAGCAGTTTTTAGCGATGTAGATGGAACAATTTATGGTTTTCCAAATAAAATATTACCTTTAGAAAATGAATTAAAAGCAATAGAATTAGAAAAAAGAAATGTACCTTTTATAATAAATACCGGTAATGGTCCTTTAGAAAAAATTCAACGTTTAGCTGAAAAATTAAAATCAAAATATATCGTTTGTGCCTCTGGTGCAGTTGTTTATGACAATATAGACAAAAAATATTTACATGTTGAATATATTCCCTTAGATGTTGCAAAAAAAGTTTTTGACTTGGCAAATAAGTTTAATTTTCCACTTTATTATTTTGGTATTGATCAGTACTATATGCATAATTATTCAAAAAATATGTATAAATTTTTAACCGACTTTTGTGAATATGATAAATGAATTTTAGACGGAAGAATTAATCAGGACATACATAAAATAGAGTTTTATGGAACAGAGCAACAAATTATAGATGCAAATAAAGAATTATTAAAAGCAAATTTAGATCAAGAATTAACAATTATGTTTATGGGCACACATATTGAAATAGTTAAAAAAGGTGTTGATAAAGGCACAGGGATGAAGTGACTTTGTGATAATGTTTTACAAACAAATTTAGAAGATGTAATGGCAATAGGCGATAGCGCAAATGATTTAGGAATGTTTAATTTAGCTGGTTATACTTATGCTATGGATAATGCTGACATCTTAACTAAAAGTCATGCAAAATATCACGCTCGCGATGTTAATCAAGCAGGCTTAGCACACGCTATTGATGATTATTTATATAGAAGTGATTTTGAATTAAAAAGACAAATAAGTCAACAACAATCTAAGAAAAAATAATTGATTCAAAAATTGTATTGAGGAAAGTATTTGATATTTTCCTTTTTTTGTTTTCTTAGCATAAAAATAAATATTAATATGTAACGGAGATAAAATGAAATTACATGAGATTATAAAAAAAATAGAAGAAATTTACAATAATAACAACGATTTAAACATCAATGTTAAAACAAATTCAAAAACTAAAAAGATTAAGGTTATAATTAATGAAATAGAAGAAATTCAAAAGAGAGATGGAAACGTGAATTTAAAAGAAACGAATAAAAAAATAGAGGTAGTTGTTAAAGATGTTGAAGGTATAAAATCAGACATTAAAGACTTGAATAATAAATTTGACTATATGGTTAATATTTTTACTAGTTTTACTGAAAGGCTTGAACAAACCCATAATATGGTTTTAAATTTAGCAGTAACTGTTAAAAATAATCATGAAATAACAATGAAAAGATTAGATAAATTAGAAGAAGATGTTTCTATACTTAAAACTGAAATGAAAGAAGTAAAAGAAGACATTAGGGTTTTAAAATCAGAAATGAAAGAAGTAAAAGAAGACATTAGGGTTTTAAAATCAGAAATGAAAGAAGTAAAAGAAGACATTAGGGTTTTAAAATCAGAAATGAAAGAAGTAAAAGAAGATATTAGGGTTTTAAAATCAGAAATGAAAGAAGTAAAAGAAGACATTAAAGTTTTAAAAGAAGATGTTTCAGTTTTAAAAAATGATATCAATAATGTAAAAAAATTTGTTGGATATCCTTCATTTGTATAAATTAAAATTTAACATTTTTCATTAATAAAAATACAAAATACACTTAATTTGTATTTTGTATTTTTTAATTAAATTTTAATGTATTGTCTTCTGAAAAGTATTCTACTGGATATCCTGATGATTTTAATTGATCATATAATTTAGTATTTGATGGATCAACAAAAATTTTAGATTTTTTCCCTTCATTAAATACTTTTTTACCTACTTGTTTTCAAAATGTTTGTAAGTTATTTAACCCTTCTGCATCTAGTGTTGCATTACCAGTTAGATGCATATCTTTAACTTGTGATCCGTTAAATCTTAAACGCACTTCGTGTGAATTTTCAGGCTCATCAAGAAACATTATTTTATGATATTGAGACTCATTCATTTCTTGAGCACTTAATGTATATGCACTTGTATCGCTATATAAAACTAATCTACGTAATTTTCTAGGAATTGGATTTCCATCAGCGCCTTTAGGTGAATAATCAAAACCTTTTAAACTTCTTATGTCTGGTATTCTTGAAACATCAAGACCTACTGGATATGAATTTCCTGCTTCATGATTATCTGGTTTTAGTCCCGGCCCAAATCCACCTTGGAATATTGGTTCATTATTTCTAACAACCAAAGCCATTCTTATTCCTCTATTAATATCATGTCAAGGATCTACTGCGTTTTTATCAAAGTTTTCAGGATCAAATGATAAAGCGTTTCAGGTTATTCTTGTTGCTGGTTTTACATTTGGCCCATAACCAAATGAAACGTTATAATCAACATCTTGTATATAAGCTACACCATTAACTGATCATGGATTTATTGCTCATTCATCAACTAGTGAATTACCTTTTGTATAAGTTGCCAATTCATCTATTTTTTTGTTTCTTAGCGCTATCATAGCACCTGTATTATTTGATTCAAATCATAATTCCAATTGTGGAATTTCATTTGGTAAAGCAGCTAAAATGTCTTTAAATTTTTGATTTTGGTCGTTTTTACCCATGTTTCTAAAAACATATGATTTTATGACTTTTCCTTTAGCTTGAGTATCTTTAATAAATTTTAAAAACTTAGCATAACCTTTTGGATTTGCAGCATCTAGAACAACTCTAATTGCATTATTTCCCTTTGTAAAAGTAGGATCCGGATTTGTGTATTTATTAACTTCTATACCATCATCTTCACTTAAACCAAATTCTGCAGTTCAATCTTTTTTAACATCTTCTTTAGTTCATCCATCATATGCGCCATCTTCAATTGCTTTAGGACTTCTTACGTATCAAGTTTTATAACCAAATAATCTACGGTGCGTATTATCTCTAGTCATTCTACCTGTTGTACCATTGTAAGTATCATTGACCGGACTATAAGCAAAACTATCTAATTCACCATTTTCATTTATAGTAGCATTTGCATAATCTAAAACTAAACCTTTTTTAAGCATTTCTATTGCACTTGCAGAAAGTTTGATGTTATCTAAATCAATATCCTTAATATCTTTACCGCTTTTGTTTCTTCATAATTCATGACCTGCAGCAAATAAAACATTTTTTAAATATTCTTTAACAGGCTTTGCCACAGCGTTTTTTAACTCTTCAGTAACTGTTAATTCAACAACTTCAGGTGCATCATTATTTATGTAAGGTATACGGTTGATAATGTCATTATCAGATGCTGGAAATTTATGTCTAGGATCAGCTACTTTGTGTTTTAATTTTATTGGAAATGTACTAGTTTCACCACCTGGTCCTTTAATAGTAACGGTTGTTTCTGCATCAACAATTAAAGTTCCATCACCATCTTTAGTTTTAGAATCATTACCAGGATTAGGATTTTCTTCTGGTTTTACCTCTTCTTTAGGTGGTTCAACAGGGGTTGTATCAACTGGTTCTGGTTGAGGTTCAGGCTTAGGTTTTGGCTCAACTGGTTTAATAACAGGAGCTGGATTTTCTTTTTTAATTTCTTCTAAATTATTATCAGCATTACTTGCTTTTAGTGGGTCAATTCCTAAAGCATTATTAATAATCGCCTTGCTAGGAGAACGATGTTTAATATCAACAATAATATTTTTTTGGTTAACATGATTAACATAAACTGGCACTAAAATCGCTTGTGGAACTAATATAGCTCCAGCAGCAATTGCTGAAACAATTAATATTTTTTTCTTTTTGGCTTTAATCATAACTCTCCTTTGCCTTTATTATATACGAGCCTATAATATATAAAATTTTTTAAATAATTGAAAATAATTTATTATTTTATACATTTTAGGTTAAAAAATGATTAATACTTCGCCAAAAAGTGCAAAAAATAGGTTTTTTCTAAACATTTTTTTAAATCACGAATTATTAGTTTTTTAAATAAAAAGCCAATTTAGTCTTTTTTCATTAAAAAAAGCTTCTAAATTTTACTTAGAAACTTTTATTTTTTAATTTAATTTTAAAGTGCTATCTTCACTTCTAAACTCAACTGGATAACCACGTTCTTTAAGTTGATTATAAAGTTTTTTGTTAGTTTTATCTACAAAAACTTTTGATTTAAATTGTTCTTTAAAGACTTTTCAACCAACTTGTCTATAAAACGTTTCCATATTTTTTAATCCTTCTTCAGTTAAAACATCGTTTCCATTTAAGTACATATGTTTAACTGTTGGACCTCCGTTAAAACGCAATCTAACTTCTTCTTCATCTCTTGGTTCATCTAAAAACATAATTTTATGATATTGTGATTTGTTCATTTCATCTGCACTTAAAGTATAAGAATCAGTATCACTATAAAGAGTAATTCTTCTAAGCTTTCTTACAATTGGTTTTCCATCAGCGCCCAGTGGTGAATAATCAAAACCTTTTAAACTTCTTAATTCAGGAATTCTTGAAATGTCAAGACCAACTGGATATGAATTGCCTTTTTCGTTGTTATCTGGATTTAATCCAGGACCAAATCCACCTTGAAATATAGGCTCATTATTTCTTACAACTAAAGCCATTCTTAAACCACGATTTATATCTTTTCAAGGATCTGGATCTTTTGGTTTATAGTTTTCAGGATCAAAAGCTAAAGCATTTCAGGTTATTCTTGTTGAAGGTCTAAATCCAGGCGGATAATCTTTTGAGACGTTATAATCAACATCTTGAAAATAAGCAACTCCATCAACTGCTCAAGGGTTTAATCCTCATTGATCAACAAGAGAATTTCCAGTTGTATATGTTGCAAATTCATCAATTTTTTTACCTCTTAAACCAATCATTGCACCTGTATTGTTTGATTCAAATCATAGCTCTAATTGTGGGATTTCATCAGGTAATGCTTTTATTATTGATAAGAATGATTGATTCTGATCTTTTGAACCCATATTTTTTATAACAAATGATTGAATTTTACGTCCTGCTTTTTTGGTTTTTGTTAAAAAGTCAAGAAATTTTTGATACCCTTTTGGATTTGCTGCATCTAAAACAACACGGATTGAATTATTACTTTTTGCAAATTCAGGATCATTGTTTGTATATTTTGTAACTTGAATTCCATCATCCTCAGTTAAACCAAATTCTTTTCATTCACTTTTAACATCGGTTTTTTCTCAACCAGCAAAAGTTCCATCCGCTATATCTTGAGGGCTTCTAACATATCAAGATTTATATCCAAAATGTCTACGTCTTGCATTATCACGGGCCATTCTTCCAGTTGTTCCATTATATGTTTCATTAACCACTGAATAACCACGGCTATCTAATTTTCCATCTTTAGTTATAAAAGCATTTGTGTAGTCTAAAATTAATCCTTTTTTAAGCATAGCTAAGGCATTTTCAGACAATTCTAATTTAGTTAAATCAATATCTTTTAAATCTTTTCCACTTTCATTTCTTCAAGCTTCTTCTTTAAAGGCTAACATTGTCTTTAAAAATTCCCTAACAGGCTTTGCCACAGCCTTTTTAAGCTCATCAGTAACAGTTAATTCAACAACTTCAGGCGAATCATTATTAACGTATGGAACACGGTTTATAATGTCATTATCTGAAGCTGGAAATTTATGTCTTGGTGCAGCTATTTTATGTTTTAGTTTAACTGGAAATGATAATGTTTCACTTCCTGGTAAGTTAATTGTTAACTCAGTTTCAGCATCAACAATTATTCTTCCATCACCTTCTTGGTCTTTTTTATCTGGACCAGGTTTTACAGATTCCGTAGGTTTTTCTGGTGAAGGTTCAGTTGGTGTTGTATCAACTGGCTCAGGTTTAGGTTCTGGTTTAGGTTTAGGTTCTTCAGGCTTTATAACTGGTTTAGCACTTTCAGGTTTTGTTAATTCTAAATTATTATCAGCATTACTTACTCTTAATGGATCAATCCCGATTGCGTTATTAATAATTGCACTGCTTGGAGAACGAAACTTAATATCGACATCGACATTTTGTTGATTTGCATTTTTTAGATATATAGGCACGGCAATTGCGTGCGGAATAATCAATGCGCCCCCAGCAATACTAGAAACTATTATTATTTTTTTCTTTTTTGCTTTTATCATAGCTCTCCTTTACTTTTTTATATTATATATGAGTTATATATTTCTTAAAATTTTATTAATATAAAGCAAAAATAACTATAAAAATAAAAATTTCTTAGCTTAATTCTTATAATTTTCATAAACAAAAGCGAATTTTCTTAATTTTTATTAAGTAATTTATGCTAGTAATTCTTTTATTTGAATTAAAAAATACTTATTAACTAATTTATGTTTAAAAAATTACTATTTTCTTTATTGCTTAAAACTTAAATTTAATCTTATATAAAATATTTATCTTATTTTAAACAATTTGTATAATTTAAATACTTATGATAAAAACAAAACTTAAAAATTTCTCAATTATTGCTCATATTGACCATGGAAAAAGTACTTTAGCAGACAGAATTTTAGAATTGACTGGTACAGTTGCTAAAAGGGATCTAAAAGAACAATTTTTAGATCAAATGGATTTAGAAAAAGAACGTGGAATCACTATCAAACTAAATGCTGTGCAATTAAAATACAAGGATTATACTTTTCATTTAATTGATACGCCAGGTCATGTCGATTTTACTTATGAAGTTTCTCGTTCTCTAGCTGCTAGTGAAGGTGCTTTATTAATAGTCGATGCAACTCAAGGAATTGAAGCGCAAACTTTAGCTAATGTTTATTTAGCAATAGAAAATGATTTAGAAATAATTCCGGTTATTAATAAAATTGATTTACCAAGCGCTGATATAGAAGCTGTTAAAGAAGAAATTGAAAACGTTATTGGAATTTCAACAGAAAATGCAGTTTTAGTTTCAGCTAAAACAGGTTTAGGCGTAGAAAATGTGCTTGAAGCAATTGTAAAATATATTCCTAGTCCTAAAGATGCAGATGATGATAAACCTTTAAAAGCTTTAATTTTTGATAGTTACTTTGATCCTTATCGTGGTGTAGTTATGCTTGTTAGAATTTTTCAAGGTGTTTTAAAACCTAATGATCGTTTTAAATTTATGTCAAATAATGCAGAGCATCATGTAATAGATTTAGGGGTAAGAAATCCTCATGAAACCAAAAAAGATGCTCTTAGAGCAGGAGAAGTTGGATGAGTTTCAGCGGCTATTCGTGATGCTAAAGAAGTTAGTGTTGGAGATACTATAACATTAGTTGATAATCCTACTGCTGAATCACTACCAGGTTATAAAAAAATGAAACCAGTGGTGTATACCGGTTTTTATCCAGTTGATACACGTGATTACATGGAACTTAAAGAAAGTTTAGAAAAAATTTCATTAAGTGATTCATCAATAACATGAGAACAAGAAACATCAAAAGCATTAGGATTTGGTTTCCGTGTAGGGTTTTTAGGAATGCTACATATGGAAATTTTGCAAGAAAGACTTGATCGTGAATACAATATAGCTATTATTGCAACAAGTCCTAGTGTTGAATACAAAGTTTATAAAACAAATGGTGAAATTGAGTTAATTTCAAATCCTACTTTACTTCCAGATCGTACTTATATTGAATATATCGAAGAACCATTTATTGAAGCAAATATTTTCGTTCCAAACGAATACATAGGAAATGTTATGGAGCTTTGTCAATCAAAAAGAGGTATTTACATTAACTTAGAATATGTAGATTCTAAACGTTCTAAATTAGTCTACCAAATGCCTTTAGCTGAAACTATATTTGACTTTTTTGATCGTCTAAAATCAACTACTAAAGGTTATGCATCATTTGAATATAACTTAATTGGCTATAAAACAAGTGATTTGGTAAAAGTTGATATTCTTTTAAATTCTGATAAAATTGATGCTTTTTCAATTATAACTCATAAAGATCGTGCTTATCCAGCTGCTAGAGAATTGTGTGAAAAATTAAAAAATGCAATTCCAAGACAAAACTTTGAAGTTCCTGTTCAGGCAACTATTGGTGGAAAAATAATTGCTCGTGAAACAATTAAAGCATTTAGAAAAGATGTTACAGCTAAATTATATGGTGGAGATCCTACCCGTAGACAAAAATTACTTAAAAAACAAAAAGAAGGTAAAAAAAGAATGAAATCTCTTGGAAGTATAGAGGTTCCTCAAGAAGCTTTTTTATCTATATTAAAGACGAATATAGATCCAAAAAAATAATTTTATTTAGACCTTGATTAGGTCTTTTTTTGTTAAAATAATGCATATGAAAAGATTTAGGACAAAAATTAAATGAAAGATTATTCTTTCATCGGTGCTGAGTCTTGCTACTGTTGGTGGAATAGTGGCGCTATTTTCTACCACATGAATTAATATAAAGGTTGTATCTGCCGCTGGTTCTAGTGGTGTGCAGCCTTTTTTTAGTTCACTATCAAACATTTATAGCAAGACAAATAAACTAGAAATAGGAGTTGTTGCAGGTGGTTCTGGGCATGGAATAAATGCTGTAGCAAATGGAAAAATTAATATTGGTATGTCATCAAAATCTCCTAAGCATACTGTTGAAACAAGCAAAGATTTGATGAAAAACTGAAAAGAAAAACAATTAAAAACTGTGACTATCGGAAATGAAGGAATTGCTATTGTTGCAAAGTTACCAAAAGATACTAAATTCACTGTTTCAAAGGAAAATATAGGAAATTTATATAAAGCGTTTGCAGGTCATGAAAAAGTATATTTAAGTGAATTTAATGCACAGAAAAAATATTCAGAGATTCATTTAAAACCTTTTGCTAGAGATGGAGCAGCAAATACTTCTGGAACAGCTGAAGCATTTTATTTATCCAGCGGTTTTAAAGGAATTAAAAACGATGACTTAACAAATCAAACTCTTTTAGGTAAAAAGAATTATGGAATACATACAAAAACAACATCTGAATCAAATTCTGAAGCATATGGAATTTTTAACAAGGATGGACAAGCGGAAGGCTCAATAATCTATTTATCGTTAGGTTTTGTTTTATCAAATAAAGAAAGAATTGAAAAAGATGGATTTAGTGTTTTTTACTATCAAAACGATAAAGACACAATTGAAGCTACTTTTGATAATGTTAAAAACAAAACTTACGCTTGATATAGACCTTTTAATTTAATTTTGTCAACTAATGAATCACAAAGTACAAAAGAATTAATAGAATGAGTTTTATTTAATCAAGACTCCGAAATAGAAAAAATTTATCAAGATTTTGGAATAGTTAAATTAGATAAAGATGCTTTATCATCTATGTATAAGCCTAATACGTTAAAAGAAGATTTTAATTTAGACGATCTAAAAGCTAATTTAAATAACTTTTGAATTGATGATATTAGTCTTAAAAAATATGGGGTAGAATAATGAAAGTAAAACAAATTAAAAATAAAATTTTAAATTTTAGTAGTTCAATTTTTGCTTGATCAATTATTCTTTCATTTTTAGCAATTTTAGTTACTATAATTTATTATTCAATCCCTGGGATAGCACATTATAAATGAAGTATTTTATCATTAGATTTTAACTTGAATAATGATAAAGCAGGAATTTGATTGCCGCTTTTAGTTACTATAGTTATTGTCTCCTTAGCAATTTTAATTTCTGTTCCAATAGGAATTAAATGTAGTGTTTTTCTAGTTTATAGAGTTAAAGAAAAATATTCAAAAACTTTACGAATCATAATAGATCTACTTGCTGGATTTCCTTCGGTAATCTTTGGGATATTTGCTCTAGAAGCATTAGGTCCTGTATTAAGTTATGTTTTAAATTTAAAAACTACATTAAACATAATAAATGGTTCGATTATGCTTTCATTTATGATTTTACCTACAATAGTTTCTTATTCATATAATGCATTTAAAAGTTCGAATGTAAAAATATATGATAATTCACTAGCTCTAGGTATTACAAAAACCAAAACTATCTATAAAATAGTTAAAAAAGATGTTTCATCAGCTATTTATTTAGGAGTTTTACTCTCTATTGGGCGTGCAATAGGTGAAACAATGGCTCTAAACTTTATACTTACAAGCCAAAACTATAACAATATTTTTAACGATACTTTTAAAAGTTTTTGAGAAAGCGGTCTTAAAAGTATTGGAGCAATAATTTCATATAACTTTTTTGCTGAAAATGGTGGTGAATCACTTAGAGGAATATTGTATTTCTTTGGATTATTACTTTTTATAATAACAATGTTAATTAATGGATTTGCACACTATATGATTAAACCTAAAAGTCAAGCAAAGTTTATATGACTAAAAACATTTCACTTAAAATTAATTAGTTTTGTAATGTGATTACCGAATAAAACAGTTTTAGCTGTTAAGAAAAAACTTTCAAAAAGCACATTAATAACAAAAAATTCTGGTTGACAAATATATGAAAAATACAAATTAAGTTTGGAAATTATTAGCGTTTTAACAACAATAGCTTTTATTGCATGAATAATAATTTATATTTTATTTAATGGATTTAATTCAATATTGATGCCAAGTTCAACAGTCTTTAGTTTTGAAGCAGATTCAACAGGTAGAGCATTAGTAAATACAATTTTAATTATTTTTATAAGTGTAATAATTGCCTTTCCAGTTGCGTTATTTGTTGCAATTTACATTTCAGAATATCTTAAAAATAAAAAAATGAAAACATTGCTTTTATTTTTAATAGATGCATTAGGTTCAACACCTAGCATTGTATTTGGTATCTTTGGTTTAACGTTTTTTATTCAAACATTAGGATTAAGTGCTGGTGGTAGAATGTCTAATTCATTGATTGCTGGAGCATTAACTATAGCACTTGTGATTCTAACTAACTTTATTCGTGGAATTCAACAATCTTTTGAATTTGTTCCAAGTCATTACCGTGACAATGCAATAGCCTTAGGAATTCAGAAAAATGAATTTATATTTAAAATTCTAATTCCACAAGCTTTTGTTTATATTCTTAATGTACTAATTTTAGGTATAGGTAGAGTAATAGCTGAAACTGCACCACTTTATTTAACAGCCGGTTTAACTTCATCTAATACTTTTGGAATAAATCTTTGAGGTCAAACATTAACAACAAGAATTTTGGCACAAATAAATTCTAATACAATTCATTCGCATGATATTATGCTTGAAAGTGCATTTATTGCACTACTATTAATATTATTTTTAGTATTATTAACAAGTTTTATAATCCCTAAAACTGTTCAATATATTAACAAAAAAAGGAGTTCAAATGGCTAATTCAATTTTCAAATCAAGTAATTCATTTTTTGAAAAAATAAAAACGAAATTTAAAAAGAAAAACGACCAAACTATCGATATTAAAGCACATTATGAAAAACATAATGAAAAAAATGTTTTTGAAATAAGAAACTTTTTTGCGATGTATAAAAACAAAAAACAAGCCTTAAAAAATATAAATTTAGATATTAAAAAGGGTGTTGTTACTTCATTTATAGGACCTTCTGGTTGTGGAAAAAGTACAATGTTAAAATCTCTAAATAAAATGTTAGATTTACTTGAAGGAGTAAAACTTGATGGTGATGTTTACTATGAAGGTCAAAACATTAGACATGGAAATGTAGATAATCTAAAACTACGTACAAATGTTGGAATGATCTTTCAAATCCCTACACCATTTCCTTTGTCAATAAAAGAAAATATTGCTTTTCCCCTTCGTGCGCAAGGACAAAAGGATGAAGCAAAAATTAATGAAATAGTCGAAAGCACACTTAAAGATGTTGGACTATGAGAAGAAGTAAAAGATAATTTAAATAAATTTGGAACTGATCTAAGTGGTGGACAACAACAAAGATTATGTATAGCTAGAGCAATAGCACTTAATCCAGAAGTTATTTTAATGGATGAACCAACAAGTGCGCTTGATCCTATAGCCACAACAAAAGTAGAAAATTTAATCTTAAAATTGAAAAAAAATTACACCATAATAATTGTTACTCACTCAATGAGTCAAGCACAAAGAATAAGCGATGATACTGTTTTCTTTTATAATGGTGAAATTATAGAAGCTAATAAAACTAAAAAATTGTTTACAAATCCTCAAAATACTAAAACACAAGAATATATTAATGGAAAGATAGGTTAATTTATGAATTACGAATTAGTTAAAGAAGAAGAAAAAATCTTAAAAAGAGATTTTATGAAATATGTGGAACATTCTATGACTATGCACAAGCTTGTTAAGGAAATGTACTCATCAAATTTAAATGATGCAATGATAGTAGAAAAATATCAAGAAGAAATAGCTTCCCTTGAAGTAAAATCAAATCATTTACATGCAATTTTATTAGAAGATGCCATTTGATTTATTTCTAAAGAAGCGCCTAGAGCAAACCATTTACGTTTTGTTATAGGAATAATTAACTCGATTTTTGACTTAGAAAGAATTTGTGATCATGCACAAAGAATTGCTCAGTTTAAATCAAGACATGAAGATATTAGCGACTTTATTAAACAGACTATTACAGAGCTAGAAAAAAGAGTTCAAGAATATGCCAAAATTATTGCAGATGCTCTTGAAAACTATTCAGTTATGGGTAATTATAATAATTGTATAACACAATCAGAAAACTTTTTTAACTTATATAAAGCTAAATTATATGAGTCTTATAATGAAATTGATCCTAAAAATAAAGCAAAAAATGAAGCTCTTTTAGAATTTATTACAGTTTTAAAAAATCTAGATCGTACAGTTGATCATTATCGTAATATTCTTGAAAACTTTGTCTTTATTAAAGATCCTGATTTCTTTGTTAAAAATAAAAAAATTTAGTTTATATCATAATCTTAAAGGCGCATTTATGTGTCTTTTTTATTTGTTAATTAAAAAATTAGGATTAGAACCTAATTTTGTTTGGCTTTTTTATAGTTAAAAACTATTTCTTTGAATTGTAGTTTAATAAGTCTTTTAAATATTTTTCATATTTTTCGGTTAAATTAAATTTGTAACTTTTTGGCACTGATTCCATATATGAATATTTGAAAAATTCTTCTCCTAAAAATTCTATTTCATCTTTATTGAATTGTTCCAATTCTTTATAAACAACCTCTTGATCATATCCATCAACAAAGGTTTTGTTGATGTGATATGGATGATATTTTTTTTGGCTAGCAGCTTTACCGATTGCTAAACCTAGAACTGGCATAATATTTTTATCTAAATTATATGTTTTTTGTATAAACTCAGGAATGTCAAAAAATCTCATTCCACCTAAATAAACTGTTCCATAACCTAATGCATTAGCTGCTACTGAAGCGTTTGTTGCCATTATGTAGGCATCTCCAAAAGCTTGTAAAAAGTTTTCTAAATTTGTTGTATCAATTTCTAAACCTTTTTTCTTTGCTGCGTACTTAGCGCGTGTTTGATCTAAACAAAAAATTACAATAGCTGCTGATGTGCTTAAATGTTCTTGTCCACTAAATCCACATTGTTCTTTAATTTGTTCTTTAATTTTTTGATCAGTAATAATAATTGCACTAGCTGAAACTCTGCTCATTGATGTAGCAGATGAGTTAATAGCTTCTTTTAGTGCATTAATTTCATCATCGTTTAATTTTGTATGTGTCATCTCTCTTACAGATGAACGATTTTTTAATAATTCGATTACTTGATTTTTCATATATTCTCCTATTTTTTCTATGTATTTTAATTTTAGCATTTTGCTTTTTTTCTAACGTTTATGAAATTTTTTTCATAAGTTAGTGTGGAAATGTTTCAATTGAGCAAAAGTATAAAAAAATCTAATCAAATGATTAGACTTAAGGTTATTTTTGATATTTTTCTTTTATTAGTAATCCAAATTTAATAAATTCATTTGAAACTATTAAACCAAATCCTAATAAAACAGGTAATAATCAATATATTAATAGATATGAATCATTAAATGCTGATATGTCAAACATTTTAAATGCACTTCTTATTCCTGGAACAAATGCCGCAAACAATACACAGGCAAATGAGAAAAATGAAGCTAAATATACTAATTTATATTTATTTACACTTACTCTAAAAATGCTTTTATCACTCATTAAATTAAGTGAGTTTAGTGATGCTGCTAGTCCTAGTGTTACAAAACAAGCAGTTGAAGTTAATTTAACAAAATCTGTACCTGTAACATTGTTTTGTTTTGCAACCATTCCAACAATGGCATAGGATAATAATGATAATAGAGATAAAATTACCGATTGAATAATAACGTTTATTCCCATTCCTCTAGCAAATATATTTTCGTTTTTATCATAAGGGTTACGATTCATAACATTTTTTCCCGAATCGACTAATCCAAGGGCGATTGCAGGTAAACCGTGTGTTAATAAGTTAATTCACAATAATTGAGAAGCAGATAGCACTCAGAATTCAGTTTCTTTTCCAATAGTATCAAAGAAAATGAATCTAAAAGCAAAGAGCCCAATTAACATAACTATAATTTCAGTTAAACTTGAAACTAATAAATTTAAAATAACAGTTTTAATTTTATCAAACGTTTGTCTTCCACCTTTAATGGCTTTAACAATAGTATTAAAATTATCATCTGTTAAAATTACATCTGAAGCTTGTTTTGAAACATCAGTTCCAGTAATTCCCATTGCACAACCAACATTACTTGCTTTAAGAGCAGGAGCATCATTTACTCCATCACCTGTCATGGCAACAACTTGGTTATGGAATTGTCAAGCTTTTACAATTCTTAATTTATCTTCAGGATTTACACGAGCATAAACGGAAATTGATTTAACTTCTCTTTCTAATTCTTCTTGGCTCATTGCGCTTAATTGTGCTCCAGTAATTGCTTTATCACCGGGATTATAAATACCTAAACTTTTTGCAATAGCAGTAGCAGTGGTTAAGTGGTCTCCTGTTATCATAACTGGCTTTATACCAGCACTTTTTGCTTCATCGATACTTATTTTAACGTTTGCTCTTGGAGGATCCATCATAGCAATGAGTCCTATAAATTCAAGATCTTTTTCATCTTCAAAGTTTAATTCTTTTTTACTTTTGGCAACTTTTTTAATAGCAAAGGCTAAAACTCTAAATGATTGATTTGCTCAATCTTCATTTTTGTCTAAAGCTAATTTAGAAGCTTTTGTACAATTGTTTAAAACAACATCTGGAGCACCTTTAGTAATAATATAATTTTCGTCTTTACCAGCGATTAAAACGGACATCATTTTACGGTCTGAATCAAAAGGTAAAGAATGAATTTTATTATTAATTTTTAATAATTCTTCTTTAATTAAGTTTATTTTGTAACCATTCATTAATAAACCAGTTTCAGTAGGATCTCCAACCATTTCAAAAGTGTTATCTTTATTCAAATGAATTGTTGCATCTGTACATAAAATTGATTGAGATATTAAGAATTTAAAATTATCAATATTTTTATTATCTTCATAAACTTCAAAGTCGTTAT
>NZ_ADNC01000005.1 GCF_000178375.1 Mycoplasmopsis alligatoris A21JP2 | reverse complement strand
AAATTAATTAAAGAAGCTATTCAATACGACTTTAAAACAATTTGTGTTAATTCTTCATGAGTTAAATACTGTAAGGAAAAATTAAACAAAACTAATGTTGAAATTACTTCGGTAGTAGGATTTCCATTAGGCTCAATGATTAGTCAAGCAAAAGCACAAGAAGCTAAATTAGCTATAGATCATGGAGCAAATGAAATTGACATGGTTATAAACATTGGACGTTTTAAACAAGGCGATGATGAATATGTTTTAAATGATATTAAAGCTGTAAAAGCTGCTTGTGGAACACATGTTTTAAAAGTTATTATTGAAACTGCACTTTTAACAAATGATGAAATTAAAAGAGCAACTGAAATAGTTATGAAATCTGGAGCTGAATTTATCAAAACTTCAACTGGTTTTTCATACAGAGGAGCTTCACTTGATGATATTAAAACAATGAAAAGTGTTTGCGGAGATAAATTATTAATCAAAGCTGCTGGAGGTATTGCTAACAAAGACGATTTAATTGCAATGTATGAAGCGGGTGCAACAAGATTTGGAACAAGTCGTTCAATAGCAATTTTAGAAGGTAAAGAATCTAAAGGTGGCTACTAAACTTAAACGCATTTTGCGTTTTTGTTTTTATAGAGAGGAAGTATGAATAGGCATAATATAGTTTTAATAAATGGTAAACGTAGAAGTGGCAAAGGCCTTTTAAGTTTAGAAATAATCAAGCAATGTAATAAAAAATATGATCAAATTCACTTATTTTCATTTGCAGGAAGTATTAAAGAAATTATGGAACCAGTTTTAAAAGAAATTGAATGAGATCAAAAAAATAAAGAAGTAGTTCGCCCACTTTGAATTGCACTGGGAGATGTAGGAAGAAAAATAAATATAGATATTTGAACCGAACGTATTTTTAAAAAAATATTAAACCTAGCAAAAGAAGCTGCTAAACAAAATCAAAATTCATTATTTATAATTGATGACTTGCGTTTACCTAATGAATTAGAATTTTTTAAGGCTAATTTCAAGGAATTTATTAATAATTTTGACTTAGAAAAAAATCTAATTAATTTGTGTGCAATAAGAATTGAAAAATATATTGATGCTACAAAATTTGTTCCAGGTATTGATGATAATTCAACTGAAACTGCTTTTGATAAGCTCGTTAATATTTGTTTTGATTATATTATTCCTCAAAATATTTTAATTAATGAAGATGGGATACCTAAATTTGAAAATGTATCAATAATGGCTGAAACTGTAATAAGAAATTACTTAATTAAGTAGAAGAAAGGCTTATATGGCAAAAAGAAAATTTTATAATAATCGTGAATATTATGTAAACGAACAAGATAATACTGTTGTTCTAAGTAAAGAATTTCACAACAAACTTTTAAGTAACGATAAGTGAAATAAGTTTAAAAAACTAGGAGGTAGCTCAGTTCCTGATGTTTTAGAAACTGATAGATTTAAGTCACAATTTAGTGCCTTCTGTCATATAAGCCGAATAAAAATGAATGTTCTTCAAAAAAAATATATAAATGCTGGTTCATTAATAGAACCTATAGTTTTTAATGCTCTTAGAAGTAAATTTCCTAATTTAGAAATTTTAAATTATCGTGCTGAAGATTACGATTATGATTTTTTTAAAGATAAGGACGATATTTTAAGTGGGGTTCCTGATGGCTTTATTCCTTCACAAAATTTAATATTAGAAATAAAAACAGTTGGTGAAGCAAAATATGATGCATGAGAAAAAGAAGTACCAATAGCTTACAAAAAACAAGCACAACTTTATGCATATTTAATGGGTGTAGATAAATATTCTATTGTAGCAACTTTTTTACGAGATGACGAAGGTGATTATTTAAATCCTGAAAAGTATCCAATTGATAATAGAATAGTTAAAAACTATACTTTTAAAATTAACGAAAACGAAACAAAAGATGACATTGAAAAAATAAAAGCATGATATAAAAAATATACCGCTTTAGGAATTTCTCCACAATATAACTTGAGTACAGATTCTGATTTAGTTGAATATTTAAAATGCAGCAATGAAACCGAATGAGAACTACTTTTAGAAAAATGAAAAAAACTAGGAAAGGCGGATTTAGATGTCCAACCATAAAAGGATTATTTTTACATATGCTACTTACACAAAAACTTATTGAGAAATTCCATATTTGCCTTGATTTAAGGACACTAAGGAAGATATTGAAAAATTAATTTCTAGTTATTATACAGACTTTGTCGCAAAAGAAGATGACGATGATGATGACGATGAAGAAGAAGATCAAGAAGAACAAAGAAAAATGTGAGATTTGGACTTTCTTGATTCATTTAATTTAAGCGAAGAAAGCAATCAAGTTGAAGCAAAATTATATCAAGAGTATTTTGACCAGTCAATTGAATATTATTCAAACCTTTATAAAATAGATAAAACGCGTATTAAATATATTTCATTAAAAAACAAATTAGATGATAAGCATCTTCAAACTATGGAATTAATGAAAGATAAAAACGTTGATCTTATTATTAATCCTTCATTTATTAATATTATAGAAGCAAACGAAAAAGAAATTGTTGCAAATGCTTCATTTCCTATTTATGACAAAATAAGAAATAAAATAGTGATGCTTTGTTATTCATCACACGTAAGATTTACATATGCTTTTAGAGCTAAATTTTTCTATGATTTATTAAAAGATTTAGAAATAAATGTTAAAGAAATTTCTGTTTTACTTTCTAATTCTGCACCTAGTTCAAAAATTTTTAAAGGTAAAGTAACGTTTGTAGAATCATTTGCTTTTAGAAATGCATTAAGTGTACGAAACGAAAAAGTAGATAAAGAATTTGCATTCTTACATAATTCAGGTCTTGTATATTGTGATCAAAAATATAATTCTCAACCTATAACATTTATGACTTATTGTAAGTATAATGCGCTTGAATTAGGATACACACATAAATCAAAAAAGGATGAAATTACAAAAAAAATTTTAATTTCTGAATGACCACAATTGTTTGATTCAAACAACAAAAAAAGTTTAATTATTAACTTTAAAGACTATAAAGAGGAAATAAAATTTCATTCAAAATATTATTTTGAACAATATACAAAAAAAGAAGCAGAAATTTTAAAAAATCTTTTAGATGAATATGAAATTAAATCCGAAACCTCAAATAAAATTGGAAGTTCTTATAAATTTTGTGAGAAAAAATATTTAATTGATTCAATTATAAAAAAAACATTATTTACTTTAATTTTTTCTGATATTTACGGAAATGCAAGCAATAATTTATTTCGTCAAGGAATTGAAAAAGATATTAGAAGTCAATATGAATCTATTAATAATACAATTATTGCAAACAAAGATTTTGTAAATTTATCAAATGATATATTTTCAAAATCAAAAAATTTTATTAGTGTTAATGCATTGAATATTATAAAAAATATTTTTGTAAAAGACAAAAGAATCGTTTGATATGACTACGAAGGTTTTTCAACTCCAATTCCTCCGATGGATAATGTAGCGCCACATAGACAAATAGTTAGCCAGGTTTCTATTATAGAAACAAAAAACGGTGATTTTTTAAATAAATTAAATATAGTTATAGATCCGTTAAAAGAACTTACTCTAGCTAATTTAGCAAAAGTTCTGGTTGCGATTTATTCTAATAAAGCAGATCATTTTGTTGTTTTTAATAAAACGTACGAAAATAAAAGAAATGAAGAAATTTTAGAATTAATTAAGAAAAATTATTTATCAGAAAATAAAGATCCAGAACTTTTACAATATTTAGAATCTATAGGAGGATTTGAGCAATTATCATTTATAACTGATTATATAAACAGAAATGTTATTGATATTAACGAGTGTTTTAAAATTTCAAGTAATTTAGAGAATGTAAACGAAAACTTAAACTGATCAACCTTTTTTGAGTTTGTTGATTCTAAAGTTGTTCATGATTGTTCAAGAGAATTCAAAAAAGGTGATTTTATGAAGTCACAGCATATTTTCTTAAAAGAACTGAATTACAAGCACAGTATTAAGCTAATAGAAAAGATTATTACAAAATTCAATCTAGACTTAAAAGTAAAGATTCATCCTTATTCTTCATTAGAAGTTAAAAATGGATTAATGGCTATGGAAAACGCTATTTTAAGATATGCAGGTGTAATCGGTGATAGTGTATGAAAAGTAAGAACTGAAGAATTAAAAAAATATTGTGAAAATGACGTTAGAGCCATGATAATGGTTTATGAATTTATTCTTTATTTATTTAGAAAAAATGGTTACGATGTAGATCAATTTGAATATAAAATTGACAAAAATTTTGGCGATTTTACCTTTGTTATAGATGAAAACAAAAAATTAAGCATAAAAAAAACACAAGCATAAATTGTGTTTTTTGTGTGCACTTATTTGTTTTGATAAAAAAAGCACAATTTTGCGCTTTATATAGTTTAGTTACTTTTTGATTTGTTAACAAAAGTTGCTAAACGAGATTGTTTTCTTGCACCCTTGTTTGGATGGAAAACACCTTTTTGTACAGCTCAAGCAATTTTTGAACTAGCTTTTGCAACTAATTCGTTTGCTTTTTCATCGTTAGATAAAACAGCTTCTCTGGCTTTTCTTATTGCTTTTTTAACTTGAGATTTAATAGCGTTATTTCTAACTCTAGCTTCTTCCATTTTAGCAATACTTCTTATCTTAGATTTAATATTTGCCATATTAACCCCCTTTTTCTATTTTGTAGCTTTAAGCTACTTGAAAAATCTTTTAAATTATACCATTTAGTTACTAAAGTAACAATAAATATTTTTTAGTTTTTTTAAAGTAATTTTTAATATATTTTTACTTAAGTTTTATAATAAAAAAATGTTAAATATATCAATTGAAATTGTTTCTTGAATAGCAACAATTCTAACTATTATTTTAAGTATACCTCAGTTAATAAGAGTTATAAAAGATAAAGAAACTAAAAACATTAGTTTTATTTCGTTTTGATTTTATCGTTTAGGGATGCTAACTTGAGCAATTTATGCAGGCTTATCAAACTCACTAGATCCATATGGTTTAAAAATAATTATGATTTCTTCCTGTTTATCAATTACATTGAATAATGTGTTAATGTTTTATTTATACTTTTATAAAAAAACATTTTCACTAAAAATCAAATTGATAGGGTATGTATTTATATTATTAACTTGATTATTTTTAATAGCAATTTTAATAGTTTGATTAATTGTTCCAGATTTTAGAATAGCGCCTAGTCAAACACTGATTTTTTCTTTAATTGCCCCTGCCATAATTACTTTTGCATTTTTACCGCAATTAATTAGATCACTAAAAACTAAATCATGAGCTGGATTTTCTTTGGTTATGACTATTTTATTTTTAGTTACAAATTTGCTGTGATCAACTTTTTGAGTTTTACAAATAGCAGATAGAATTAATAAAAATATTTTTTACTGAGACATAATAGTTGCTTTAGTATGACAAATTATTTCTATAGCAATTTATACTATTCAAATTATAAAAATTTCTGAATGAAAAGACTAGCGCACTAGTCTTTTTTCATTAGTTTTTAGTTTGTCTATAATAATAGTTATTAATTAATGAAAGCAATTCATCATCAACAGGTTTAATAGCTTCATGAGTGAAGTTTTTGTGTTCCAGATCTTTTTTAAGATCGATTTCATAAATCGATAAAGCTATTTCATCTAACAGACCTTCTTCATCTATAAAATAGTTGTTTTTGACAAATTCATACTCTAAATAATTAGTTGGAGTATAGTTAATAAAGTCAAAATTTTCGTAATTTGAATACTCATCAAATAGATCTGCTGAATTATCAGTAATATTTTGATATGAAAGTTTAATTGCTAATTTTTCTTGATCAAGTTCAAAAACTTTTTGTAATTCTGCACTTATTTCAGGATTATTTTTTAAGAACTTTTCAGTTCAAGGATTTGTAATTGAATTAACTTGATAATCTTTTTCTAATGATTTGTTTAATTTTTCAAATCAAGTATCAGTTTTAGTAGAATCAGCTTTTAAAATTTCGTTTTTAAGAAAGTCTTTATATATATTTAACTGTCCTAACTTTAGTAACTCTTCAATACTTTTTTCTGGATTTGCATTAGCAAGATTTGCTAATGATCCGTTGCGACGATAAATTCCTTCATTTAAAGTTGAATAAACTAAATCTTCAACATCATTTGAAATATTATCAACAACAACTAAACCATCTACTAATAATAAATTTTTTGATGGCTTAACATGTTTTAGTGTTCCTTGAGGAACATTTTCATAATTATCTTCTGAATAATAAGCATCCAGTGCATCACCAGCATACATAATTGCTACTTGTGCATCAGGTTTAGAAGGATCTAAAATTGTGTTTAACATTTCTAAACCATCACCTTTAAATGTTATGTGATTACTATCTTTTACATTGTAAGTTGTACTATCTTTGATTAAATCTGTAAAATTATTTACCAATCTTTCATAAGTAGAATTTGTAACTAACCCAGTAAATTCACTATCTGTTCTTTGATTATTGTTTAAATTTAATTCATAACCTGATCCATAAAGCATATTATCTCTAAGTGCATCGGTCATGTAAAAATGTTCATATCCACTGTTTTTTAATGTGTTTAAGATATTAAACATACTTAGTTCATCTTTGATGCCTTGAACATGGTTAATTTTTGATAAATTATCCTTTAACATTTTTTCGGTTACTTCAAAACCTTTAATAGGATGCTTATCACTGTTATATGCTATAACTGCATCTTGAGTGTAATAAGGAACAAAATATTTTCATAAGTGTGTATTAATAACGTTTCCAAAAACGTCTGTTTTTAAGTATTCATCGTAACTTTTTAAATGTCTTCAAATAATTGGTGAATAAGTTTTTTCTAAAACTTTAGCTAAATGCTCATCACTTTTTATTTCAAAATCTAAGTTCAAAAACTTTTCAAAATTTATTGGTTTTAATAAATTTTTTCTAATTAAAGTTACAGCTTGGAAATCACTTCCTATACCTGCAACCGCACGATTGTTAACAAGAGCTTGTGTAAATTCATTTATTTCTAAAAATTGCTTATACTCAAAGTTTTTGGACAACTTAGTTATATTATCTTTTGACATATATGATTTGTAGTTGTAAAAACTTGGTTTATAATTGTTTGCAACTTTAAAACCTAGAGCTGCAAATAACAAAGAAATTAAAGTTACTATACTCATGCAAAAAGCAAGTATTCTTAAATTAACTTTGTTTTTAAATCGGGGATTTTTTTTCATTTTTTCCTTTGTTATGATTTTGTTTTTTCATAGTAATAAAAACTCATGTTGCTAAATAAATTATCACTGACAGGTTTTAAACCAACGTGAACTGAGTTTTTATCTCTATCACTTATTTTGTAAATATCAAGTGCAATTTCGTCGACAGTACCATCATCATTATAAAAATAATTACGTGCAATGAAGTTATAATCAACACTTGTTACAGGTACATAATTAATAAAGTCAAAATTATTAATTGTTAAATATTCATGATCAAATAATTGCTCTTTTCATTCTTTATATTCTTCATCATAATATGGCATTTTACTTCATGCAATATTATTTGTTATATTTTGAGTAATTTCTTTAATTGCTTTTTCTATAGGTAAATTAGGCAATTGATCGTTTTCTTTTAAAGTGTTTTTAAAATATATATAAAAAAGTGCTTGATCGATGTTTAAATTGTTTTTTATTATTATTTTTTTATCTTTTAGATCATTAAATAATGCTGTGATCTTAATTTTATTTTGTTTAAAAATATCTAATAAATACTCGTTAATTAAATCTGCATCTTGATTAACCAATTGTGTTTTTAAATCACGATTTTTATCAATACTTTTTAACATCTTGTCTAAAAATAAATTAATTTTTTCTAAACTAAATTCAAATTCATTGTCCTCAAAAAGATCTTTTAATTCATTATTTTTAAAATCTAAATAATATTTATCAAGAGTTTTTTGAACGGCTTGATCAATACTTAAATTTTGTTCAATTGCAAATTTATAAGGAAGTCCAATATTTTTATAAATATTTTCTGAAAGAGAAGATGAGTATTTATTTATGTTATCTTGACTATTGTATTTTGAAATAACAAGTCCATCAAGCATTAAAATATTTTTCGAAGGTCTTACTGCTCTTATAGCAGTTCCTTTTTCTATATTTTCAAAATTATCTTCTGAAAAGTGCCCATCTAAACCATCACCACTATATAAAATAGCAACATTAGTTTTAGTTTCTGGATTGATTAAATCGTTTAATAATTCTAAACCATCACCTTTAAAATTAATGTGATTGGTATCTTTGATGTTGTAGCCTGTTCCATATTGTATTAAATCAACAAAATTGTTTATTAAATTTTTATAGGTGTCTTCGAATACATTTCCAGTAAATTGATCTGCTTCTCTTTGAGCTGTATTTAAGTTTAAATCATATGCAGAACCATACATCATGTTATCACGCATAGCATCGGTTATAACTCAATTGTTATAATTATTTTTTTGCAGTATTTTCATAATGTTGATCATTGAATAATGGTCATTATTGTTATCAAAAAGTGCTTTAGTAAAGTCTATTTTGGAATGATTATCCTTGTCTAGATATTCTTGCTTTGGTTGATTTTTTAAAATATTGTAAGCAATAATAACATCTTGTGAATAGTATGGCATAAAATATTGTCATAAATACCTTGGTTCATGATATAAATTACCATAAAAATCTGTTTCTAAATCTTTATTGTAACTATTTAAATGTTCTCAAACATCAGGTCTTAAAATTGTTTTTAAGGCTTTACCATAGTCCTTTTGGTCTAAGTCTGGAATGTTTAATAATTTAGAATAATTAATCTTGGCTAATTCATCTTTTTTAATAAGTTGAACTGCTTGAAAGTCACTTCCAATTCCAGCAACTGCTCTGTGATTAACTAAAGCGGTTGTAAATTCATTTATTTCTGAAAATTGTTTATATTCAAAAGTTTTTGATACTTCTTGAATATTTGTTTTTGACATATATGATTTATAATTGTAAAAAGCAGGTTTAAATGTGTTTTTAGTTTTAAAGCCAATAGCAATAGCAACAGCGCTAAATAGTGCTAAAAGGCTTATTAGTGGGACAAAAAGTTTTTTTCAAAAAGACTTTTTATTCATTTTTTATCATAATCTCCATTGTATCAGGATTTATGTTTTCAATTGGTTTTGTAATGTTTCTAGATGTTTGTATTTTTTTAGATTTAACTTTTTTATTTGATTTAGCTTTAAATAAAACGTAAACAATGTTTCCAATTAATGTAAAAAGTAAAAGAATTGCGCCAATTACAAGTGCTCATGGTTCAAAAGCTCCTTCATAAAGTTTAAGTCCTAATGTTGAAGTATTTGATACTGTTCTAGTGATAATAAAATCGTCAAAACTTAAAAATGATGAAACTAAAGCAACCATAATTATTGAAGGCATCATATAAATAAAATATGTTTTGAATCATGATTTAATTTTTGAATAACCTAAATCTTGACTAGCTTCATATAAATTAAAACTGAATTTTTCGCTACGTGGATACATTAATGAAATTCCATAAGGAAGTGTCATAACTGTGTGTCCAATTATTGCTCTTCATAATCCTTCACTATCTGAAGCAATAACTCCAAAAAATAAAGCAAAAACTAAAACAAGACCAATAGCTGTAATGTTATCTGGATTAATTAAAGGTATGTTTGCAGTCCCTGTTACAGTTCCTTTAATTAGTTTATTTTTTTGTCTATATAAGGCAAAAACAGTAACTAGTGAAAGTGAAATAACTAAAAATGACACTATTACTGCAATTATTATTGAGTTAACTAAAGCAATGTCACGTCCTTGAT
>NZ_ADNC01000006.1 GCF_000178375.1 Mycoplasmopsis alligatoris A21JP2 | reverse complement strand
CTACGACCTAATTTGTTATATTTAGTTCCTTTAACTCTAGAATTAAAAAGCAATTTTCAAACTGGAATAAGTAAAATAGCTAAAATAACTAAAGATAAAGCTAAAAGCGCAATTAATAAATTTGTTTCTGTTGACATATTAAACTCCCTGACCTATGTATAAAGCAGCAACGAATAATAATGTAATTACAACTAAAACTAAAAATGTCGCTAAAGACTTAATTATTATTTGCTGTTTTGTTCATTTAATTTGATTTATATTCATCAATTTTTGTTGACCATGTTTATTGTATTTGATTAAAGATGGATCAATTTTATGATTATCATTTTCACTAAATCCATGCTCATGTAATTGTTTTAATTCTTCTCTTCTTTTTGTAATTAAATTATTATCTTGATTGATTAAATCTTGGTTCATATTTGCTCCTTACAAGTAATTTAATGTAATTATAAAAGAATATTTAAAAACTATGTGCATATATTTTAAAATATAGTGAGTTTTTATAGCACTAGATTAATTAAAATATAAATAGTGTTTTTTTAAAGACAATGTCATTTTTGATAATAATATTCTTAAATTTTTAATTTTTGAATTATTTGTTAATTTTATAGAAAAAAAGTTAATTATTAATTTGTTTTTATTTTATATTTATGATTATATATTTTATATTTGTTAAAATAATATTATTGATTTAATTAATGTCAATTAAGGAAAATTATGAACAATAAAAAAGAATTAGAACAAGCTGAAATTCATAAAACGATATGAGCAATCGCAGAAGAATTAAGAGGAACAGTTGATGGCTGAGATTTTAAACAATATGTATTAGGATTGTTATTTTATAGATTTATTTCTGAAAATATTTCATCTTACATTAATAAAATTGAAAATAAAAACGGTAATACAACTTTTGATTTTGCCACTACTAAAGACAAAGATTTTGAAAGCGCAAAAGAAACATTAATAAGTGAAAAAGGTTTTTATATAAAACCATCACATCTTTTTAAAAATGTTGTAAAACATTAAAACAATGATGAAAATTTAAACATTACACTAGAAAATGTTTTTAAATCAATTGAAAATTCTGCATTAGGTACGGACTCGGAAGAAGATTTAGGTGGATTGTTTTCGGATATTGATTTTAACTCAATAAAGCTTGGTAATACAGTTGTTAAAGAAATCAAAGATTAAATAAAATTTTATTAGCTATTGCTAATTTAAAAATTGGTAATTTTGAAGATAATAGCATCGATGTTTTTGGTGATGCATATGAATATTTAATGGCAATGTATGCAGGTGAGGCAGGAAAATCTGGAGGAGAATTTTTTACTCCCCAAGAAGTAAGTGAATTACTTGCAAGATTAACTTTAATAGATTTTAATCACCCAAATAAAAATGACAAAATAAAAGTATCAACTGTTTATGATCCATGTTGTGGATCAGGATCTTTATTGTTGAAATTTGCAAAAATTTTAGGAAAAGAAAATGTTACAGATAGTTTCAACGGACAAGAAATAAATCATACAACATATAATTTAGCAAGAATTAATATGTTTTTGCATGACATAAATTTTCATAAATTTCATATTTATAATGGGATACTCTAAAAAATCCTATGCATGAAAATTTTAAACCATTTGATATAATTGTTTCTAATCCTCCATACTCAACAAAATGAGAAGGAAAAAATAATCCTCTAAATGCTAATGATGAAAGATTTTCAGTTACTACTTTAGCACCTAATTCGAAAGCAGATATGGCTTTTGTAATGCATATGATTAATCATTTATCTTCAAGTGGTAGTGCAGCAATTGTTGAATTTCCAGGAGTATTATACAGATGTGGTGCAGAAAAAGATATTAGAGAATATTTAGTAAAAGAAAATTTAATAGATACTATTGTTAAATTACCTAATAATTTATTTTTTGGTACATCAATCTATACATGCATTTTATTACTCAGAAAAAATAAAAATGAACAGGGTATCTTTTTTGTTGATGCTTCAAAAGAATTTATTAAAAACGGGAAGAAAAACAAATTGTCAAAACAAAATTTAGAAAAAATAATTGAAATTATAAGATATAAAAAAGAGATTGAAGATTTTTCTATATTAATTGACCATGAAACAATAGCTAATAAAAATTTTAAATTAAGTGTTAATTCATATTTAAATTTTAATGATGAAGAAGAAGAAATAGATATTGAAGAATTAAATATTAAACTAAACACATCAGTAAAAAAAATTAATATCTTGCGTGAAAAAATTAATCAAATAATCATTGATCTGGAAGGTTCAGATGAATAATTTTGAAAAGTTATTAAAAAAATTTTGTCCTAATGGTGTTGAATTCAAAAAAATGGAAACATTATTAGATTATGAGCACAGTAATAAATATACAGTAAAAAACATTAAATACTCGAATCAATTTAAAATACCTGTTTTAACTTCTGGTAAAACATTTTTATTAGGATATACAGACGAAACAGAAAATATCTTTTTTTCTAGTAAAGTAAAACCAATAATATTATTTGATGATTTCACAGCAAATGTTAAGCGAGTAGATTTTAATTTTAAATTAAAATCGTCAGCTATTAAAATTTTAATCTTGAAAAATCCTAATAATAATTTAAAATATTTTTTTTATTGATTAGCCAATTTAAAATATAAACCAACTGAACACGCAAGACAGTGAATTAAAGTTTATTCACAGTTTGATATTCCAATGCCCCCTATTGAAATTCAAAACAAAATAGTGGAAATATTAGATAATTTCACTGAGCTTACAGCAGAGCTTACAGCAGAGCTTACAGCAGAGCTTACAGCTAGACAAAAACAATATAAGTACTTTAGAAATATGTTAATGGATTATGATAACAATGATTCACTATTCAACAAAATCATTAATAAAGAAACTAATAAAGATTGCAGAGAACATAATTTTATAAATAAAGATATTTTAAAAAATATAGTTTCAATAAAAAAAGGTGCTCAATTAAATAAAGATAAATTTATTAAAGGCTCTTATCCGGTTTTTAATGGTGGCGTTAAAGAATCTGGTTGACACAACGAATATAATGTTGATGAAAATACAATTATAATAAGTCAAGGTGGTTCTTTATCAGGTTATGTGAATTATATTGACCAAAAGTTTTGAGCAAGTGCTCATTGCTTTTATATTGAATGTAAAAATAATTCACCAATCATTAATAGGTACTTATATCATTTTTTAAAAAATAAACAAAAGGAATTGATGAATTCAAAAGAAGGTGCAGGTATTCCAGGTTTAGGAAAAAATATTCTTGAAGAATTAGAAATATTTATTCCATCTGTATACGTTCAAGAAAAAATTGTTGATATTTTAGATAAAATGGAAATTTATACAAAAGATATAAAAACTGGTTTACCACTTGAAATAGAATTAAGACAAAAACAATATGAATATTATAGAAATCTTCTATTAAGCTTCGATAAAATCGAAGGGGGGGGATATTAAGTAATACTTATCTAAATACCTTAGAAACTAAATGAAGACAAATCATTTTTTTAATTGATGAGATAAAATTATCACAAATTTGTAAAATAAGTACTGGTAGGCGTGTAACTAAAAATGATTTAATTGATGATGGTAAATATCCGGTATGAAGTGGTGGATATAAAAAATTTGGACAAATAAACAAATATAATTCATTAGAAAATACTTTAACTGTAGTGAAATATGGTACAGCAGGGTTTGTTAATTATATAAAAGAAAAATTTTGAGCTAACGACGTATTATACCTGTTGAACCCCTATAAACAAGAACTTTTTATAAATAAAAAATATTTATATTATTATCTAAAAAATTTCCAAGATAAATTATTTTCCCTTGCAAATGATGCTATTCCTAAACACTTAGAATTAGAAGAATTAAAAAATTTTACTATAAATTTACCCTCACTTCAAATTCAAAACAAAATAGTAGAAATTTTAGATGATTTTGAAAAATACATAAATGACATTTCAGAAGGTTTACCACTTGAAATAGAATTAAGACAAAAACAATATGAATATTATAGAAATAAACTTTTATCTTTTGATGAAAATAAATAAGGAAAATTATGAAAAAAGAAGTAACAATAGCAGAACAAAATGAAATAACTGTTATTGCTCAGTTTGAATCATCTAAAATTATTGAAACTGAATATCAAACAGAAATAAAACTTGAAGAAAAGTTTATTAATCAACTGGTATCACAAGGTTATATTTATGAAAAAAATATTAAAGATGAAAAATCGCTTTTAAATAATTGTAAAAAGCAAATTGAAAAATTAAATAATTTTGTTTTTAGTGACGATGAATGAGAAATCTTTAAAAAGGAATATTTATTTAATGCTTCTTCTTTTCTTATAGGACAAGCAAGCAATGAGATTACTAACTTTAGTTTAACATCCTTAAAAACGCATTTAATTCAAAAACATCATATTTATACATTAAAAAGAGAATTAAATAATTCCAAAATTAATATTAAAATTATTGATAAAAAAAATATTCATAACAATAATCTTCAAGTTATAAATCAGTATGAAGTTACAAATAACAAATCCAATCGTAAAAATCGTTATGATGTTACTATTTTAGTTAATGGGTTACCTCTTGTTCATATATAGCTTAAAGCAAGGGGTATAAATTTAAAGGATGCGTTTAATCAAATTGAACGTTATAATAGAGATACAATCAATAATTTATATGATTTTGTACAACTTTATGTTATTTCTAATGGGACCTTTACAAGGTATTATTCAAATACAACAAGAGAATCTGCCTTATCAAAAAAAATCAAAGTAAAGAAAAAATTCAAAAGTCATATATGTTTACTTCATATTGATCTGATTCAAAAAATAAACCTATTCATGACATAGAAGATTTTACTTCAACTTTTTTTAGAAAAAATACATTATTAAATATATTAACTAAATATTGTGTTTTTACGCATGATAATAATTTGTTAGTTATGAGACCATACCAAATTGCAGCAACCGAAAAAATAATTAGTAAAGTAAATAATGTTTTTACTTATAAAACATTTAATAAACAGGAAAAAAAAGGTGGTTTTGTTTGGCATACTACTGGTAGTGGAAAAACACTTACTTCTTTTAAAACAGCGACTCTTTTGGGAGAAAATGAAAAAGTTAAAAAAATTTTATTTGTTGTAGATAGAAAAGATTTAGATTATCAAACGATAAAGGAATATGAAAAATATCAAAAAGGTGCTGTTTCATCAAATTCTAATACAACTGAATTGAAGAAAAATTTAGAAGATGATAATAAAAAAATAATTGTAACAACAATTCAAAAATTGAGTAAATTTATTAAAAGCAATTCTAATCATGAAATATATAAGCAAAATACAGTTTTAATTTTTGACGAATGTCACCGGTCACAATTTGGAGAATTTAACAAATTAATTACTGAAAAGTCTTTTAAAAATTTTATAATTTTTGGGTTCACTGGAACACCGATTTTTTTAGATAATTCTGGACATAAAAAAAATATAAATATTGATCAAAAAGTCTTGTTAACAACAGAAAGCATTTTTGGTGTTTTATTACACTCTTATACTATTCCAGAGGCAATTAAGGATGAAAAAGTACTACCGTTTAGAATTCATTATGTTAATACAATAAAAAGTAATTATGATATAGAAAACGATGATCAAAAAGTAATGGCTATTGATACTAAAGAAGCCTTAGAAAATATTAAAAGAATATCTAAAATAACAGAATACATTTTAAAAAATTATGATGCCCCTACTTGTAGAAATAACAAAAAATATTTGACATATATAAACAACGATAATAATAATTTAACAAGATACATAAATAATGGATTTAATTCTATTTTAGCTACTCATTCTATTGAATCTGCAAAAATGTATTATCAACAATTTAAAGAACAACAAAAAGATTTAGATGATAATAAAAAATTAAAAGTTGCTTTAATTTACAGTTATTCTTCAAACGATTCTATAGAGGATAATGTATCAGGTATTATTGATGAAAATAATGAAATGGTTGAGTCATTAGATAAAGTTTCTAGAGATTTTTTAGATATGGCTATTTCAGATTACAATAAAATGTTTAATACGACTTATTCAACAAGATCTGATAGTTTTAATAACTATTACAAGGATTTTAGTAATAGGCTAAAAAAGAATGAAATTGATATAGCAATAGTAGTAAATATGTTTTTAACGGGATTTGATGCACCAACACTAAATACAATTTGAATAGATAAAAAAGTTAAACAACATGGTTTAATTCAAACCATTTCTAGAACCAATAGAATATTGAATTCAATTAAAAGCCATGGTAATGTTATTTGTTTTGTTAATTTAGAAAAACAAGTAAACGAAGCTATTTCTTTATTTTCAAATAAAAATAATATTTCAGCAAATATCATAATAATGAAAACGTTAAAAGAATATTGTGAGGGTTATATAGATGAATATGGTCAAAAAGTTACGGATACAATGAATTAATTAAAGAATTAAAATCAAAATTTCCTAATCCCGATTCAATTTTAGAAAATGGTGAAAATGAAGAGCAAAATTTTGTTAAATTATTTGGACGTATTTTAAAATACAAAAATATGTTGAGTCAATTTATTGAATATGATGAATATGAACTACTAAATGAAAGAGAAACACAAGATTTCAAAAGTGTTTACATTGATTTAAATGAAAAATATAAAAAAATAAGCCAAAATGATTTAACGAGCATTATTCCTGATTTAGTTTTCGAAGTAGAACTAATAAAGTCACAAGAAATTAATCTTGATTATATTTTATATTTAATACAAGAAAGACTATCTAGTTTAAAAGAACATAATAAACCTTTTGATAAACAAGAATTAGAAAAAATCATTAATTCTAATACTAGATTACGAAGTAAAAAAGAATTAATTTTTGCTTTTATAGATAAAGTGAATAATCAAGGAACATATAATCCTGAAAATTTTATATCAGACTATTTTGAATTTCACGAAAAACTTAAATATAAAGCATTGAATGATTTAATAGAACAAGAAGATTTAAAAGATAACGAAACCAAAGATTTTATTGCAGATTCTTTTTCAAGAGGTTATCCTAAAATTGAAAGTGCTGAAGTAATTAAATTATTTAAAAAAGAAGAAAGTTTAATTGCTCAGCCAATAGACAAAACAAAAGGTTTTAAAAATAGAAGAGAAGAACGAACAAAAAATTTATTGGAAAAAATAAAAGCATTTTTTGAAAAATTCAAAACTTGATAAAGTATGTAAAATTTACTTATTAACCTATATTTAAATGTATAAAATGCTAAATAGAAATTTAACTATTTAAATTTAATTACCACATTTATTTAGTTTTATTTACTAATCTGTAATTGAACATTAAATCTTTTTAGTTAAAATCAATAAAAATATCACTAATATGTATTTTATACAAACAAATTTTCAACTTCAAAGTTGATAAAATATTGTTTTTAAAATAATCTAAAAATAAAATAGCCAAATATAAATCTGGCTATTTTTATATAAACATTTATTGATATTTAAAGAATTTTATAAATATATTAATACTTATTTTAACTATTAAATTTAAAATTGTTTTGTTTTAAATTTGTATATTTATTAAAGATTTTAAATTTTAAAAATATATTTATTTATCAATTATTTTATTTAAGTATCTAGCTAATATGTGTTCTACAAATGTATAGTACTTTGTTATATGAAACTTTTGGACGTTTATAAAAAATATTTTGTAATTATTTTCATAAAATATAATTTTAGGAATATCTAATAATTCTATATCATGATAATCAGATAAATATTCATTATCATCAATAATTATTTTATAAAAGTAAGCAAAAATTGATATTAAAACAAAAGAGCCTTTTTTAGCGTTTTTATTGATTTCTAATTCTATAAATATTTCTTTCAGAAATTTATATATACAAAGTTAATTCCTTTAACTGAGTTATAAAGAATGTTACTTTATTATTAGTAATTTTTTTGTTAATATAATATTGATTATCAAATTTAAAATTATTAATTTTGTATAAAAAATCTAATTCATTTTCAGTGTTCACAAAAGTTTTTTTAAATTTTCTCATCAGGGAATACAAGAAAAATATTTTATCTATTTTATTAAAAATGTTTTTTATATTATTCTCTGTATACTCAGTGTATTTTAATTAAATTATTTTTTGTTAATAAATTTTATCATGTTTAGTATTTTTACTTACTTGCTTATATAAAATTTCTTCAAAAAGTTTTTTTGTTATATAGTTAAATAATTTCTCATTTTCATCATTGTCGTAAATGCTCAATGAGTCTATTATCAAATTATTTTTTGCTATTATTGTATACATAATCTCTTTAAATTATTTTTTGAATTTTTTAAGATAAACTCCATTCCCTATAGGAATACCTTTTCATCTTTTTAATTCTGCTTCAGGATGTTTTTTCTTTAATATTCCTAAAATTAATGCTCCTAGAACTGCTCCTACTGCTAAAGCTAATAAGTATCAATATCAGTTTTGTGCAACGGCAAAGACAAATATTCCTCCATGAGGTGCTGGAATTGAAGCTCCTAGAGCTGCTGACATTCCACCAGCTACTGCACTACCAACAATACTTGCTCCTATAACTCTAAAAGGATCTGAAGCAGCATATGGAATTGCTCCTTCAGTAATAAAGCTTAATCCCATTAAATAGTTTACTTTAGAATCTTTTCTTTCTTTTGAAGAATATTTTTGTGGGAATAAATCGGCTGATAAAGCAATTACTAAAGGTGGAACCATTCCACCAATCATAACAGCGGCCATAATTCATGGTTGATTTAATCCATTAGGATCAACTGATGCTACACCAATGGTATATGCTACTTTATTAATTGGTCCACCCATATCAACAGCCATCATACCAGCTAATAACATACCTACACCAATTTTAAATGTTAATGAAATTTCTTTTTGTGATTCAACTAAATCTTTTAGTCCTTTATTAATATAAAAGTTTAAATACCCTAATGGTGTATTGATTAAAAAGTACATAATTAAAGCAATTAGTAAAATTCCTAGAACTGGATAAACCAACATCGGTTTCATTCCGTCCATACTTTTAGGCATTCATTTAAAAGCATACCTTAGTCCTAAAACTAAGTAACCTGCTACAAATCCAGCAATTAATGCTCCTAAAAATCCGGCATTTGAACCTGTATTAATGATTGAAAAACTTGCTGAATTAGCTAAAAATCCTCCAACCATACCAACAGCTAAACCTGGTCGTCCAGCAATTGAAAAAGCAATAAATCCGGCTAATATAGCCATCATAAAGCCAAATGCTGCTCCACCAGCTCCCATAAAGAATTTAGCTACAGAAGCTGTGCTACCAAAATTGCTTCCAATAGCTTCTGTTCCATAAAAACTATCAATTAAAAAGGCTAATGCAATTAAAATTCCTCCACCTATAACAAATGGTAACATGTGTGAAACACCACTCATTAAATGTGTATAAAAGGTTTTAATAAATCCTTTTTGCTGACTTTTATCTTGATTATTTTTACTTGATGA
Organism: Mycoplasmopsis alligatoris A21JP2; assembly: GCF_000178375.1. GTDB lineage: Bacteria > Bacillota_I > Bacilli_A > Mycoplasmatales > Metamycoplasmataceae > Mycoplasmopsis > Mycoplasmopsis alligatoris. The sequence continues at coordinate 19,818 of NZ_ADNC01000006.1, read as the reverse complement.
ATCTGTGTTTTTATAAACACTTAAATTATCATTAAGAGCACGATTAATTAAGTTTTGAGGATTTTTAATAGCGCTACTTACATCAGTTTTTAATAATCTTTTTCCTTCAAAACGATTTAATTCTACATTTGTATCAGCTGCAATAATAACTGCTTTAGCATTTGCTATTTCTTGAGTTGATAAAATATTTTTAGCTCCACCAGAACCTTGTGTTTCTACTTTAATTTCAACATTTAGTTCTTTAGCCATTTTTTCTAATGATTCTTGTGCCATATAGGTATGTGCTATACCAGTAGGACAAGAAGTAATAGCTACTAAATATTCTTTAGTTTGATTATTTGACTTAATTAGCACATTTTGTTCTTTTTGTTCTTCTTTACGAGCTAATTCATTTTCTTTGTTGCTTAATAAACTTAAAAATTCGCTTTTTGATTTAGCTTTAATTAATTTTTCAACTAATTCTTCATCTAAAAGCATTCTACTTAAATTAGCTAAAACATCTAAATGTAAGTTTTCTTGTGCATTGCCTTCAGGTGCTGCTATTAAAAAAACTAATTTAACTGGTTTATTATCTAGTGAACTATAATCAATTCCTTCTCTTAAAACAATTGCGCTTAAAACAGGTTTTTTTACAAATTCTCCTTTACCATGGGGAATTGCAATTCCATTTCCTACACCAGTACTAAATTCGTATTCACGTTTTCAGACTGCTTGAAGTAGTTTTTTAGGATCATTAATTTTTCCTGAAAGAGCGGCTAAATCAACTGCTCTTTTTAAAAGTTCATCTTTATTATTTATATTAGGTCTAAATAAAATTGTTTCTTTAGTTAATAAATCTTTTATTCTCATACTTCTCCTTCTTTTTTAATTAATTCATCGATTTCTTTAGAGCTAGCAATACCAGTTGTAAAAACTGTTGCAGAGCCACAATAATTTCCAAAGATGAATGATTTTTTTACATTTTTTGTTTGTAAATATTTACTTATAAAACCTGCAACCATACTATCGCCAGCTCCAGTAGAGCTTACAAATTTTCCTTTTATAGCTTCTCGATAGCTAAATTCTTGATTTTTATCAAGTAATAAAGAGCCTTGCCCGCCAAAAGAAATAACAACATTTTGAGCTCCTAGTTTTTGTAACTCTAAGGCTTTTAATTTAACTTGTTCCATTTGAGTTATTGGATTTTTAATTTCGCTTTTAAAAATTTCGTTTATTTCTTCAAGATTTGGCTTGATTAAAAACGGTTTGTATTTTAAAGTTGATATTAATAAATCTTTAGTTGCATCAACGATTAATAGAACTTTTTTTTGTTTAATTAATTCTAAAATTTGGACATATATGTCTTGTTTCATAATTGAAGGAATATTTCCTGCTATTACAACTACATCACCATCCTTTACCAAATATTGAATTTTAGTGTATAAATCATTTAAGTTTTTATCACTTATTAATGGGCCTGTTGCATTAATTATTAATTCTTTTTGGTTTTTTATATTGATTTTGACATTTGTTCTTGAATTTCCTTGAATATTTACAAAATCAGTAACTATATTTTTATGTTTTAAGATATTTACTATTTCGTTTCCTGTGAATCCTCCAACAAAACCTAAGGCAACATTTTCAGTTGCTAAATTATTAAGCATTATAGAAACATTAATTCCTTTTCCACCTACTTCATAGGCTTCTTTGGTACTTCTATTAATAAAATCAGTTTTTAATTCATATTCTGATTTTAGTGAATAATCAATTGTTGGGGATAAAGTAATTGTATAAATCATTTAACCTCCAATGTTAATTATAATAAAAAACCTTAAAAATCATTAAAAAACTACAAAAATAATTAAAAAATAACCATATGGTTATGCTTTAATTCATTTTATATTATCTAAATTCGGATTTTTTTCCGCATCTGATATTATTGTGGTTTTTTGATCGATTTTATGAAATTCAATTCCTTGATTTAATCCTACTTTGCTTTTATCTACTAATAAATAAACATGTTTTGATTTAGCAATAGCTGTTTTTTTAAAAATAGCTTCATTGATTTCAGGTGTTTTAAAACTTCCATTATTATTGAGCGTATTTGTTCCAAATATTCCTAAATCAAAGGTAAATAAATTTAAATTATCAAGAGCTATTGATCCTACTATATTTGATGTTTTATTTTTGATTTCACCACCTATTAAAATTACTTTTATATCATTATTATTTTTTAAATAATCAGCAACATTTAATGAATTAGTAACAACTATAATATTTTTTAAAGTGATAAGTTTAATTAATTCATATGTACTAGTTCCTGAATCAATAAAGATTGTTGTTAAATTTGTTTTTTTATTAATTTCAATACTAGCTTTTTTAGCAATTTTTAATTTTGAATCTTTTTGTAATTTTGTTCTTGATTCAAAAAGAATATCTACATTATTTTGTATTTGTTGTTTTTCTAAACAAGCACCTCCATGAACTTTTTTAAGTAGACCTTTTTTATCTAATTCAACTATATCAGCGCGTAATGTGGATTCACTTGCGTTTGTTAAAAACATTAATTTTTTTGTTGTAATTGCACCATTTAATGCCAATTGTTTTAAAATAATATCAATACGTTCTTGTTTTAATAATTTTTTTATCATAACTTAATTATTACACATAAAATTAAATCCTAATAAAGAATATTTTTGCTATAAATAAGTCTTGAAATTTTAAGCTTTGTAATATAATTTAAAATATAATTTTATTTACAAGGAACAAGATGAAAAAAAGATGTATTAGTGGTATAAAACCAACTGGTCAATTGACTTTAGGTAACTATATTGGAGGAATAAATAACTTTATTAAATTACAAGATGATTATGAAGCTTTTTACTTTATAGCTGATCTTCATGCCTTAACTATGGGTGATAATAATGCTAAAAAATTATATGAATCTAGACAAAGTGTAGCAGCTTTATATTTAGCTTGTGGTTTAGACACACAAAAAAGCACTATCTTTTTTCAATCTGATGTAATTGAACATGCTATGATGCAGTGATTATTGTCTAATGAAACAACTTTAGGCGAATTAAACAGAATGACACAATTTAAAGATAAATCACTAAAAGCTTCTAAACAGGCAAATGGTACTGAAAAAATACCAACCGGACTTTTAATTTATCCTACATTAATGGCTGCCGACATTTTACTTTATAATGCTCATGTTGTTCCTGTAGGTGAAGATCAAATCCAACATTTAGAACTAACTAGAAATATTGCAACTAGAATTAATAATAAATACAAACATAATTTTATTGTTCCAGAAGGATTTAGTCCTAAAGTAGGTGCTAGAATCAAATCTTTATCTGATCCAAATGTAAAAATGTCTAAATCAGAATCATCTAAATCAACAATTTATTTATTAGATGATCCTGAATTAGCTTATAAAAAGGTTTTAAAAGCAGTTACTGATAGTGAAAATAAAATATATATTTCAAACGATAAACCTGGTGTTTTAAACTTATTAAACATTTATGCAGCGCTAAACAATATTAGTTTAGAAGATGCAGAATTTCACTTTAAAGATGCTAATTACAAAGAATTTAAAGAACAAGTGGCATTATGCGTTAAAAACTTATTAATTGATATTCAAGAAAAATACGTATATTACTTGAAAAAAGTTGATCAAGTTTGCACAGATGGCGCACATGTTGCTAAAAAAATCGCAAAAGAAAATTTATCCCAATTAATGGAAAAAATGGGATTTTAGGAGAATTATGAAAGCAGATATTAAACTTAATCATACAACTTCACACTTACTAGGTGCAGCTGTTGAAAAACTCTATCCAGGTGTTAAACTAGGATTTGGTCCTGCAATAAGCGAAGGTTTTTATTATGACTTTGAATTTCTTGAAGCACTTTCAGATACAGAATTAAGTAAAATTGAAAAATTCATGAAAAAACTTGCATCAAGAAATTTAGTTATGCAACAAGTTGATCAATCACATTATAGTTTTGAAAATAAACCTTACAAAAAAGAACTTTATGATGAATTAGTTAAACAAGGTAAAACAATTACATTTTATGCATTAGTTGATCCGTTAAGTAAAGAAGAAATTTTTGTTGATTTATGTGCCGGAAACCATACAGAAGATACTAAAAAAATAAAAAACTTTAAGTTATTAAATTTATCTGGTGCTTATTGAAGAGGTGATTCAAATAATATTCAATTAACTAGAATTTATGGAACTTCTTGAGACACAAAAGAAGAATTGGCTACTTATTTAGAAATATTAAAAGATCGTAAAGAACGTGACCACCGTAAAATTGGAAAAGAAATGAAACTTTTTGCCTTTTCTAAATTATCAGGTCAAGGGTTACCAATTTGATTAGAAGATGGAATGGCAATTCATAATGAAATTAAAAATTTAGTTTTAAAAATGGACAAAAAATATGGATTTAGAGAAGTTTTAACACCTCACTTTGGTGAAGAAACTTTATATAAGATTTCAGGACATTTAGCGCACTATAAAGATGATATGTTTAAACCAATTGTAGTTGAAGGAGAAAGATTAATTCCTCGCCCTATGACATGTCCACACCATATTATTTGTTATAACATGGAAAAACGTTCATATCGTGACTTACCGATTCGTTATTCAGAACAATCACAGCTATATCGTTATGAAAAAAGTGGAGCACTAACTGGTTTAGAAAGAGTAAGAGGAATGCTTTTAACTGAGGGTCATATTTTTCTAAGACCTGACCAAATAGAAAGTGAATTTAAAACAATGTATGCTTTAATTAAAGAAACATTGGATCTTTTAAAAATCAAAATTAATTATATTTCGCTAAGTTTAAGAGATAAAGAAGATAAAGAAAAATATTTTGATGATGATAAAATGTGAAATTCTTCAGAAGCTCAATTACGTAAAGTTTTAGATGATTTAAACATTGAATATGAAGAAAAAATCGGTGAAGCTGCTTTTTATGGACCTAAAATTGATATTCAAATTTTTACTTCACTAGGTCATGAAATTACAATTTCAACATTGCAATTAGACTTTTTACTACCAAGTCGTTTTGAAATGAAATATACTGATAAAGATGGCGAAGAAAAAACACCAGTTTTATTACACCGTGGTTTAATTGGAACATATGAAAGATTTGTAGCAACTCTTTTAGAACAAACAAAAGGTAATTTACCATTTTGACTAGCACCTAAACAAGTGACTGTTATACCGGTACATGAAATTAATAATTATGAATATGCTAAAGAAGTAAATGAATTTTTATTTGCAAATGATATAAGAACAAAATTAGATGATCGTGAAGAAAGATTATCTAAAAAAATGCGTGAAGCTCAAATTTCTAAATCAAAATATCAACTAATTTTAGGTGATAAAGAACAAGAATCTAAAACTATTTCTTATCGTAAATATGGCGAAGATTCAACAACAACAACGAGTTTGGAAAAATTTTTAGAAATGCTAAACAATGACAAAAAGGCTTATAGATAAGATGAATAAACAACAAAATAAAGAACATACTATCAGACAAATAAAAGCTTTACAACAAAGAAAAAGATATTTTGCAATATTATTTACAGTATTATTTGTTTTATTTCCAGCAATACTATTTTGAGTTTTTGGTACAACTGATTCAAACTTAAAATATATTCCTTTTTGAGGTTTATCAATTGCTTTACCTTTATGAATAATTTTTATAACAGGTCTATGATTTATATTATATAAATTTAATATTATAGAAACTAAATCAATAGCTTTTATTATTCCATTTGCATTAGCTGCTGCTGGAATAATATGAAGCTATCAATTGGAATTGTGAGCCAGAGGTTTAATCTCACTAGGTTGTGTTTTAAGTACATTAATCTTCTTATTTATTTCAACTCATTTAGAAGAAAGAAATTTCCAAAAGAACTTTGATCAAGTTAAATCTGGAAAAGTTAAATAAAAACAGCATGTGCTGTTTTTTTAATAATTTTTATCAAATATCGCGGTCTTTTTAGAATCCTCAGAATTTTCAAATCCATTAGGATATAAGAATCTTAAATTTTCTCTATATGAAGTTCTTTGACGCGGATATAATCTTTTATCTGAACCATCAATTAAGTTGTGAGCGCTATAAACTGCGTTTGGAATGTCATAAAATGGTATATCAAAATTTTGTACAAAATTAGTATATCCACCATTTTTACTTATTTCTGTTGAATTTACACTTGCGTTTACACTACTATAAATACCTAAAGGTAAGCCATATTCGTTAGTTACCATTGAACCTGATGCTCCATAGTATAATGATGAAAAATTTAATCCTGAATTAAATCCATAATGATTAGCAAATGGTCTATTTCAGATATCACTATTAAAACTAACGTTTGATCCACCAAATCCGTTAGTATGCCCTAACGATGTCACAGATCATGTATTTTTAGTATTATATCTTTCGCTATTGTTGTTTCTTACTGCATATTGTTTTACATCTTTTGGATAACCTAGAATATATGCCATTTCTGCAGAGTGATTTGCTTTATCATAATTGTTAAATATTTTATATATTTTTCTTTTTGGCGCATGGAACATACTCGCATAATCATAAGAAACATATGGAATATCCCCTCTATCATGGTTAGGAACATCATTATTTTTTGTATATGATTTAATATTCTCAAAAGAATTAATTGCTTCTTGTATTCATGAACTAAATTCTTTACTATCTGAATTATCTTTTGTTAAATCAACATCAATTTCAAAAACGACAAAATCCTTATAATAGGTTGCTTTTTGATAATTATCTCTTATTATTTTTTTAGCATTTTCATCTGTAATTTCATAATTTTTAGCTTTTTCTTTTAATTTATTTATATAACCTTTTTCATCTTCATCATTCATAAATCCTGTAGCTGCAAAAACCATTTTAGGAGGAGTTAACATCGCTTCATTTTTTGCAGAACCAGAATCATTTTGAATATTTGTATAAAATTTAGCTGCTTCTGAAAAAGCTCCTAAAGAAGTTTTATCATTATGAGAAGAAAAATTTCTATTTGAAACTTTCGATCTTCCTAAATTTAAACCAAGAGTTGATGATAATTTTCCATCACTTGATTTCACATCATCTGAGTAATCAAATAATTCAGTTTTATTGTTTTCTAAAGTGTTTCTAATAGCTGAAGCAACGTGTAAATTTGTTGCAAAAAATAATTTATATTTATTTACTTGCTTATATTTGTAATAATCAAATAATCAAGTAGTTCCTTCATTCATTGAACTTAATTTTGTTATTTTATTATCATTTGCATCAACATCATTAGTAACAAAACTAACGGCAAATGTTCTTTTATAAATTGCATCATATAACTCAGAATCATTTTTTTTAGGTAATGTAGTAGTTGGCATTTTATCTCTATAGAATCCATTAACTCTGTCTAACATTCCAGGAAAACCAGGCGGTAACTGTGGATTAGATGGGTCAAAAGGTGTATTTGGCACGGAAGTAACAGGAGGTGCACTGACTGGTGCTCTTATAGGTAATGGACCTAATTCTTCTAATACTTCTAATTTTTCAGTTGAGGTTGGTTCTTTAGAGTCTGTTTTATTTGATTCGTTATTAGTATTTCCTACAACAGGATCTTTTGGTTTAACTTCTTTATCTTTATCAGTCTTGTTAACTTCTGGAGAAGTTTGATTTTTGTCCTTATTTTCTTTTGGAGTATCTGGTGTTGTATCTGAATTGTTTTTATTAGGATTTTCATCTTTTATACTTGAGTTTAAATTAACTCCACCGCTACATGCAACCATTGTTGTTGTAAGTAATGATGAAGAAAACAAAAATATTGCTTTTAATATGTTTCTATTTTTTTTCATGATTGAATTATAAATAATTTTTCTAAATATTAATATTACCTAAATAAACATGTGTATCATTTAATATTAATTAAATAAAAAGTAATATTTTCTAAATATTTATTATTAATAAATAAATATATTATTTTTTTATTTGAAATTTTTAACAATAGAAAAAGTAATTTAAAAAAATAACTATTATATTTTGACTAACTCATACAAATATAATAGTTAATTTTGTTATTTTTGGTCTTTTATAGTAATAAATACTTCATCTAAAGAATTTTGTTCAATATTATTTGGTGCATCAGTCATAACGTCTTGCCCTTTTGAGTTTTTAGGAAAAGGAATAACATCACGAATTGTTTTTTGGTTAGCTAAAATCATAATTAAACGATCCATACCTAAACCAATTCCACAATGAGGAGGTACGCCGTATTTAAATGCTCTTAAAAATCAACCGAATTTTTCTTCTTGTTGTTTTTTGTCAAGTCCTATCATATCAAACATTAATTCTTGTTCAACTGGATTATAAATTCTAGCTGAACCAGAACCTAGTTCAAATCCATTAAAGACTAAGTCATAACTTTTGGCCATAATTTTTTCTTTATCCATTGTTTTAACTTCTTCTAAATCATTATCGAATTGAGTGAAAGGATGGTGTGCAGCTTGTCATCTATTTTCTTCTTCAACAAATTCAAACATAGGTCAATCTGTAATTCAAGAAAAGTTGTATTCATCACGCGCATAGTTAAATAAGTTATTTAATTCAACTCTTAAAGCACCTAGTGCTTGACTAGCTGATTCATATTTATCAGCAGCAATAAATACTGTCCCATTAACAATATTTTGTTTTTTGATTAATATATCAACTTCTTCTTGAACTTTTGAAGCAAAGTTAGAATGTATTACTTTTGAATTTTCTATTGCAAAATAAAATAAGGCGTTTACTTTGTTTTTCTTAGCTATTTCAGATATATTTTTAAATGTTTTTTTTTCAATAATTTGCTCAATTATTAACATTCTTTTAGAAGAAGCATTTTTAATAATATTAAAGTCGGTGCTGTTACAAAATTCGTTAATATCTTGAATTTTTAAATCAAATCTTAAATCAGGTTTGTCAGTTCCATAATCTCTTATGCAATCAAAATATTTTAGTCTTTGGAAAGGAATTTTAATTTCTATTCCAATTTTATGCATTACATATTTGAATAATTTTTCTATATATGCTTGAAAGTTTTCTACACTTAAATAACTTGTTTCAATATCTAATTGGATAAATTCAAGTTGACGATCTTTTCGAGAATCTTCATCTCTAAAACATTTAGCAAATTGATAATATCTTTCTAAACCAGATACCATTAATAATTGTTTAAACAATTGCGGTGATTGAGGTAAAGCAAAAAATTTACCTTCATTTCTTGTTGGAACTAAAAAATCTCGAGCTCCTTCTGGTGTTCCTTTGGCTAAAATAGGTGTTTCCATTTCTAAAAAATCATTTTCTTGCATAAATTCTCTTATTGCATGAAATACTTTATTTTTTAGAATTAGATTTTTTTGCATTATTGGTCTACGCAAATCTAAATAACGATATTGAAGTCTATTCTCTTCTTTAACTTCTACATCATCTCGTACTACAAAAGGTAAATCGTTAGCTAAAGATAAAACTTTATATGATTCTACTAATATTTCAATTTGACCAGTTTCAAGTAATTTATTTTCTTCTTTTCTTAGTGCAACTGTACCAGTTACTTCTAAAACGCTTTCACGGCTAAAGGTAGTGTTTTCTTTAAAAACTAATTGAGTAATTCCGTATCTATCACGTAAGTCAATAAAACTTAATTCTCCAAATTTTCTTTTGTTTGCTACAAAACCGTATAATGTTACTTTTTTACCAATATCACTTGCACGTAGTTGATTATTATTAATTGTCTTGTTCATTTTAATCTCCATAATCTTCATTATTTATTTCATCTAATAAATAATCATAATTTCCATTTTCATCTGAATCTGCAATAAATTGGAAAATAGTTCTAAGCTCTGTTCCTTCTGGACTAACATTGATTTTTTCTCCGGTTTTCATGTTTTTTAGCACATATAAACCATCATCTTTGCTTCCATCATCAAACATAATAAAAGCTGCATTATACTTATTAGCTCTTTCAAAAATTTTCTTTACTTTAATAATGTCATATTCAAATTTTGTTTTTAAATTTGAACTTATAAAAGCATCATTAATTGTAAATAATTCGCTTAAATTATCTGTATCGGTTGAACTAGCTATATAAATATCAATATTATTTAAGTCGTCAAGAACATAACTTTCTAGTGATTTATGTTTAAAGTCTGGATTTTTTTTGTCTTGTTCATAGTCTTTTTCAATTAATTCTCTTATTAGAAAAACAATTCGATCAATTCCTATTCCCATTCCAACGCTTGAAACATTTTTCCCACCTAATAATGCAAAAAGATTTGAATATCTTCCACCACCTATAAGAGTGCTTTGTGAGCCGCTCATAGGGTTTTTTGAAACAAATTCAAAAACTACTTCATCATAATAATCAAGTCCTCGAACTAATTTGTTGTTAATTTGGTATTTAATTTGAAAATCATCTAATAAATATGTTATTTCATTAAAGTAAGCTTTTGATTCTTCACTTATAAATTTAGAAATTTTAGGTGCATTTTTCATAAAATCTTTTTTGCTAGCAATTTTATCATCTAAGATTCTTAAGACATTTCCTTCTAATCTTTTTTGACTAATTTCGCTTAATTGATCTTTAAAAGGTAATAAATATTTTTTAAGAGCTTTTTCATATTCATTACGACTTTGTGCATCACCTATGCTATTAATTATTAAATTGTATTCGATATTTAAATCATCTAATAGTTTAGATCCCAGTTTTATTATTTCAACATCTTTTAGATAATTTTTAGTGCCAACTATTTCCATACCTGCTTGATAAAATTGTCTATATCTTCCACTTTGAGGTTGCTCATAACGAAACATTGGTCCATAATATGCAAATTTTTGATTATCTAAAGTATCTCAACGATTTTCAATATAAGCTCTAACAAAAGGTGCAGTTCCTTCAGGTCTTAAAGTTAAACTTCTTTGGGCTTTATCAAAAAACTCATACATTTCCTTGTTAACAATATCGCTATTTTCAACACTTTTTCTAAATAATTCTGAATGCTCTAAAATTGGTGTTTCTACCATTGAAAAGTCATTACTCATAGACAATTCTTTGAATTGACTAGTAACCATATTTTTTAAATATCAGTGAATTGGATTGTAATCAATTGTACCTTTTACTTTTTTATACATTTTTCCTACTTTCTAAATTAATTTATATTATATTATGAATTAAAAATTATTACTTTATTTTTTAAATTTAAACATATTAATTAATAAAAATTGTACAATATTGTTAATCGAGGTAGACATGAAAAAAAGACTATTAAGTATTTTAAACGCTAGTTTAATAACTACATCTATATTTTTGGTTTCTTGTGCAAAAAATATAGATACTAGTGCGACAAATTCAACTGATTCAAAGGATAATAAAGAAAATATAAGTGATTCAGGAACAAGTAATAAAAATAATAAAAAAGATGCAAATACAGGTTCAAGTAATAAACCTGAAAACTTAAATACTGGAACAAATACTACAGATAAAAATGATAACCCAGGCAATAATGACAATAATGCACCTGAAAAACTTGTAGACGGTGATAAAGACAAAGAAAGTAAAGATAAAGAAATTGAAAAATCTCCAGTTATAACTGAAGAAATTAGAAAAAATTTTGAAGCTAACACAAAAGAAGCAACTGTAATTTTTAAAAAAGATATTCAAGAGGGAATAGATAGATTCAAAATTAATTTATATTCAGGAAGTATAAACAAAGAAAACTTTAAAGTTTATTTTGGACTTGAAAAAGGACAAAATTTAGACTATGAATTAAAAGAAATTAAAACTGATAAAAATAACAATAATTTAGTGAACTATGTAGTTTTACTTAAAGATAAAAAATCTAGTTTAACTAAAGAAACAACTGTTAGTCATGCTTTTGATAAAAAAATCGATGATTTAATAAACGAGTATAGTAAAACCAACAATTTAAGTGATTATTTTAGCTATGATACATCTATTTTAAGTAAATATCAAGCAGATGAAATGTTTGACAAAGCACATCCAAATAGATATAAAGAATTTTTAACAACTAAAGTAAATAGATATTTTACATATGATATAAATACTGTTGAATTTACTAACTCTAGAAAAGCTGATCTTAAGCTTAATATGTATTTGCATGATAAAAAGGTAAAAGAATTTTCAATAAAAACTGAAGTGTTTAAAGGTTCACCATATTTTAATTTAACTGAAGAAGAAAAAGAAGAAAAAGATGTAAAGTCATTAATTGCAAGAGGTAATTTAAGTCTAGAATTAAGAAATCCAGATGTTTTACCAACAATGTTCATGGCTAGCGAAATAGATTTAAATAAAGTTTTTAAAACACAAGAATTTAAAAATTTTGAAATCACTATAGAAAAAGAAGAAAGTAGAACGGCAGATCAGGCATATAGTGATAAAAATGCATTTTTATACTATAAATATAAAGTGACAAATAAAACAAGTAAAAAAACTTATCAATCTAGATACACAAAATTAGAATTTCTTAAAAAGCCTAATGACCCCGATTTTGATTCCACAAGACACAATGATGAGTTTTTTAAAGAAGTTCCTGGCAAAAATATCCCTGCAGACTTAAAAAATAAAGTAGATAAAATAAATGGAACAAATTTTGAATTAAGATTAACTAATAATTTTAGTTATCTAGATCCCGAAAATATGACTGGAAAAAATTTAAAATACTTTTTAAAATTCGTTGGTAATAATTCTAAAAATGAAGAAGGTGATAAAAATTCGTTTGGAGGTGATTTTAAAGATTCTGGCTCTACTCCTACAATTGCGAAACCTGGTCAAATATATTTAACAAGTGATCAAAAAAATGATACTAACATAAACGAATTAAGAAAAAATTATTTTATTGTCTTTTTTGATGTTAATTCTAAACTTCAAAACTCTAGATCTTTAACAAGCTTGCAAGGGAATAAAGATACCCTTATGTTCAAGATTGGTTTTATTTCAAAAAATGATCCATCCATCAAATATGCTTCTAAAACTATTACATTAACTAATTTATCTAATACATTAGCTGATACCATTTATCCAATCAATGATTTAAATAACATTAGATTAAGTAATTTAGATTTAAATGTTAAAGGAGTCGATTTTGTTGGAGGTATGAATACAATTACTGCAGATACTTTTGCAAAAGCATTTAAAGATAAATCACAAGTTTATTCATCTCAATACAAAGATTTTATAAAAGTTATCTATGACAAAAAAATGTATTACAAGAAATATGACTTAGAACGAACTGAAAATAGTAAATATAAAATTAAAGACTTTGAAATCGCAAACATAAAAGAAATAAATGATAAAGAAGGTTCACTTTATGTACAATTCAAATATAAAGATAAGTTATCTAATAATTGAATAAAGATAGAAGGTTTTAAGAATAATTCATCTGCTTCATATGATAAAAAGAATAATGAATCTTTAATAAAAGAATTAGGATTACAAGATAATTTAATAGAAATACAAAATTCAGATACTTCATTTTTAAGAAAAAGAAAAATTGAGTTTAACACAAAAACTGGAGAATGAAATTCTTCATTTGATAAAAAATCTGTAAACTTTTTAATGAAGAAAATGTATTATGAACCAATATTTGAAAATACAAAAAATAATTTAAAAAATAGATTTATTTATGTTTCTTTACCAGTCTTCTTTAATAATAATTTATTGCAATTTAAAGAAAAATATTTAAATGATGAATCACGCTATGCTCAAGTGAAAATAGATTACAATGAATTAACTAAATCAAAGAAAATAAACTTTAATAATTTAGAAATAAAAGGTGCTTTCTTTTCTAAACAAACCACTACTTTAATTAATGTAATTGTAGAATTAGCTGAAGATGGAATTAAGTTTTTAGTTAGACCTGTAAATAATGAATATAAAATAACTCAAAATCCTAAAAAAGATGTTGACCAAGGATACATTTCTTTAACAGGAAATGAAGTAAGTGATAAGGATCTTAAAAAAGATATAGCAATTTATTTTGACAAAAGGGCAACAAAAATTTATTTACAATATGAAAACAATTTAAGTGACGAAAAATTTGTAGATTATCAAACAAATAAATTTGATTACGAAAAAGTTACATTTACTCAAGAAAATGAACCTATTATTTTAAGAAATAAATCTGAAGATATTTTTAAATTCAATTTTAATCAAAATGTTTCATCAAAGTGAAATGAAGGGTATAAGCCTAAACTAGAATATTTACATGAAGATTATGAATTTAAAGGCGCAAAAGATATAAAAGATAGAACTTTTGCTGGTAAGTTCGGTTCTTGAACTATGTTAAGAAAATTAAACAATGATCCAATTGATTATAAATATTATTTAATTACAAATCAACACGTTATCGGAAACCATATACATTATGATATGTCAAAATCAATAGTAGGAACAACTATGAGTTCAAATTTAATTATGCACGCAAAAGATTTTTCAAATGACTATTTTAATGGAGAAGGCTATTGATCAGGTGCATATACAACAGGAACAGAAGTAACTGAATTTTGAAACGCAAGTTCTAATCAAAAAGACAAAAATGGAAACGGTTCACACTCTATTGATGCTAATATAGTTATAGTTGATATAAAAAGCACAATTGACAAATTAAAAAGAGAATCGAAATTTGAATTTGCAGCTTGATTAGAAAACTGATCAAAATTAGAACCGTTAAAAATTTCATATGAAAACGAAGAATTTAATATTGAAAACAATTTAGCTGTTGATTATGTTTTTAGTGGTTTTCCGTATGGTAAAAAAGCAAATTACATCTACCATAGAGTTGAAAACAATAGCGACACAATTGGATTTAGTGGTGATGGAATTAGTCCTATTTACCATAACTCTGGAAACAGTGGAACTGGTGTAATGGATAATCAAGGAAATTATATTAGTATTATTAACTCTGGTTCGCCTAGAAAAGGTTTAACTTCTTGAAAATTAGCTAAACACAATGTTGATTATTATGGATTAAATGATCCATTTAAACAAAAAAATGACTTTAGTATAATTGCTCATTTATTAAGAGCTAATGCTTATGATCCAAGCGTTTACGAATTATTTGAAGAAATGAAATAATAATAATTTATTGGCTTAATTGCCAATATTTTATTTTTCTTTTTAAAAAATATTTCTAAATATTGATCTTATTAATATTTATTTGCCGAATTATTTTTTTTAATTATTCAACTAAAAGTTTAAATATAATTTAAATATGATTAAAAAAATATTAGTAATAACTTCTACTTTTACTTTGCCTCTTGTTACTATTTCTTGTAATGTTTCAGTAGAAGGTGAGCCAAAAAATACTGAAAAAATTGATGAAAACAACTCATCAAATATTTTGCCTGTAGAAAACGATAATTTTAAGGACCCAGATAAAGATACAATATCAAAAAATGCTTCTGTGCCTTTAATACGAATTAATACAAACATAATTATTAAAAAAGATAATAAACAAAATGATAATAAAGAATCACCGTTAATTAAAACAATTCCTTCTATTCCTATTGTGCCTATAAACAAGAATAATAAAGAAAAAGAAGATAATAATAAACCAATTTCTAATAAACCGGTAGAAAATCAACCAAATTTAGCAATAAATGAGCCAAAAAAGGAAAATATTTCATATAATTTATCTCAAACCTTTAAAACATCATCAGATGCATTAAAAGAAATAGATTTATATATAAAAAATCTTGATAAAAAAACAATTCAAGAACAATTAATTGAAAATCTTAATCAAGAAAAAGAACAAATAATTAATACTTTTACAATTAATCATAATTCCTTTAAAAATTTAAACGATAAAGATTTATTAAACATAATTCCTGAAGTTAAAATTCAAGCATATGATTCTAAAAGTAACTACTTAAAAGCTACTGCTACACTCAAATTTAAGTTTAACAAAGATGTTTTTATTAATAATTTATTTCACTTTAAAAAAGATTCTCAAATGGAATTAAACTATATTATTGATGGAAAAATTGAAAGCACAATTGAGCACAATACCTTTATTCAAGCTGCTTGAGGAGTCAAAAACATAAAAAGAGAACAGAAAAATTGAACTACATTTTCATATGTAAATGGGAACTACTTAACTACTAATAAAGACATTAGCACTACTCAAAATTTAGTTGTTAAAATTAATAAAAACAAGTTAAATATTGCAACTATTTATGATACTTTTGAAAAACTTAAAGATAATTTATGAGGTTATAATTTACTTGATGCAAATGATAAAAAGCTTTATGAAAAAGTAGTTTATGCTTTAGAAAATAATTTAAATTATGTAAAAGTAAATTATGCAACAAGCGGATTAAAACTAGAATTAAGTCCTTCTGAAATAGCAAATATTTCTAAAATTACACGATTAATTAAAGGTGACTTTTTTGGTCGATTTTATTATTTAAAAAATTATGATACTAGACACAATATCATTTCTTTTATTTATCAACCTTTTAGTTACGATGTAAATATAAATTATTTTAAAGATAATACAACTTTACAAGGTCAAGTTAATAATTGGATAAGAGACAATTTAGAAGTTAAAGTAGCGCAAGCACAAAGTACTGAACAAAAATTTAAATTAATTCATGATGAAGTACTAAAACATGTTTCTTATGGTGGATTAAGTCGTTCTGAAGGTGGAGATTTAAGAGGATTTTTAATTCAAAAAGTTGTTTGTCAAGGTTATGCAGCAATTATTAATTACTTTAGTCAATATTTTGGAATACCTTCAATTTATTTAGATGGAGATGTTAATCTAGGTTCTACTATTAACACAGAAACAAATAAACTTACCGATGCATCAGGCCGTCATGCTTGAAATATGGTTAAAATTGATAATAATTGATACTATGTTGATCCAACTTGAAACGATAGTTTTATACCTTCTGGCCAACCTCATCATCGTTGATATTTACTTTCTAGAGAAGACTTTTTTAAGTCTAATGAACATGTAAGAGATGATGCAAGCATTTTCTTAAACAATCTACCTGAATCAAATATAACCTTTAACAAGTCATAAAATGAATAAAAAATAAACAAATATAGGTAAAATAATTGAAATTTTGCTTATATTTTTTAATTATTTTTATATTTAATGAAAATTTTTTTATAGAATTTTAAATAAAATAATGAATTTTTTTACTTATATCACTATATCATAGTGCTTTTGGATAAACAACATTCAAAAAAACCTTATTGAATAATTATTACATTTAAAAAAAATATAATTATTTAGAAACTAGATTGTTTCTTATAAGGATTCAAATGAAGAAAAAAATTATTTTAGGAATTGTTAGTACATTAACAATTTCAACTAGCATTATTGCTATTGCATGTAATAAAAATACAAGCAAAAAAGAAGACAAAAACGAAGTTATTAGTCCAACTGAAAAAGAAAATGGCACAAATAATAAAAATACTCTAAAAAGCCCAAGACAAGATATTAAAGAAGAAAAATTAGATTTTAGTCAGCGTAACATAAAACTAATGGATAATTGAAAATTCTTTTACGGAAATAAGGATAAAGCAGAATTAAATAATTTTGATGATTCTACTTTTAGTAATTTAAATTTGCCACATGACTATAGTTTAGGTTTAGATTATGATCTTAAAAAAGGTGAAGCAGAAAGTGGGTTTAAACTTGGTAATATTGGTTGATACCGTAAAGAAATTTTTATACCTTTAGAGCTTAAAAATAAACGAATTCGTTTAAATTTTGGTGGTGTTTATAACAATGCTGAAGTTTTTGTAAATGGTAAAAAAATAGGATTTCATCCATACGGATACACTCCGTTTGCTTTTGATATTACAAGTTTTGTAGAATTCAATAAAAGCAATTTAATTGCTGTTAAAGTTAATCATAAATTCCCTTCATCACGTTGATATTCAGGTTCAGGAATTTATCGTGATGTTTCCTTGAGTATCTTTGACCAAGTACATATTGACAAATATGGTGTTAATATTCAAGCTCAAAACTTAAAAGAAAACTTCAATAAAGAAGTTACTCTAAAAATTAAAACAAATTTAGTAAACAATACAAAAGAAGCAAAAAAATTAAAAATAGTTCATGAATTATTTGATAAAGATAATAAATTAGTAACTAAATTTGAAGGAAATTCAAACGTAACAAATGCTTTAAATAGTGTTTTTGAAAGTGAATTAAAAGTAAACAAACCACAATTATGAGATTTAAACTCACCAGTTTTATATAAACTTAAAACTCAAGTTTTTGTCGACAATAAACTTCTTGATTCAGAAGAAAACGACTATGGATTTAGATTTTTTGAATTTGACAAAGATAAAGGATTTTTACTTAATGGAAAAAATATAAAACTTAAAGGTGTTTCAATGCATCATGATCAAGGTTCTTTAGGAGCAGCATCGTTTTATGATGCTACTTTAAGACAAGTAGAAATTTTAAAAGAAATGGGTACAAATACAATTAGAGTTACTCATAATCCAGCTAGTGATACTTTAATTGATATAGCAAATAAAAAAGGTATGCTTGTTATAGATGAAGCTTTTGATACATGATTAAGACCAAAAAATGGTAATTGAAACGACTATTCAGCATTTTTTGACAAAGTTATTGAAAAAGATAATCCAATAATTGGAAAAGAATCTGAAAATATGACTTGAGCTGAATTAGATACTAAAACCATGGTAAAAAGAGGGCAAAACTCACCTGCAATTATTATGTGATCGGTAGGAAATGAACTTCTTGAAGGTCAAGATGGATCAAGAAACAAAGAATATGAAAAAGTCATGGAAAATATGATGAACTGAATTAAAAGCATTGATCCTACTAGACCTGCTACATTTGGAGATAATCACTTAAAAAATAATAATGGTTTATCAATTGCTTTAGCTAAAATTATTGATAAACATGGTGGAATTGTTGGATTTAACTACGCTAAAAATGGTACTTTTGATGATTACAAGAAACGTTTTCCTGATTGAAAAATATATGCAGCTGAAACATCAAGTGCTGTAAATAGTCGTGGAGTTTATAATGCTAATTATAGAACTGAAGGATATAATGATATACAAAATGCAGATTATCTTTTAACAGGCTATGATCGCTCAAAAGTGGGTTGAGGAGATACATCTGCTCAATCATGAGACTATGTAATTAAAAGAGATTTTGTTGCAGGTGAAATGATTTGAACTGGATTTGATTATTTAGGTGAACCAACTCCTTGAAATGGTGTTGGCGCTGGAACTAATAGACAAAATCATCCTAAAAGCTCATATTTTGGAATAGTTGATACTGCTGGACTACCAAAAGATAGATACTATTTCTATAGATCACAATGAAATGATAGTGATACTACTTTACATGTTTTACCAGAATGAAAAGAAAGCATGATTAAAAAAGACAACGATCAAAAAGTTGATGTAGTTGTCTATACCAATGCGCATAAAGTAAAATTATTTAAAGTAGTAAATGGAAAAGAAGAAGATTTAAATCTTGAAAAATCTTTTACTGAAACTAAAACAAAAGCTGGATTTACAAATCGTTACTATACTGGTCCAGATAAATCAAATAAAGATTTTGAAAATCTATTCTTTACATTTAAAGTTCCTTTCTTTGAAGGAAAATTAGTTGCAAAAGCCTATGATAAAGAAGGAAAACTAATTGAGAAAACTGTCGGAAGAAAAAGTGTTGAAACTTTTAGTGAAGCTAAAAAAATGGATCTTAATTTATCTAAAAAAGAACTTAATGCAAACAATCAAGATCTATTGTATGTTGAAGTTTCAATAAA
>NZ_ADNC01000007.1 GCF_000178375.1 Mycoplasmopsis alligatoris A21JP2 | reverse complement strand
ATTTCTTTATTCATTTTCTAGTAAAAAATCTTTTCCTTTTTGAACTTCAAATTTACTTAAATCTACAAAATCAAGTTGTCTCATAACTTCAAACCCTAAAATACAAACGCTATTTGCTAAATTTATTGATCTCATTTCTGAAACCATAGGTATTCTTAAACAATTTTCTAAATTGTTTTGCAAAATACTTTTATCAATACCAGTTGATTCTCGTCCAAACATTAATCAAACTTCTTTATGTTTATCATATTCATTTTTAAAGTTATTTTCTGTGTATGTTCTTAAGCCATATCTAGTTATATAATAAATGTTTTTATTTTTATATTTATTATAAAAGTCTTTGTATGAATCATGAACTTCATGATTAATATCACTTAAAACTTTACCCGCTCCATATCTTCTTAGGTATTTAGGGTGTAAATCAAAAGAAATAGGTTTAATAATATGTAGTTTTGCTCCTAGCGCAAAACACGTTCGAACAATATTGCCGGTATTAGGGCAAATTTCCGGTTGAAAAAGTACTATATTTAACATAGTTTTATTATATTATGTAAATACATAAATATTAGATTTTTTTGCTAATTATTAAATACTAATTTACTTTAGTTTAATTAAATAATATTAATTTAATAAGGAATTTATGTTAGAAATATTATTATTCAATTCATCTGTTCTTGCAAAAAAATAAATAAAATTTCTCTCTTTCTTTTAATTTTAAAAAGATTTATAAAATTTTTAACAGTTATATACAATTTTTTCAAAAAAGTAATTTTAGCAATAAAGACTACATTTAATTTAAATTAACATTTTAATTTTTTATGTTCATTTTTAAAAAAGAATTAATAACCAATTATTTGAATTTATTTGTTTTAGTGTAGTTTTAAAAAGTTAAGTAATTAATTAAATTTCCGTTTGTAAAAGCGTAGTTTCATTATATTATGCAAATGTGGAAATATTAGATTTTTTTTATTAATATATTAAAATTAATATATGTCTAAACAACAAGAAATAATCAAAATATTGTGTATGTCTGATATTCATGGTAATAAAAGTTTGGCAGAAAAAATTTTAAAACACGAAAAGCATGATTTTAGTGTATTTGCTGGTGATTCAGAATTAAATGATGAGTGAGTTAAAAAAAATTTTAATTTATGTGTGGCTGGCAATAATGATTTTTATAGTCAATTACCTGATAATGATTTTGTAAATATAAGTGGTTTTAGAATATTTGTAACACATGGTCATTTATTTGGATCGTATAAGCAATTAATGACACCAAGTCAGTTAGAAATTTTTGCAAAGAAAATTAAAGAAACTGATTTGTTTGTTTATGGTCATACTCACTATCCACTTTTTTACCAAAAAGACAATGAATCTGTCGCTTTTCTAAATCCTGGAAGTATAACTTATCCAAGGTTTTCAAGCACATTTTCATATGCGGTTATTACTGTTGATTTATTAACTAAACAAATAATAAATGTAGATTTTTATGATCCTACAAAAAAATTTTAGAACGGAGAAATATGGGAAAACAAAGATATTTATTTGCTATTGATTTAGATGGCACAACATTAAGTTCATCAGCGACAGGGCAAATTCATGATGAAACTTTAGCAGCAATAAAAAGAGCTAAAAGCGAAGGTCACGTTGTATGTATTTTAACTGGTAGACCTTGAAGAAGCACTAAACCTATTTACAATGCACTTAATTTAGATACTATAGTTGCTAACTATAACGGAGCACACATTCACCATCCATATGATGAAGATTTTGCTCCATACATCAAATACTTAAATTTAAACGAAATGCTCTATGTACTAGGAGATGAAGTTCTACAAAAAGAAATTTCTAACGTTGCTATTGAAGGTCCAGGATGAGTTCAATTACAAAAAAGAGATGATGATCTAGAAAAAGTTTTTGGATTTAAAGACTCATCAAAATTTGTACTTGGATTAGATTTTCATAAAATACCTTTAAAACCAACTGGAATAATTTTTGATGTTAAAGAAACAACAGATCCTGAGTGATTAAGACAATACTTAAAAGCTAGATACGGTGATTTAGGGGAATTTTCTTATTGATCAAAAGGCGATGGTTTAACGCCAGTGTTTGATATTACCAATGTAACTGTAAATAAGGGGAAGGCGATAAGTTTATTAATGCGTTATTATGATATTCCTAACGAAAATATTGTTGCAATTGGTGATGGATTTAATGATGTTTCAATGTTTAAAGTTGCAAGTGTTGCTGTAGCAATGGGAAATGCAACTAAAGATGTTAAAAAGCATGCAACCATAAGAATTTCAAAAACTAATAAACAAGGTGGTGTTGGGTACTACATAAAGAAATTTTTAGATAATCCTGAAGAACAAATAACAAAATCAAAAGAAAGACGTAAACGTATAAACGAAGCAGAGGAAAATGCTTAATAATCAAAATTTATTTGTCACAAAAAATGCAAAAATTCTAGAATACAATTCTAGTTTTTTGCTTAATCAATTAAACATTATTGGTGTTGATGAAACTGGTGTAGGTGATTATTTTGGGCCACTTGTTACTGCTGCTGTTTTTATACCAAATAACTTGCTAGAATATTTTAAAAATTTAGGAGTTAAGGATTCCAAATTAATAAAAAACGAAAAACAAATTCATTATCTAGCTAACGAAATTAAATCCAAATGTTACTATAAAACATATGTTTTAAGTAATTCTGGGTACAATAAAATTGATAATAATTATAAAAATATTCATAAACTTAAATTTTTTGCTCATTCTCATGCAATAAACTCGCTTGAAGAGTTATTAAGTCTTAGAAATGTAAAAATAGATTATATTTTTATAGATCAATATACTACCTTAAATGCATTTAATAAATATTATGATGAAATAATTATTCTTAATAATTGATCAAAAATAAATGAATTTAAAAGTCCGATTCTTCTTGCGCATAAAGCAGAAAGTATTCATTTATCAGTTGCTGCTGCATCAATTTTGGCTCGCGCGGAGCTTTTAGATTCGTTTAAAAAAATAAA
This sequence comes from Mycoplasmopsis alligatoris A21JP2, assembly GCF_000178375.1. GTDB lineage: Bacteria > Bacillota_I > Bacilli_A > Mycoplasmatales > Metamycoplasmataceae > Mycoplasmopsis > Mycoplasmopsis alligatoris. The sequence continues at coordinate 170,548 of NZ_ADNC01000007.1, read as the reverse complement.
AGAAATATATAATTTTGATTTTTTACTTGGAGCGAATCAGAAAGTAAAAAATCAAGTTGTTGAATTTAAAGAAAAATTTGGTGAAGAAGAATTAAAAAAAGTTTGTAAAACAAACTTTAAAATTTAATTATTGAAATTCTTTATTAGCCTTTTTTTCTTGATACAACTTATCTAATTTATAAATTTGTTCAATGTAAAACTTTTCATCGAAAGGTTTTTTTTCTTGTGCATTAACTCATAAAACAACTAAATAGTTAACCAATATTTTTTGCTGTATTAAATAATCTTCTCAGTAATTGTGGTATTCTTCTAAAAATATTTTTTCTTGTTCTTGATTTAATTCTGATGAGCAAATAAAATAAGCTAAATCAAAGTGTCTGTCGCCCATAGTTGCATATTCTCAATCTATAAAGAAGATTTTTCCATCTTTTTTAATCATGTTTCTGGTTCACAAATCATTGTGAAGAGGAACATCTTTTTTACTCTTAGCTAAAATATTGTTAACTCTTTTAAAATAATCATTTAAAACTGGAATGTTAAGTTTTTTTTCATTGATTATTTGACGATATTTTTTTACTCTAGCAGCGTGATTAGAAGAAGGAAATTTTGTCTTGCTATTATGCAACTCATAAAGTTGATTTGCTATTATTTTTAAATTTTCTTCACTAGGTTCTGGTTGTTGCCCATCAACAAAGTCTCAAGTTATGTTTTCTAAATTATTATTTAAAAGTTTTGGAACAAAACCGAATTTTTCTAAAATCGAATAATCAATTTTGTGATTAAACCCTGTTAAGATTTTTTCTTGATAAAATTTATCACCATCTTTGTACGAAATGTTGGTGAATCCGCCATTAATTTTTGTCTTCATAAAATGAATTATATTTAATGAGTAAATTTATAGAAAAAAATAATATAAAAAAATATGGAAAAATATGGAAAAATGCCAAAATACTTTAAAAAAATTATGTTTATTATAAAATTGTAATATATTTTTTAAAGAAAAATTTAAGGAGAAATATGAAAATATTAGTAGTAGGTGCAAACCATGCTGGAACATCTTTTTTAAGAACATTAAAAACTGTTAATCCAGCTGCACAAGTTGTAGCTTATGATAGAAATACAAACACTTCATTTTTAGGGTGTGGAATTGCTATTTGAGTAGGAGGAGAATTTAATAATCCAGAAGCTTTATTCTATTCATCACCAGATGTTTTAATAAATGAATATGGTGTAGATTTAAAAACAAATCACGAAGTAGTTGCAATAGATAGAAAGAAAAAAGAAGTTACTGTTGTTGATGGAAATACCGGAAGAACTTTTAAAGATAACTATGATACTTTAGTTTTTGCAGGTGGAACATGACCAGTTGAGCCAAACTTCCCAGGCCGTCAATATAATAACATTATGTTGTCAAAATTATTCCAACATGCTGAAGAAATTGTTCAAAAAGCAATTGACAAAAAAGTAAAAAATGTAGTTGTTGTAGGAGCTGGATACATCGGTATAGAACTTGTTGAAGCGTTCCATATGCAAGGTAAAAAAGTTACATTAATTGACTTAGAAACAAGAGTAGTTCCAAATTATTTTGATGAAGAATTTACATCAGAAATGGAAAGACGTATTGTTAAAGATGGAATTAAACTTCAACTAGGTGAAAAAGTTCAAGAATTTAAATCTAAAGATGGTAAAAATGTTTCATCAGTTGTAACAGATAAAGGTGAATACCAAGCAGATTTAGTAATTTTATCAATTGGATTCAAACCAAGAACCGAAGCTTTAGCAGATGTTGAAAAAACATCTAATGGAGCAATTAAAGTGGATGAATTCCAAAGAAGTATTTCAGACCAAAGTATCTATGCTATTGGTGATTCAGCAGCGATGAGACACTCAGTAACAGGTTCATGACAACATGCTGCTTTAGCAACAAATGCTGTTAAAACTGGATTAGTAGCTGCTTTACATATTGCAGGGCTTAACGTACCATTTCCAGGTGTAGCAGGAACAAATGCAATTAATGTTTTTGATTGTCACTATGCATCAACTGGTTTAACAAAACAAGTTGCTTTAAAATATGGCATTTCTAATGTAGCGGAACAATATTGAATTGATAACGATAGACCTGAATTTATGTCAACATATGAAAAAGTCGCATGTAAAATAACATATGATCCAACAACATTTAAATTATTAGGTGTTCAAATTGGTTCATGAGGTAAAACATTGCATACTGAAGTAATTTACATGTTCGCTTTAGCAATTCAAAAAGGCTTAACATTACCAGAAATAGCTTTAACAGATGTTTATTTCTTACCTCACTTTAACAAACCATTTAACTTCTTCTTAGTACCTATGTTAAATGCTTTAGGAATTAAATACAAAAAATAAATCTATATAAAAGCGGCTTGCCGCTTTTTTTATATGTATAATAAAAATATGAAAAAATTTAAAAGAAAATTATTATTGATCGGAAGTATAAGTATTTTTCCTTTTTTAACTATATCATGTGCTAATAAAGAAAATACAGTTCTAAATTATTTTTCAAAAATAGCTGAAAATAAAGAAGAAATAAATAATAGTTACAATTTAAGTTTTGCTGTTTGACTTGATAGAAAATCAGAATATTTTACTGAATTAATGAAAAATAAAGAATTTGAAATAAATTTTAACAAAGTAAACGATTTAGGACTTTACGATGAACAAAAAAATTTAATTTCATATGATTTAAAAGACATTTTAAATTTTAAAAAATCATTTATAAATGCAGTCAATGACATAAAAAAAAGAATAGTTTCTTATAATTTAGAATTAACTAATTCTACTATTACAGAGGAAGAAAAAGAAAAACTAAAATCTAATATTAAAAAAAATAGAGATTACATAATTGCAATACAAAACACATTTAACGCACATACACAAAATAATTTAAGAGTTGTTATTAATATAAAAAATAAATACTTAAACGAACTAACAGTTTATGATTTTTTAGAATTAGATTCCAATTATTTAGATAAAAGCATTTCTTTTAAAGAATTTTTAAAAACAAAAATTCCTAATTTTGAAATTAATAGCAATGACTTTGAAATAAATTTTTTATATCCTATTAGTCATAAAGGAAATAAAACATTATTCAATGTAAACTATTTATTTGATTTATATCCACATTTTAATATTTTTGAACTAATAATAAACAAAAAAGATTTAATTAATTATGCAAAAATTATAAAAAACGTAAGTGATAATATTGACAAAAATCACTCAAACATAGATGAAAAAGGAAATTTAATAACTAAAGAGTTTTATAAACCTATATTAGATAATAAAAAAGGAATTATAGGATTTGGAGATGCAATCTTTATTAAGGATTTTGAAGACTTAACTATACTTGCAGCCACAGAATTTTTTATAACAGGTTTTAAAAAGATTTAAATTAATTTTGGATTAAATTATCATAAATTTATTTATTTTTAGCCATTTTTTCTAAATCTTTTTCTCAATATGCTAGTACACATTTAGGACATTTAGCAATTACAATACTATTTTCTGTTCTTATTTCTTGCTCTATTTCTATTAACAAAGAAAAATTAAAAATTACAGGTTTTTTACTTTATGAATTTATACTTTATATAACTTTTGCGATATTATTATTAATAATTTGTGCTTCGTAAGATGTTTTGAATAATAAAAACAAATTATCTTTTAAATATTATGAATGATTTGTCTATTCTTTAACATCAATAACGTTTTTATTTTCTTTCCATATATGGTTTACTATTACATAAAAATACCAACATTTACAATATCATTTGTCTTTCTCTAACAATTTATTTTATACTTTTTAGACTTTTTTAGGTCTATCATAAAATTATGATTTATATCAAGTAATTCCTCAGATGTTTTTACCTGGATATAAATTAATAACTGTAATAAGTTCAGCTATATCCATAGATGAAGGCATTAGAGTTGCTCCTATTTTTACAAAATTAACATTTTTTGTTTTAATGGAATTTCTTCCATTTGTAATACTTATTTTTGTAGGATTAAGAATAATGTATGTTGATTTTAAAAAACAAAAATAGAAATTTTAAACAAAATAATAATCACAATTAATTTGTGGTTTTTATTATTTTTTTATATTACCAACATACAAATAAAGGCAAAAAATAATGAAAAAACAAATAATTTTATATAATTAAAACACTTAAATTAAACATTTAAAAGAAAGGAATTTTTTATGTTAATAGGTACATCAAAAGTTGCAAAAGATGCAATAGAAAAATATGATTCAATAGTTATTTTTCATCACATAAGACCAGATGGAGACTGTTTAGGTTCTCAAGCTGGTCTAGCAGAATTAATAAGAACTAATTATCCAAACAAAAAAGTTTATACAGTTGGAAACAGTATGCATACATATGATTTTATGAACTATAAATTTAACGATTTTAGTGAAATAGATTTTACTAATTCACTTGGAATTGTTGTTGATGCTTCAAGCGGAGATAGACTTGAGTGCGCTTCACTTTTATACGAAAATAAAACAACTGCAAAATTAAGAATTGATCATCATCCAAATGATAGCGACATTAAATACGATTATTTATGAGTAGATGAGCATTTTGTTGCTGCAGCAGAAATGATTGCAAAACTAGCTTATGATTCAAAGTGAAAAGTTACACAAAAAGCTAGTGAACATATTTATTTAGGAATTAACACTGATTCTGGTAGATTTTTATACCCTGATACTTCAGCTAGAACTCATGAATTGGTTGCGTTTTTAATGGAAAACGGATTTCATCCTAAAAAGATTTTATACGAGTTAAATAAAAGAACCTTAGCCGATATTCAATATTCAGGACACATCTTAAGTAATTTTGAAAAATCAGGAAGAGTTTTATATTATAAAGTTACCGATGAAGTTATGAAAAAATTTCAATTAGACAGTTTAACAGCTGCTGCATTTGTTAATGAATTAGCAAATATTGATGACAATCGTTGTTGAGCTTTCTTTATTCAATTAGAGGATGGAAAAGTAAGAGGAAGATTACGTTCAAACGGTCCTTTAGTAAATAAAGTTGCAAATATGTATGGCGGTGGAGGTCATGATAATGCCGCAGGAATTACTTTAAATTCATGAGATCAAATACCTGAAGTATTAGAAAAATTAAATAATTGTATAGCAGAATATGAGAAATAATTTCATATTTACCTATACCATAGGAGAATAATGTTAATAGGAAACGAAAAAATTGCTACTCAATTAATAGAAAAATACGATTCAATAGTTATTTTTCATCATATAAGACCTGATGGAGATTGTTTAGGGTCACAATTTGGTCTTAAAGAATTAATTGAAACAAATTACCCCCATAAAAAAGTTTATGCTGTAGGAGATACTAAAGGTTATTTTAAATTTTTAAATCTTGTGCATGATGCTTGACCAAGTGATGAAATTTTAGGAAAGTCCTTAGGAATTGTTGTTGATGCAGGTGATAAAGAAAGGTTAGAAGCCAGAGAACTTTTAGATAAAAATTTATTTTTAGAAACTTTAAGAATAGATCACCATCCAAACAATGATGACTTAGACAAAAATACAAAATGAGTTGATAGTTCATTTATAGCAGCTGACGAAATGATTGCATTATTGGCAAAAGTAAACAATTGAAAAATTACTCAAAGGGCTGCAAACTTACTTTATTTAGGTATTAATACTGATTCAGGAAGATTTTTATATGATAAAACAAGCGCAAGAACAATGAATTTAGTAGCAATGTTATATGAAAATGGGTTACAAGCGAGTTTTATACATGAAAATTTATCTAAAACAAGTTTAAATGACCTTAAATACAACACTTGATTAGCTTCAAATTTAAAAACCAAAGAGGGAGTTGTTTGAGTTTTAAACGATTTAGAAACAACTAAAAAATTTGGTAAATCTTCTCAAACTTCGGTAAGACCAAATATAATTGCAAATCTAGAAGGATTCCCAATCTGAGTACAATTTACAGAAGAAGAAGATAAAAAAATAAGAGTTGAATTGCGTTCTAATGGTCCTTTAGTAAATGTAGTTGCACGTAAGCATGGCGGCGGAGGACACGATCGAGCATCAGGATGCATCATTGATTCATTTAATGATGTAGAAAAAGTTATAAACGATTGCGTTATAGCAGTAAAAGAATATTTAAACCAATAATTTTTAAAATTAAATAGCTTATAATATAGGCTATTTTTTTATGTTAATTTCAACTAAAAAAATTGAGTTTTAGCATAATAAATAATTTAAATATGAAAAATAAAATAATATAATTAAAACACTATGAACAAAATTGAACTAAAAAGTAAAATTCTAGAAGAATTAAAACTTATTGCTAAAGAGTTAAATTTAGCTAAAGAACCATTTTTAATTGAGCCAAAAACTAATGCAGATTTTTCAACAAGTATGGCAATTATTAATAAAACTCCAGAATTAAATCCAATAGCACTTGCTAATTTAATTAAAGAAAAATTATTAACAAAAAGTAATGAATTATATTTAGAAGAAGTTGAAGTTGCTGGTCCTGGTTTTATTAATTTATTTTTGAACAAAAACTATATTGTTCAAGCAATTAATGACATTCTTAAAAAAGGCAAAAACTACGGAAAAGGAAACAAAAAAGGAAGCATTAACATTGAATGAGTTTCTGCTAATCCAACAGGTTATTTACATGTAGGACACGCAAGAAATGCTGCTATTGGTAGCACTGTAGCAAATATTTGTGAATTTGCAGGTTTAAAAATTACTCGTGAATATTACATAAATGATGCTGGAAACCAAATTGATCTATTAGCAAATTCACTATTTTCAAGATACCAACAATTGTTTAATAAAGATTATCCAATGCCAGAGGAATGCTACAGAGGTGAAGACATACAATGAGCTGCTGATCAAATGTTTAAAAGATATGCTGACAAATTTAAAGGTATTAAGCTTGAAGGTCAAGTTTTAGAAGTTTTTAAAAAAGATGGTGTAGAGCTATTTTTAGGAGAAATTAAAAAAGATCTAGAAAAATTTGGAGGAATTAAATTCGATATATGATTTAGCGAAAAATCACTATATGAAAATGATCAAAAAATAATAAAAGATGCACTTGCTAAAATAAAAAATACTTATCAAAAAGATGGTGCTACATGATTAAATACTACTTTACATGGTGATGATAAGGATAGAGTTTTAGTAAAAAGCGATGGATCTTTAACTTACTTTACACCTGATATTGCTTATCATAATATAAAATATCATAGAAATAACGATAAAGATACCGTTGTTATGAACGTTTGAGGAGCAGATCATTCTGGTTATATAAAAAGAATGAAATGTGCAATGGAAGATATAGGCAACAATCCTGATAATTTGGTTGTATTATGCATGCAGCTAGTTAGATTGGTAAAAAATGGTGAAGAATATAAAATGTCAAAAAGAAGAGGCACAAGTTTCTTTTTAAGAGAATTTGTTGACTTAGTCGGAGTTGATAGTGCACGTTTTATTTTATTAGATAGAACATATAATTCAAAATTAGATTTTGATATAGATATTGCAAAAAACAAAACAAATGATAACCCAGCTATTTTAGTTCAATATGCAAATGCAAGAGCATATAGTTTATTACAAAAAACTACTTATGATTTAAACAAGCTTGAAATGAAAACATTTAATTCAGATGTAGATCAAAAATTAATTTCTACTTTACTAGAATTTCCAGAAATAATAGATAAATCCGCAGACTTGTATATGACAAATATCCTTACGCAATATTTAATTAAACTTGCAAAAGATTTTAATTCATGATATTCAAATTCAGACAAAGTAATTGGACATGAAAATGAAGAAAGCTTATTAGCTCTAGTAAAATCTACAAACACAGTTTTAGAAACTGGAATGAAATTAATTGGAATAACAATAAACCATAAAATGTAAAAAAGAATCTTCTAAGGTTCTTTTCTTTTTGCATGTACATATATTTTTTTAAAGTCTTAATTCAAAAAATTTTAGATAAAAAAATATAAAACTCATATTTAATTTTTTTGTATTTTTTGTAAAACATTAAAAACAAGAAATATAATATTTATTTTCATTTCACCGTTTTTTATTTTTTGATCAAAATAACATATTAATTTGTATTTTTAGACCTATTTTTTAATAAAATAAAGAAATTTTTATTTTTTCATTAAAACGTGTAATTATTTTTTTATCATTATGAAAATTAAGCATTTTTTTCATTATAAAAAATAAATTTTATATACTTCTAATACAATTAAGGTAGAGGTATAAAATGGCAAAAAAATCTATAATTATCGGTTCGCTTGTAGGAGTTGGTATTGTTGCTACAGGGGCAATGACAGCAGCTATAACACTCCTTTCAAAAAACAAAACTCAAAAAAAGATAAATTTTGAAGAACAGAATCAATCACTATTTAATCTTCTTGAAGAAGGAATTACTAAGGAAATACAAAACTATAAAGGTATGTTACCATCTGAAAATTTTTATAAATCTTCAACTAATGAACAGTTAGAAAATATTTTAAAGATTGCTTCATTAGTTCCAGGAAGTAAAGTGTCTGTTAAAAATATTGATGATGCAACTGGAAGAGTTACTTTAGAAGTTGATATTAATGGTATTACTTATGAATTAGAATATACAAATTTTTTAAGAACCAGTGAAGCGGGTTCGGTTTTTGGTAAAAGACTAGAAACTATTTTTAATGGTAGATCTGTTAATTTACTAAAAGATGCATTAAATGACAAGGAATTTGTAAATAAATTTTTATCTTATTCAAACAGTGAAAAGAAAAACTTTTTATTAATGAACTTTGCAACTATTAATCAAGATGATTTAATTCAAACAACATTGCTAAATCAGTTTGATAAATTTGAAAATTTTAATTTAAAACACAAAACAGATAATATTTATAACTTAACCTTTGATATGAATATTAACAATTTGAAAAACTCTTATAGTTTAGATTTAAATTTTATTGATGAGAAAACAAATCAAACACAAAGTTTTGAAAATTTAAGAATTAAATTAAGTCAATTTAATTTTCTTTTAGCTCAACCCATTGTTACTGAAAAAGATATAAATTTTAAAGATGCAATAATGTTTGACACAATAAAAAATGCTGGATTTGGTGATATTTTAGCTATTCAAGATAAATTATTTGTCGGACAAGTTGCTGATTATTTAAGTAAAAATAGAAATGTATTAAAAATAATTTCTATCTCTAAAAATGAAAACATAAAAGACAAATATAAGGCAATTATTCAAGTGGATGCTATCGATAAAGTTAGATATATAAGTGTTGATTTATTGCAACCAAAATTCAATTCTGAGTACTTTGAATTACGTAATTCTGATTGAACTTTACAAAAACCAATTATAAGAAACGGAATAACATCAAATGATACTTATTTAGCCTATCCAATGTTACTTAAGGAAACAATTAATCAATGAATAAAAGATGTTATAAGCCCAATAACACTTCAAAAAATTGATAACAATACAAATGTTGAATTAAAAAGATTAACTGAAATTGATAAACAACTAGTCTTAGAAGTGCACTTTAAAAAAGAAAATAGAACTATTCATTTTCCTTTAACAGGTGATAAGGTTTCTTTATTTAATACAGATGAAAATGCAGTTAAATTTATTACCTTATACAAAGAAAATACTGAGTTTAATAATGTTAATTTAAATACTTTAATTGAAGAACTTAAGTTAGTTTCTAATGAAAGTAATTTAGTAAAAGATAAACAACAATTTATAAAAACACTTAAAAAACTTTTAGTTTCAAAAGATAATAATGCAGAACTTAAAGAGTTATTTGATTCATTTGAAAACCTTACTAAAAATAATTTATTAGATAACGAAAAATTTGATGAAATGTTAGTTATTAATGCACAAAAAAATACTGCAAGTATTAAGTTACGTTTCTCATTTAAATATGATGGTGTATTAAAAAACTTCAACTTTGTTTTAAATGGTACATACATAAAACCTGGTTCTGAAAGCGAAAAACCAAATAATACAACTACTTCACCAAAACCAAATAATACAAATCCTAAACCTACTTTAAGTCCTACTGAAAAAGATAAGAAGAACGCTGAAATTAGTGATTCAATGAATAGAGATTTAGATAAATTAGATTGAGAATTAAAAAATCCTATCGTTAATTCAAAACGTGAATTTGGAAGTAATGCTATTACAGTTGATGAGTTAAAAAGCAAAAAAGGTTTAGAATTAGTTAATTTACTTGCTAAAGTTTTAAGCCCTCACACAATTAGCTTTTTAAAGAAAATTTATCCAGGAACATCTACTTTAGCATATACATTAACAGGAGTAGAAGTTGATAATAATTTTCCTAATGAACCATTTAGATTGTTTTTTAGAACACACAGTTTAAGAGATTCTCAAGGTAAATTAAGAAGATATGAAAGAGACATTACACTAAAAGGTGAATTCGCAAAATATTACAATAATTCTGAAACAGAATTCTTGATTCTTGATTTCTTTGACACAAAAGTTAAAAAACAAATTTCAGGAGTAAAAGTAGATAACTTATTTATTAATAATTACAATACAATTAATTCATTAAATAATAATGGGCTAGTTTATGTAGAATTACAAAAACTATTTTCAAGTGCAATTCAAAAAGATTTAGCTGCTAAAATAGTTGAATTAATTAAGTTAGGTGAAGAAGCAAAAATTTTAAGTAATTTTAAAGTTTCTAGAGAATCGAATCAAAATAATAGATTTGAAGGAAGACAATTTGTTAAATTCACTTTTAGAATTAAAGTAGGTGAATCAACAAAAGATCTTGAATTTAATATTTTTGAAGGCAATTTTCACTTATAAAATAAACAAGCATACGCTTGTTTTTTATATAAAAAAAACAAAAAACCAATTAAGATTTTTTGTTCAATTTCCCTTGTTTATAGGGTTTTTTGTTTATATTGTTCGAATTTTTCTAATGAACCATATTTTTTCTTTGCCAAGTAATCTTCAATCAAAGTAGGAATAAATGTTAAGAAAAGATTTAAACCTAAAACAATTACTAAAGTTACTCTACTAATTACTTGTATATTGTAATTTTTATCTGCTAATGCTGTAGCTTCTTGAAGAGTTATCTTTTCGCTTTCCATTAAAGCTGCTGCCATTTTTGTCTTATCCATAGCACCTATTGCAAATAAGTCAATAATAGGAACAACTACTGTAAATGTTAAAGCTGCAAATACTAAGATTACAGCAACTCAAGCTGCTATTAAGAAATATTGTTTTTTATCATTTATATGTATTTTATTTGATTTACGATTTTTTATTCCTCCATAAATTGCCGCACCAATAAATGCAAATGTAAATAATGCTGTTCAGTTTGACATTAGATCTGCAAATCCATAAAGTCTTTGCATTGAATTTGATCCTTCCGAATCATATCCTGTATAAACTCCATTTGGAACATATGCTAAAGCACCAATTATTGTAAAAACAATTACTACTGGAATTGTAATGCTTAGTGCATAAATAACACCAATTTTAGGGAAATTAGGATTTAATTTTCCTTTAACTTTTTCTCAAAATGGTAATTCACCTTGTGCTAATAAATCTTCAACATAACGAGGAGCTCACATTGAAAATCCATTAATAATTCCTAGAACTCCTATTGCTATCATTAAGTTCATTACACCAAAAATAATTCTTGAAGGGGTTTCACCAATCATTTTTCCAAAAAAGTCACCCATACTAAATACGTTTCCACCATTTAATGAAAGTGAAATTGAAATTAATAAATAAACTATTGTTGTAATTCCTAGACCAAAAAATAATGCCATAGGTGTTTTTTTAGGTTCTTTCATTTCTGATTGAATTCCGCTTGCTACATAAAATCCATCATATGCAAAGAATATTGCTGACATAGATAGAAACATTCCAAGACCAGCACCAATTCCATTAATACCTAGAACTCCTGAGCCTTCTGAGAATTTTCCAGCTGCTTGAAAGTGAATATGTACATCACCAACTCCACTTTTACCTGCAAAAATTAAGACAAAACCAATAACAGTAACAAACACTAAAGGTATGAATTTAACTGCTAAAACAACTTTATTATGAATATCACCAAGTTTTGATCATAATGTTGGAACTGTTAAAAAGTAAATTGTTATAACTAATGAAATAATTGTTCAAATTATTCAATCAGCACCAGTTCCAAAAGTTGCTGATTTATTAAGAATTCCTGCAAGTCCATCCTGCAAGGATAAAAGAACATAAAGAGGCATAAATAAGTATGTTAATGGTAAATAAACATAGACCATAAAGTTTTTGGAAGCTTTATATATTGTTCTACCATTAAATACTTTACATCAACCTATAAGTGATAAGTTATCATTTTTTACAGATGAAACTTCAATTAATGCAAGTGCCATTGCAATAACAGCACAAGAAGCTATAAGTCAGCAGAAAATTGCTAGAATTAAGCTACTTTGTGAATTTCCTAAAACAGTTCCTGATTTAAAAAATATTCCTGCACCAATTGATCCTCCCATAACTATAAGCATTGCAGAAAAAAATGAAATCTTTTTCTTAGTACTTGGAGTTTGAATTTTTTCTTTTTCCATATTAATCGTCTCCTATTCTTGTACCACTTTTACCAGCAATTGCTTCTTGAAGTTTATCAAGAGAGGCAATAATTGCAACATTTCCTTTTTTAGCTTTAACAAAGGCAATTGCGGCTTGCACCTTAGGTAACATGCTACCTGGTGCAAATTGATTTTGAGCGATATATTCTTCTAATTTTTTTGTGTTTACTTTTTCTAATTTTTCTTGATTTTCTTTATTGTAATTTACATAAACATACTCTACTGCGGTTAAAACAATGAATATGTCTGCTTGCACTTTAGTAGCTATTTTAGATAAAGCAAAATCTTTATCAATAACGCCATCTACGCCAGTGTATAGGTCATTTTGGTAAATAGTAGGTATTCCACCTCCTCCACCGACAATAACGATATTATCATCTAAGAAACTTTTTTTAATTGAATTGATTCCTAAAAAATCAATAGGAAGCGGGCTAGGCACAACTTTTCTAAATCCTCTACCTGCATCTTCAATAATTGTTGAATTAGGATTATTAATTTCTGCTTCTTGTCTGGTTTGATAAAATGGACCAACTGGTTTAGTAGGATTACTGAACGCTTTATCATTTTTATCTACTATAGTTTGTGTTAAATAATATAAAACATCATTATTTAGTTTTTCTTTTAATAATTCGTTACTAATTGCTGTTAGCATATGATAACCAATGTAACCTTGTGACATTCCTCCTGCTTCAGCAAAAGGAACATTTGGTGTTTTTGAATTTACTTTTTTAGCATCAGCAAAGGCATTAAAGATCATTCCTACTTGTGGGCCATTTCCATGCCCAACAAGAACTTTGTGACCTTTTTTTACTAATTGAGCAATTTTTTGAGCAGGAATTTTAACTAATTCTTTCTGTTCATCAGGATTATTTCCAAGTGCATTTCCGCCTAAAGCGATTACTATTTTTGCCATATTAGTATCCTAATGTAGCTAAAATAACTGCTTTTATTGTATGCATTCTATTTCCAGCTTGTTGAATTGATTTATTGTGTTTTGACTGGAATACTTTGTCTGTCACTTCCATAGCTCCTGTAGCAACAACTGGATAATCTTTTCCGAATGTTTCTTTGATTTGGGCTGAAAAAGCAGTGTGATCATCGTGGAATGCTGGTAAACAGTGTAAAAATGAAACATCTTCTTTAGCAGCTTTTAACATTGCCATATCAACTTGGTAAGCACCTAATTCTTTAATTCTAGGTTCAAATAACGAAAAGTCTTCACCAAGTGATACTCAAACATCTGTATAAATTACATCAGCATCTTTAGCGGCTTTGATTTTGTCGTCACTAAATGAAACTGATCCACCATTACGCTTAAATAACTCTTGAACTTGGTCATAAACTTTTTTATGGTTTGGTCCTTTTTTAACTATTTCATGTTGTTCTTTAGGACCACATAAAACTACATGCATTCCTACAAATGATGCACCGATCATAATGCTACGAGCAACATTATTTTTAATATCTCCTGCAAATACTATTTTTTTACCTTTTAAATCACCTTTTAGCTCTTTAATAGTCATATAGTCAGCTAACATTTGTGTTGGATGCTCATCATCAGTTAATCCGTTTCATACTGGAACTCCTGAATATTTAACTAAAGCATCAACATCGCTTTGTTTAAATCCTCTAAATTCAATTCCATCATAGAATTGACCTAATACCATTGCAGTATCCTCTATAGACTCTTTTTTACCAAAGTTTGATCCTGCTGGGCCTATGTATGTGCAACCTGCACCCATGTCAAAAGCTGCTACTTCAAAAGCACATCTAGTTCTTGTTGAGTCTTTTTGAAACATAATTGCTATGTTTTTTCCAATTAAAGGACGATGTGCAGTATGTAATCCTTGTTGTTTTGATTTTTTAAGATCGATAGATAAATCTATTAAGTAGTTAATTTGGTCAGTTGTAAAGTTTAGAGCAGAGTCTAATGAACGACCTTTTAAATTTGTTGGCATATTTCTCCTAAGCATGATTAAAAATACTGAATTTCACAGTAATTAATCAAATTTTATTATTTTATATCTTCTCTTACTAGTGGCATTGACATGCATCTTGCAGATCCCATTCCTAGTGATAATTGATTTCCATCAAAAGAAAGTACTTTAACTCCGGCATCTTCTAGAGCTTTTTGAGTTAGTTTATTACGTGAATAACCAACCACAACTCCAGGTGCAATAGTTAAGTAATTTGTTCCATCAAAGTGTGTTTCAATATCTATATCTAATTGTGATGCATTTTTTCCAGCAATAGGTATTAATATTGGTTTTTTTCCAATGATAGCTTCTAACATATTAGATAAACTTTCTTCAAGTTCAACCATTTTGATTTCTTTACTTAAATCTATTAACCAAAATTTAAGTGATTTCATCATGTTTGGTGAATATAAGAACTTATCGTGATCAACCATAGTTATTCATGTGTCTAAATGCATTAAGTTTGGCATTGGGGGCACATTAATAGCAACGATTTTTTTAAATTTTGAATCGGTGTTAGCCTTAATTTTTTTTGCAATGTTTAAGACCGCTTCTTTAGTTGTTCTTTCACTTATACCAATTACTAAAGTGTCTTTGGTATATACAAATACATCTCCACCTTCAATACTTCCATGATCAAAGCGATCAAATCAGTGAGGTGTTGTTTTGTAATCTTTATTGTATTTAAAAATAAATTGTGCAAATATTGTTTCTCTTTTACGAGTTTGATATTTCATATTGTGTAGTGAAATTCCATTTCCTACAGAAGCAAAAGGATCCCTTGTGAAATACAAGTTTGGCATAGGATCTACAACTAAGTCGCGATCTAGGTCAATATTTATTTCCTTTTTGTCTATTCCTGCCATCATAATTCTTACCATTTTTTTGGTTGAGAATTCTTTTTGGCTTTTCAATAAGTAGTTTTTAACCAATTTTTTAAGTTGGTCATTTAAAACTGGTTTAGCTTCTTGTAATCATTGATCAATAAATTCATCTTTGATTTTTTGATCAACTTGATCGTATGTTTGTGCAACTAATTCATCAAGTTGAATAGCTTTAATTCCATTTTTTTCAAGAACGTTAAGAAATCTTTTGTGCTCTTCTATAGCCGTGTCCGGTTCTAGAATTGCTGAAAAAAGTAATTCTTCTAAACGAGTAGGTGAAATCCGCCTTATCTCGTCGCCTGGTGTGTGAACTAGGACTTCTTTAAGCCTGCCCACTTCACTGTATACATTGATTTTACTCATTGTTACTCTCCATTCAAATTGTGATAATATGTATTATCACTTTTATTATATTACATTGCCTTTAAATAGTAAATTATGGAAAAAAAGTGCAAAAAAAATTGGCGACCAAGAGCGGGATTGAACCGCTAACACCAAGCTTAGGAGGCTTGTGCTCTATCCAATTGAGCTACGTGGCCACGCTTATTAATTATACTTCATTTGTAATAAACAAACATATAAAAATAATAAGGAAAAATTATGAAAAAAATAGCCAAAATTAATTAGCTATTTTTGAATTTATTTTTTCTTTGAAACGAATTTTTTAATTAATAATCCAATAATTCCAAATATTAATAATGTATCTAAAACGATTAGTGTTGGGATTACTCAACCTGTTTTTTCTAGAAGTTTTTCTGCTTTTGCAATTGAATCTAAGTATTCATGATAATTTGTTTCGTTTACTTTTTCTTGTCCTTTTTGCACTTCAGATAAGGCACTTTCATACTTATCATACAAGTCTTTATTGAAACTTTCAGATGGGTGTCTATCTTTAGATTCTTTTATTCTGTCCGCTAGCGCTTGAGGGAATGTTCTTAGTAATGAAACTTTTGAATTTGCTTCTTTCATTCCTTTTTCATAGTCAGCTAGAGTTAAATCTCTTGTTGAATATTGTAATTCTAAAAGACCTAGTGAATCAAAGAAATTATCGATTGAATCTGGAGAGTATAATGAAGCGTTAATTAATCTTAATTTTGTAATATCTAAAACTAATTTTGATCCATATGTTTGGAGTACTTTTTCAATTTCTCCTAATCTAGAAATAAATCTTTGTTCTTCCACAGGAGTTACAGCAGTTTTTGCATTATATTCTTTTTCAATTTCATCAAGTTTTTTACTGTATAAAACTCATGATTCTTCAGTGAAAAGTTTTGTATTTTTTTCTCTAGCAAAAGTTAATAATTTTTTAAATGTTATTTGATCTACTAGTGAAGAAAGACTATTTAATTCACTTAAGAATGTTGCATATTCTGTAAATCTTAATAAGTCGTCCGGGACAGCATTAACTTTTTCAAATAATTGATTAATTCCAGCTTTGTATTGTTCAGCTTTTTCTGGAGAAATTTTGTCTGATAGTTGTTTGTTTTTAGCTTCTTCTAATGCAGTTTTTAAATTAGTTTTATAAGTTATTAATTTTTTAGTAGCTTCAGCTATTTTTGCTTGACCTTCTTTTAATTTTGCAACATTTACTTGTGCATCTTTAAATTCAGTTCTAATATTTTCTAATTCTGTGTTAAATGCAACAATAGATTCCTCTGTATACAAGTCTAAATTTAATTTTGTTATTGCATCAGTTAATGATTCTTCTAAAACTTCTTTGTTTGTACCAACTGAGAATAATAAGTTATCAATTTTACCTTCTAGTTTTTTGTAATCAACAAATTTATTTGTAGTTGTATTTGAAATTTCAGTTTTTAAATCAGAGATTTCTTTTTTGTATTTTTCTAATCCTTCTGCATTTAAAAATTGTTTTTGATTTTCTCCAAATTTAGAATCATATAGTTTGTTCAAAACATCTTTAAACACAAAGAAACTTAATTGTAAATTGTCTAATTCACCTAGGTAAGTGTCATATTCAGCTTTTTTAACTTTTGATTCGTCGAGAGTATTTATTTTTGATTTGAATACATTCAATGATTCAGTAAATTTGGATTTATCACTAGGATTTTTTGTGTTTAACTCTTTTTCGATATTTTCAACTGTTTTTAATAAATCATTTTTATTGGTCTCTAAAATTGATGGTATTTTTCTAATTTCTTCTAATTTTTTACCTAGTGTTGATTCTAAAACATCGCCACTTGTTAAACTTTGATATTCATCAAGTGTTTTACTAAATCTTTCTCAAGAAGGTTCAGTATAAACGTCTTTAGCTAATTTAGGAGAACTAACTAGTGTTAATTCAGCTTTTAATACATCTGCATTTTTAACTAAAGTTTTTGATTTTAATTCATTTAATCTAACAAAATATTTGTCCATTTCTTCTATAGACAAGGTTTTTTTGTCCTTTAGTTCACCAATTAATTTTTCTAATTCATCCTTAAATTTTTTAACTGAAGCTGACGAATAACCAGGCTTTTTAGAATCTTTTTCTTTGTTTAAAACACCAATTAAATTGTTATAGTTAGGAATTAAAACAGAGTTTAATTCAGTTAATGTTGCAGAATATTTTATATATTCTGGTGTGTCAAGAACAAATGTTGTATCAACTTTAAATGCCAATTCTTTTAATTTTGATTTGTACAATTCAACAGATGAAGGTGAATAATCACTTAAAGGAGATTTAATTTTTTCTTCAATTGTTTCTTGTAAAAACTCTTTGTAAGATAATAAGTTTCTACTATCTCTTATACCTTGTAGTCTTTTAATTTCATTTTTAAAATTTCCATATTGAGGATTAAAACTTTTTCCATCAATTGATTTAGCTTTATCAAGAACTTTTTTAACTTCGTCTTTATATTTTTTTTCTTCTTCTTCAATTCTTTTGTTGAATCTTTCATTAAACATTCTTGATAATGTTTCAACTATTTCTCTCTTTTTAGGATTTTCATCTAGGAAAGTAATTTTGTCTAATCTATCTCTAAAGTTTTTACCTTCAGAAAAAACATAAACTGGTTTTTTGTTAATTTCATCTATTATTGCTTGTATTTTATTTTTGTAGTCTTCTAAAGCTTCTGGATATTTTAGATTTGTATTTTTATCAGCTTGTGCCATTTTTTGATTTGCATAATCAAGAGCAGTTTGTTTATTTGAACTTAATCCAGAAATTAATTTTTCAATTTCATCTTTACGTTTTTCGTATTCGCTTCTTGGCATTGATGTTCTTAAAGCTCTACGATTTTCATATGTTCATTCATAAACATTCATTTCAGATTGGATGCTTGACTCAAGTTCTTTTTTAATTTCTCTTAATCTATTTCCGTATTTAATGTATTTATCGTTATCATATCAATCTCTGTTGTTAAGATCCATATTTTTAACTTTGTCATAAAGAAGTGTATCAAGTGTTGCATCAAATGCTCTTATTTCAACAACACCAAGATTTGTGTTTTTTCAGTCTAGAAAAATAATTTTTAATTTTCTAACACCTTGAACCATATTGTTGTGTATATAAGTTGTTTTGTTTCCTACACCATTTGGATTTCTATGTCTTTTTTCAAACAAAACCTGGTCATTAACATTTAAAAATTGAACTTTAAAGTCGGTTGTTGTTTTATATTTATGATAAATCTCATAAGCTCTTAAGTTAGTATCGAAAGGGAAGGAAATATCAACATACATGTTTCCAGCTTCATAGTTTGCTGATGTAAATCTTCAATCAACAGTTCATGAATCTCTTTCAAATTGATATTTTTCATCATTAAGTTTTGATTTTAATTCTCCACCATATGCAGCATAAGCTTTTGCTCCAGTGCTAGAAGCAGCGTGATTTTTTAAAGTTAAATTTGTTGCGCCTAGTTCATTGCCGTATACTCCACTTATTGTTCCCAATGTTACAATAGGGGTTGCAATTGCTGCACCTATAAGAACTTTGTTTCTTATCTTTTTCATAATTACCTCATATATTTATTATTATATTAATAATTTTATCTTAATTTTTAGTGTTTTATCACTCACAACCCCTTTTTGCTAAATTATTTTTACCTATGAAATAGTTGAATATGGTTTTTTAGGAATTTTTTTATAATTTATTCACAAAAAAAATATAAAAAAATTAAAAAATCGACCTAATCCGACTTTTTAATCTATTTTATAAGCATATTTGGCGTTTTTTTAAAACATTTGGTGGAGCTGCCGGGAGTCGAACCCGGGTCCACACACAAAAGTCCTACCTAATTCTACAGTTTAGATTATTTTTAATTTCATGGATTTATATAAACAATCAAAAAATAAATACATGCTCTAAATATGACTTATTTTAGTTAATTAGAATCCCTAAATAAGTGCCTTTAACCCACACATCTTATAAAGGCGTTTAAGAGTGCGACTAGTATTTAATTAAGCAAATACAAGGTTTGATTGTCCAGCAAAAGCTGGGTGTGAAAATGAAAATTCACTTTCTTGTTTTTCAGATTTTCCGTTTGTTAAACCTAGAAGCAATTATAGTCTGCAACACTACTGCTATAGATATTATCCTGTGCATGTCGAAGCCATTACAACCCCATTTATGCTTTTAATATTATAAATTATTTAAAAAAGTTTTATGTTATAATAATGAAACTATGGCGCCATAGCCAAACGGCCAAGGCATGAGTCTGCAAAACTTTGATTACGGGTTCGAATCCCGTTGGCGCCTCCATTGACACCAAGGGTGTTTTTTTATTTTTTTAAAAAAAACAACGAAATTAATCGTTGTTTTCAATAGTAAAATTTGATTTAGTTACTTCTAAATTTTGACGTTGCCCTTTTACGCTAAAAGCAGATCGTGAATTTTGTTTATAATCAGTGTTTTGACTAGGTTGAGAAGTGTTAAGTAAATTTGATCTAATACTTTTATCAGTAATTGCAAGATTTCTATAGTAATTAATAATTTTGTCATCAAAAATATAATTGTAATTATTGTACATGTTGATAAGTTCATTTAATTCTGAATAAATCATTTCTTGAAGAACCTTTGAGTACTTCAGCTTTTTTTTATTTCGATAATACTCTTCACGATCAACTAGTTTTAATTCTTTATTTGGATAATGTTTTATATCTAAATCAAAATCTACATATTTAAGAACTTCATCTTCTATTATTGGATGAGAAGCCATATTTATATAAACATATGGTCCATTTTTTCTCAGTAAAACTGTAGCATTAAACAAGTTATTTTTTGGAAAAAATCATAAAACAGGGTCTTTATAGGCTCAAAATTTATTATTAGGTTCTGCCACTCGACATTTAACTAAAACTAAAACAATATGTTTAGAGTTATTGTTTAAAACTTTAGCTCCATTTCATTGCCGATATAATGATCCATCATATTTATAAGCTTGAACATTGACCATTGTTCCTATTTTAAGGGTTGATAATTCTTTTTGAATCATATTATTTAGGCATTTCCTTTGAGAAAATTCTTACTTCACCATTTTGATTTTTACCTATTGAATATCATTTAAATGCAGTTGCATCTCTGTTTTTGTTGTTATAACTCGCTAAAGTAGTTACATACCTACTTTCAGGCAATGTAATTTCTCCTTCAACATCTTCACCGTTATCATAAGTACCATTATTGTTTTTATCATCTCAGTACTTAATGCCTTTAGTTTTATCAACTAATTCAAAATCAACGTATTGCTCTGTAATATAGCTACGAAAGGCCATTCCATTAGTTAATACTTTTTCCAATGAAGCTTTATCTCCCTTGAAAAAGTCATTGAATGGACTTATTTTGAATTTAGCCAATTGTTTTGTTTGGTCTTTGTTTTCAAAAACAAAACCTTCATATTTTGTATTTGATGGTAGGTATCCCATTAATCTTATTTTTTGGAATGTTGATTCACTAGTGTCTATTAAACCTTTTTTAAAGTCTATTCATTTAGTGTTGTTTTCATACATTATTTGAGAAATAGTTTTTCCGTATCCCATTGTAGTTAAGAAGTTATCGTAAAAGGCAATATCTCTATTTTTAACTTTATAAATATTTTCATTGCTTCTTCAAATGTTTTGTCAAGCACTAAGCTCGAGAGATGATGTAGCATTGGGGAAAACAACAGAGTTATGATAAGCAGTATAAGGACCAACATGATCTTTTGAAACAACAGAAATATCCATTAAATAAACTTTTGTTCAATCATCCGCAACACTTGAAGGATAAAACAATAATTGGTTTCCGGTGTTTATATATAACCCTGATCAGCTCAATGCTCAACGATTATTTGAATTTTCAGCTTTTTTGAAACTAACAGGTTGTTGATTATTGAAACCAGATTGGAGTGTAAATTTTGATCACTCACGAGGTACTAATTCAGTCATTGAGTAATAGTATTTTATTTGGTTAGGCGTGTAACCTTTGTTTTTATCACCAAATGCATTATAAGAAGTAAACACTACATTTTTTAGGCTGTTAAATTTTTCGCTTATTCTGTCATAGTGACCATCTAAACTATTTTTTTTATCAGAGTTAGCATACACATAAATATCATTTAAACTTAAATAATTAAAAGCATAATCAGGGTATTTACGATAATCAACATATTTTATTGCATTAGGAATTGTGTTGAAAACAACTCTTGAATCATAGTTTAATAAATTGTACATATTATCAACGAAATACGAGTTTCAATATCCAACTGAATGCTGTGAGTTATTTCCATAATACACTATAGGAGTGGTATATGGTGATTTTGCAAGAACTGTATCTTTGTTTAATTTTGCTTCATCGTTTGGACCTAATGTAATTGTAGGTGTTTGAACTTTTTTTGTAAAAATATTAAAGACTTTTTCGCTTTTATTATCAGCCACTTCAGCATAGGTTGAAGCTCAGTGGTGCATATATTCGTGGAAAAGTGTTGGAATTATTAATTGAATTTTTGAAAAAATGTCTAAACCTTTTTCTATACCTCAAGTTGTATTAATGTAAATTGAACGATTAATTGGAATATAAATTCCTTTTGAATCAGAAGTTATTATTCTAAAGTCATTTACATTAATTGTTTTTATAAGATAAACTTCAGGTCCAAATGTAACTTTTTTTCTAAATTCAATTGCTAATGCAATTAGTCCATTATTGCCTAAGAAAAATCTTTTTTCTTTAGTTTCTGGATCATAGTGGTATGCATAATCTCTAAATTTGACACCATTAATAGGGTCTATAAATTCTCTAAAAAATACATTACTTGAATTACCTTCTTTGTCCTCATATTCTTTTATAACTCACTTAGATTGGTCAAAATAAACATTAAAATCTTTAATGTGTTTGGCGTATTCTTCATTAGTCATAGAATTATTAAGTGGTTTAGGGTATGAAATCTTTTCAAGAGAAGAAATGTTAATTTTTTCTCCATCTATGTTTGTTTCATGCACAACTACATCATCAACATCTGTTTGCGTTTTAATGATTGGGTTTGAATTTGAATCTGAAGGTTGGTTTAATTTTGGATAAATATAATATGTTGCACCAGCAGCAACACCAGCTATAGCTATTCCTAAAGTTAACATACCAACAATAAATCATGCTGTTCCTTTTTTCATAGTCCCTCCTTGAAATAAGTAATATATAAATTATATATATAAATTTTTGGCTTTTATTTGCTTTTGAACTTCTTCTTTAGCAATTTTATCCCTTTTATCGTATTTTTTTAGTCCTCTTGCTAGAGCAATTTCTAGTTTAATTTTATCGCCTTTAAAGTAGATTTTTGTAGGAATAATAGTTAGTTGTTTTGAATCACTTTTAAATTTTAATTTAAGTAATTCTTTTTTATGAATGAGTAGCTTACGATCTCTTTTTTCATCTGCCTTAACTAACATATATTGACTAAAATGACTATCAACTAGTCATATTTCGTCTTTTTTTATTGAGCAATAAGAGGTGTTTAATGAAACATTAGAAGCTCTTGCGCTTTTAACTTCTCAGCCTTCTAAAACTATTCCTGCTTCTATTGTTTCAAGTATTTCATAATTTCTTTTTTCTTTTTTGTTATCAGCTATTATTTTCATCTCTTAAATAATATTATATTTTTAATAATTCAAATACATATAATAAAGGTAATAAATAATAATTTATGAAACAAAAATATGAAAAACTAAATAAGGAAAAATTGCTTGTTTGTAAATGATATAATTAAAATGGAAGTTAAAAATGGAGGTACAAATGTACAAATACAAAGCAAAACTTTTAACCAATCAAGAAATTGTTGCACAAGCAAATACATTAGAAGAACTTGAAGGTTTAATTAAAGGATTTAGAAGAGGTCAAAAACATGGTGTTCACACCAGAGCTAATGATAAGATTGAAATTATCCACATTGAAAGAAATAATTTAGAAGGTAAAAGAGCTTCAAAAGAAGAAGTTCTAAAAGTAGTTTAAACCTTTAAATAACAAACGCAAGGCTCTTGCGTTTTTATATGCTAAAATTTATCATTATGAGATTAAGAAACGATAAAGATGCTTTAGTAAAACTACAAAGCTCAAAATTTTACATAGACGCCTTTCCTATAGGCATAGACAAAGATTCAATTATTGAAATTGGAGCTGGAAAAGGAGAGATGATTAGTCAATTAGCACTAAATAATTCACATATTAAATACTATGCTTTTGAAAAATATGAAACTGTTGCAGCAAAAATAATTAAAAAAATTGATGAATTAGAACTTAAAAACCTTTATGTTATTTGTCAAGATGCGATAAATTTAAGCCAAATTTTTACTGGAAAAATTCTAGAAATGTGATTAACTTTTAGTGATCCTTGACCAAAAAAAAGACACGAAAAAAGAAGATTAACTTATAAAACCTTTTTAGACGAATATGCCTGTATATTAGATAAAAATGGAATTTTAAAATTAAAAACCGACAACGACAAACTTTTTGATTATTCAATTGAATCACTAGAATTGAATAAATGACAAATAATTAATGTCACTAGAGATTTACATAAAAGTGAATTTAGTAAAAATAATTATATGACTGGTTATGAACAAAAATGATCAAGTTTAGGAAAAAATATTAACTATTTAGAGGCAAAAATTCCAAATAATTAATAAATATTTAAAATATTTAAAATAAATATAAATAGATCACAAAAAATGTAATTTTTGGTAAAATATAAGCAATTAATTTTTGAGGTACATATGAGCGATAATAAAGAAAAAAACAAAATTGATAATGAAGAACAAAAGGTTCATTTAGAAACTAATTTAGAGTATGAATATGAAGAAAATAATAGAATGGTTTTCAAGAAAAAAGCTGCTCCAAAAGTAGAAGTTGAAGAAGAAGAAATTCCACAAGAAAAAGAAGAATATCAAGTTCAATCACAATTAATTACTGATCCTATTAATGGATTAAGTCCTATTAAAGTTGATAGTGAAATGAAAAACTCATTTTTAGAATATGCAATGAGCGTTATTGTTTCTAGAGCTCTACCTGATGCTAGAGATGGATTAAAACCAGTTCATCGTCGTATTTTGTATGATATGTTGGAACTAGGTATTACACACTCTTCACAACACCGTAAAAGTGCTCGTATTGTTGGGGACGTTTTAGGTAAGTATCACCCACATGGAGACAGTTCAGTTTATGAAGCTATGGTTAGATTAGCTCAAGATTTTTCTATGCGTTATCCATTAGTTGATGGACATGGTAACTTTGGTTCTATAGATGGTGATCAAGCAGCTGCTATGCGTTATACTGAAGCTAGAATGAGTAAATTAGCCGCTGAAATGCTGGATGGTATTAAAAAAGATACCGTTAATTTTGTTGATAACTATGACGCTAGCGAATTAGAACCAGTTGTTTTACCTTCTCGTTTTCCAAATATTTTAGTTTCTGGTGCTACAGGGATAGCAGTTGGTATGGCCACAGAAATTCCTCCACATAATTTAACTGAAACTATTAATGCTACTATTGCTTTTGCTAGAAACCCTGAAATTACTACCAAAGAATTAATGGAACACATTAAAGGTCCTGATTTTCCAACAGGAGCCACAATTTTAGGTGTTAAAGGTATTTATGATGCTTATGAAACTGGAAAAGGAAAAATTCCTTTAAGATCACAAGCTAAAATTGAAGAATTTGCTAATGGAAAATCAAGAATTATAATTACTGAAATACCTTATGCTGTTAAAAAAACGACAATTATAGAAAAAATTGTTGAACTCCATAAAGATAAAACTGTTGAAGGAATCGGTGAATTAAGAGACGAGTCAAACCGTGAAGGAATTAGAATTGTAATTGATGTTAAAAAAGGTTACAATGCACACATTCTTTTAAACAAACTTTATCAAAAATCTTACTTACAAACAAACGTTAATGCTAACCTAGTAGCTTTAGTTCATGGAGAGCCTAAATTACTTAATTTAAAACAAATTTTAAGTATTTATTTAGATCATCAAATTGAAGTAGTAACTAGAAGGTTAAAATTTGATTTAGAAAAAGCTCAAGATAAATTACATATTTTAGATGGACTAAAAATAGCTGTTTCAAACATTGATGAAGTAGTTCAAATAATTAAAACATCAGCAAATGACGCAATTGCTCAAGAAAGATTAGCAAAAAGATTTAATTTATCTGATAGACAAACAAAAGCTATTCTTGATATGAACCTTCGTCGTTTAACAGGATTAAACATTGAAAAAATGAATCTTGAAATTGATGAATTAAATAAAGAAATTTCATATCTTAAAGGAATTTTAGAATCACGTGAAGCCTTAATTAAC
This sequence comes from Mycoplasmopsis alligatoris A21JP2, assembly GCF_000178375.1. Taxonomy (GTDB): domain Bacteria; phylum Bacillota_I; class Bacilli_A; order Mycoplasmatales; family Metamycoplasmataceae; genus Mycoplasmopsis; species Mycoplasmopsis alligatoris. Next base: position 144,266 of record NZ_ADNC01000007.1, on the reverse strand, counting down.
TTAATCATAGATGAATTAAGCGAAATTAGAGATAGATTTGGTGATGAAAGACGTACCCAAATTGATGAATTTACTGTAAGTTCAATAAGTGATGAAGACTTAATCCCGGTTAATAATATTGTTATAACAACAAGCGTTAAAGGATACGTAAAACGCATGAAGCTTGAAGACTACAATATGCAAAATCGTGGTGGTATTGGTGTTAGCACAATGAAAACTTATGATGATGACGATATCTCAAAAATATTACAAACTACAACCCATACAGACTTAATGCTATTTACCAATTTAGGTAGAGTTTATAGAATTAGAGCTCATCAAGTTCCTGAAGGTTCTAAACAATCAAAAGGTACACCATTTATTAATATAATTCCTTCTTTAAATGAAAAAGAAGGTGAAAAAGTAGTTTCATTATTGTCAGTAGATGAATATAATGATGATCATTTCTTAGTTACAATAACAGAAAAAGGTGTAATTAAGAAAACAGCTCTTTCAGAATATGAATCAATTAGAAGTAATGGTAAAAATGCCTTTAGATTAAAAGAAGATGATCATTTAGTTAATGCATTTATTGTCACTGATGAAAACGAAATTTTAATAGCTTCAAACGGAAAAAATGTTGTTAAATTCTCTTCGCTTGATTTAAGACCATTAAGTAGAAATTCACAAGGAGTTAGAGGTATTAGGCTAGACGAAAACAAAAAAGTTATAGCTGCTTCTTCTGACCTAGATGGTGAATTCATCTTATCTATAGGTACAAAAGGTTTTGGAAAACTAACACACTCTGATGAATTTAGATTAATTAAACGTGGTGGAAAAGGTGTTACTGCAATTAATGCAGATAAAGCGGGAGATTTAATTTTTGCAAAATTTGTAAACAAAAATGATGAAGCTTTAATTATTACTTCATCAGGAACAACAATAAGAATTTCAATTTCTCAATTATCTGTAACTTCAAGAGCAACAAAAGGTGTAAAGATTATCAATTTACGTGAAAACGATGAAATAATCGCAGTTGAAATAGTTAAAACTGAAGAAGAAATGGAAGATTTTATTAAAGCAATGACACAGGAAATACAAATTAATCCTAGTGACTTATAATTACCAAAATAACTATATCAAAGCTAAATATGTGCTTTGATTTTTTATTTCCTGAGTTTCCAAGTTAGAGAATAAAAAAATACATATTCCCCTATAAAATAGGCGAATGTGTATTTTTTGATATTTATTTACTATTGAAATATTTGTTAAATGACATATTAATTATTGAATAATCATCATTTAATAAAGGATTGTTTGAGTTTGTAATCTTTTTAGTATCAACTATTTTTCCGTTAACTTTATCAACAGTATAATTAGCATTTGCTAAAGCATTTTTGAATCTATCGTTAGTTATCCTGTCGATAACTCCATTTTTATTTAAAAAATCATTAACTACATAAAGAGAGTATTTAAAAACTATTAATGATAATATGCATAATGTAAAATAACCTTTTATATGTTCATTAGTTCAAACATGAACCGGTCTAATTTGTATAGCTGATTTTAAAGTTCTAAAATTTTCTTCTATTTGTCATTGTTTGGCATATGTTTCAACAATCTGAATTGGAGTCATATCTATTCTAGATGTTTCATAAACGTAATAACCATCGAATTTTTCATCATTCAATATTTTATTTTGATTTAACATAAATTTCGAATCACCAACACTTTGAAAATACTTACATTTTTTAGAACCTAACATTTTATCTATGTTTACTATTCCATGTTTATCTTGCTTTTTAACAAAATTATTTATTAAATTTTCTCTATCATTTTTATCTTTGAGTGCTCTTTTGCTGGAATATGTATAAATTTTTTTTCTAATTTTTCCATTCAAACGTCCTTTTTTTCAATTAGATTCATACAAAACTTCTTTAGATAAAAAAGAATTATTTTTTTCATATTCACCTATAGATAAAGCACTTTCCTTTATTTCTTTACTTGCAGACATTAAACGATATGAAATAATATAATCAATATTATTACTTTCTAAAAATCTTAAATTTGCGTTAATATTCATTCCTCTATCGGCAACTATTGTTACATTATTTAAGTTATATTTTTGTTTCATTTCCACAACAAACGGAACAAATGTTTTCATCTCAGGTTTATTGCCTTCGAATAATTTATAGTGAATAGGAATTCCATTTAAATCTGTAACCATACCAACTACTAACTGATCTTCTTTAAATTTTCCGTCTTTTGAATAACCAGGATTTCTAAATCTGTTTCTTACAAATGTTTCAAAATAAACTGTTGTAACATCATAAAAAACAATATTAACTTTTCGATTTGTTTCACTTGCTATTACATTATTAACAGATTTAAAAATTATATCTTTATGATTTTCTACAAAATCTAAACAATTATAAAATGTTGTTTTTTTATTTTTAATGTCATTTTGAAATTTATCTTTATCCTTGAATGATTGAATAATAGACGATGGATCGATTATTCTCTTTGCAATAATATATTCAATTATTTCTTCTATATTTTTGTGTTTTGTTTTTGGCAAATCTCTAAATAAATTTAATTTATTAATCATTTTGTATAAACTAGAAATTCCATAATTAACTATTTCATGCTCAAATACAGATGAAGAGAGTGAATTTAGTAGATCTTGTTTTACAACTTCGTTAGGAGTTTCTGTGCTTAGTTCTAGACATTTATTTTTCAATGTTGCAATAGCTTCTTTGTTCAATTTAGTTAATTCTTCTAAACTGCCTAATCCTATAGTTCGAAAAACACCTTTACCAAATCCTTTTGATATACAAGCGCTTACGTATACTTTATCTTTTCTTTTAGCTTTTATTATTATTCATTTATCATGCATGCCTTTATTATACCATATCAATAGTAAACAATGTATATTTTTTAAAAAAATAAAAAAATGTATATCTATAGATATACACCAATTGTAATTTCTTTAATAACTTGGAAACACAGGATGACACAGGAAATACAAATTAATCCTAGTGACTTATAATTACCAAAATAACTATATCAAAGCTAAATATGTGCTTTGATTTTTTATTTACATTTTAATAAAAATTATTTTCTATAAAAATTTATTTAATAAACTAAAATATTTTTATGAGTCAAACTAAAGATATTATTTCAAAAAATTGATTAAATTACTATAACGATGATTTAAAAACAAAAGAAGAACTTTCGGTTATTTTTAATAATTGAGAAATCAAAAAAGATGCTTTTTTCAAGCTTCCAAGTTTTTATAATAACTCACTAGAATTTTGAAAAGATCTAGGTTTAGGATCATTTAATAATTACACATTAGAAATTATTTCATCAATTTTAGCTAATGAACTAGGTGAACAAAAAAATGTCTTTTTAGCTTTTGATAAAGAGATAAACGTAAAATTAAGAGAAGAAATAATTAAAATTTTTAACTTTAAAAAACATAACATAGTAACAAATTTTAAAGTTGATGAAATTAATGAAGATATAGTTAGAAGTATTTCAACAAGTGGTAATTTTATTGCAACCATTTATTTTGAAAAAAAACCATCTAAACCAAATGGAGCTTTAAAAATGTTTAAATCTAATGGTGACATTATAAATAAACAAATATTTTATGAGCTTCAGAATAAGATGAAGGATTTTGATTTAGAAATACTTAAAACTTTAAATCCTTCTTACGAAAATACAAGCTTAACTAAATTAGTTGATTTTTATGCTAATGCTTTAAGTGAAAAATTAAATAATTATTTTCCATCATATAAACAAAATTTAAGAATACATGGTGTGTTTTTTAACCAACTTCAAAACAATATTTTTAGCAAAACTGTTAAAAAATTAGGATTTAATTTTGTGAATTTATCAAAAAAAATAATTGGTTCTGAATTAATTAAAGGTTCTTATAACTTTATTAATAACTTAAAATTTACACAAAAAGTTCCTGATATATTTTTTATTTGTAATAACGAAAACAAAGTTGAACTGTATTTAAAAATAAATGGTGGTCTTAAAAAGTTTGGTCAGGATTCAATATCATTTCTATTTATTGACTTTATGTTTACTTTTTGAAAGAAAAATAATATGCTAGATAAAACTATAATTCTTCCATTAAATGCAAGCAAAAGAGTTGTAAATATCATAAAAAACTATAACTTAAAATTCAAGTATGAAAACGAAGTTTTAAATGAAGATGAAACTCTTTATTATTATTCAAATCATCGTTTTTCAAGTGGTGTATTTAACAACTATAATTTAAATAACACTGAGTTTATTTTGCTTGTAATAGTCATGCTTAATAATTACAAAAACAAAAATGATTTGCTCAATTATAAATACAATCAAAGTTTAGAAATTTATTCATCTTATTCTAAACAAATTAAAACTATTCATCTTGATGCAAGTGCAATTAGTCAATTTAACAATCTGTTTACAGTGGGTCAAAATCTAACAAAAAAAGAGAAAATAATTGAAATTAAAAACAATAATTTTGACAGAGAATATATTAAATATTTACAAAATATAACATTAAGTAGTGGTTCTAGTTTTATGTTATATTATGATTACAAAAAATCTCTTTTAGTTATTGAACTTGAGCATAAAATTGATAAAAATATGATTAATTTGTTTAATTTATTTATCAAAAAATATATTATGTTTAGAATTTCTAAAGCAATTAATCTCTTAAAAAAATAAAAAAATGAGCTTTTTAAAAGGCTCATTTTTTTTAGTTTCCGTTAACTCTTGTAATTCCTTCTGAATTTGAGTTTAATTTTGTTGCTTTTGAAGCTTCTTCTTTTAGTTTAATAAATGCCGCTTTAGATGCTGCAACACCAGTTGATACTTCAGCTTCTGTTAAACCAGTTTTATTTTGTAAAGTTGTTAATTTAGTTTTTTCTGCTTCAGCTTTTGTTTTAATATCTTTGTATACTTCATTTTTTGATAATGTAGAAATAAATGCGTCTCAGAATAAAACTTCTTCATCAATTTTAGATCTTACTCTTGTAACACCATTAGATTCTGTGTTTAATTTAGTTTTTGCAGAAGCTTCTTTTAATAATTGTGTAAATCTTAAATTTGAAGCTTGTAATGCTGCACTAACTTCTTCAGCTGTTACATTAGTTTTTGTTTTTAGAGCTGTTAATTTGTTTAATTCTTCTACTGATTTTTTAACAATGTCTTTATAAGCATCTTCACTTAATTTTCCATCATCAAAAGCATTTCATAAGGCAATTTCACCATCTAATAATTCTAGTGCTGCTACTAAAGCTTCTGATTTAGCTTTTGCTTCTGCTTCACTAACTTTATTAGCTTCTTCTTTGTTAGTTGTTTCTTTGTCTTCTGTTTTGTTTGTTGTATCTTTTTTTTCTTCCACTTTTTTAGGACTACATGATGCCACAATAACAGGCGCTAAAACAAGACTGCTTGATAAAAATAATAAAAATTTCTTTGTCATAATTCTCCTTATAATAGCAAGTGCTATTTTTTCACTATAAATATACCTTAAAATTTAAAAAATTTATTTTTTTTGCAAATTGTTGAAATAATGCTATTTTTTAAAGGTTTTTTATAAAAAATTAAAAAAAATAAAAATAGCCTTGGCTATTTAAATATTATTCATTTGGTCTTGAGAAAATATAACGTCCTGTTTTTGTAACAAGTACATCATCTTCTATTCTTGCTCCTCCAAGACCTTCAATATAGATTCCAGGTTCAACTGTAATTATCATTCCCTCTTCAAGAATTGTATCATTAATTGTTGAAACATTTGGCAGTTCATGCACATCGATTCCAAGTCCGTGTCCTGTTGAGTGAACAAAGTATTCACCATAACCCATACTTTTGATGTAGTCACGACAAACTTTATCAATTTCACTTGCTTTAATTCCTGGTCTAACTGCGTCACGTCCTCTTTTAGCAGACTCTTTAACAATGTTTAAAATTTCTAAAAGTTTAGGATTTTTAGTTTTTTTATCACCACCTAAAATACTTGTTCTTGTAATGTCAGCTGAGTAACCTTTATAAAGAGCTCCAAAGTCAACTTTTAACATTTGACCTTCTTCAAGTTTATTGTCTGTAGGATGATGATGTGGTTCTGCAGAAGCTGGGCCAGCAGCAATTATTTCGTCAAAACTTTCTTTATCAGCTCCATGTTTTTTAAGTAAGTAATTTAAATATGCAGCAACTTCTTTTTCAGTCATTCCTGGCTTAACTCATTTTAATAAATCATCATATGCAGCTAATGAAATATCAATAGTTTTTTGCATTAATGTTAATTCATCAGAGTCTTTAATAATTCTTAATTCTTGTCCGTTTACTCATTTTACACTTTCTGGTTTAACAATTTGCATAAGTCTATTTTCAACATCTTTGGTCAAATAATTGCTTTCAAAAGCCACTGTTCTAAAGGCTTTTTGGTCAAATCAATCATGCATTGATCTTCCACTTAAAAGTTTAACTTCAACATTTTTTGCATGCGCATGCGCATACTCTATATATCTTCCATCAACAAATAAAGTTGCCTTATCTCTTTCTATAATAATATATCCATCTGTAGTTTGTACATTAGCATATCACAATCTTGTTTGTGGCGCTTCTGAAACAAGTGCTTCAACTTTTAATTCGTCAAAGACTTTATTTAATCTTGATCTATCCATTTTTATCTCCTGTAAATTATTAACATAGAAAATTATAAATTAAAATCATTAAAAATAGATTGACTTTTATATAAATTATTTTCAAGTAATATTTTCTAATTATTTGCAATTTAAAAGATACATCAATAATAATTCTGCTAAAGATGAATGATGTAATTCATTTTTAACAATTTTTTGTAGATCTTCTAAAGTAATTCACTTATTAAAACTATTTAATTCAAAAATTGAATTGTCACAATTTTGATTGCTTTGTTCAGTATCTGAATCAACTTCAAGTAAGAAGTTAAAAACAGTTTCATTACTCTGAGTTGTTGCAATATATTTGTTTTGAGTAACTAAATTATTTTTTGTTACAACAATTGAGGCTTCTTCAAAAACTTCTTTTAAAGCACACTCAAGAGGTGTTTGGTTTGGTTCGATTGTTCCAGTAATAGCACAAGGATATGGCTCAAAGTCTGATTTTTTATCAGCTATTTCAGGAAGTGGTTGATAACGTACTAAAAAATAAGTTTGGTTTTTTATTTTTTTGTAAACTAAAGCGGCTATAGAATTTATTCCTTTTCTTTGGCAATAAATAAAACCGTGTTTTGATTCGTACATGTTTATCCAATTAGTTTGATATAGTAATTTATTTTCTTTCATTTTGCTCCAAAAATAAAAGAGAACTTGCGTTCCCTTATCATTATTTCTTTTCTTTGTGTGATGAGTGTGCATTGCATTTTGCACAAAACTTGTTTAACTCCACTTTTTCTGGGTGTAGTTTTTTATTTTTTTTACTAATGTAATTTTCGTTTTTACATGTTGTACATTGTAAAGTAAAACCTTCTCTAGCCATTTTAACTCCTTAATTAAATAAATTCTTGTTTATTATACTATAAAAAATATTTAAAATAATTCTATTTTTTGTTTAATAATAATGCTATTTCTTCCTTGTATATAGGTTTATTATCTACTCATGGTGTTTCAAGAATAATAGGGATGTTATCAAAATCACTATCAAAAACAACTTTTTGTAGACTTTCAAAACCTATATGACCTTTCCCTATATTTTCGTGTCTATCACGATGTGAAGATAAAGGATTTTTTGAATCATTTAGATGAATTACTTTAATATGTTCTAGTAATCCACTTTCTTTTAATTCTTTTTTAAATTGATCATATTTTTGAATATTATATCCAGCATCTCAAACATGACATGTGTCTAAACAAGCAGCAAGACGATCAGTTTTTAGTTCATTTATTAAGTACATTATTTGTTCATAAGTAATTCCAATTTCAGTTCCTTTTCCTGACATTGTTTCTAAACAAATAACTACATCTTTTGTCTTAGAAAAAATGTATTTTAAACTTTTTGCAAGTGTTTTCAAGGCATTTTGGGTGTCAAATATAGTGAATGCTCCAGGGTGCAAAACTAAATATTTTGCACCAAAAGAGTTCATTCTTTTAATTTCATCAATCAAAAAATTAGCAGAAAATACTCATTTTGTTGGATTAGCAGGATTAACTATATATGGTGCATGAATAATAATATCTTCAGGTTTAATTTTATCTTTATAAAATGTATTGTACTGATTTATATTATATTGTTCAACATCAACTCTTTTAGTGTTTTGTGGCGCACCTAAATAAATCATCATTACATTTGCTTTGTTTTCTAAACTTTCTTCTACAGCTCCTATTAAATAACGAGGTGAAGTAAAAGAAATGTGGCTTCCTAGTTTAATCATATTATTTAATAATTTTTGCCTTTATTAATTTTGACTGTAATTTACCTTCAGAGCCATGAATTAAAATCATTTTTTCAATTTCTAATCCAATGTAAGCATAATCGATAAATATTTTTGATTTATAAGTTTGAATATAATCATAAACAGATTGATAACCTATATCAGTTAATCTTAAACCTTTGTCGCCCAATACACTTAAAGAAATAAAGACTTCATGAGTTGAACAAACTATATTTGAAATATTTTCTTTTTTAGTATGTCTAATAAATTCATTAATAATTTTTTTAGTTTTTGATTCTAAATAGTAAAAATCATATTCAATTCCAAGTTCGTTACATGCATTAATAAATCCAATTTTTCTATCTTCAGTCATCGTTTCATTTAGTTTTTTATCGATAACAAAAAGCATTTTTTGATTATCCTTGATAGAAGAGTAAAACGCCTTTGTTAAAGCGTAAAACGCATTTGTATCATCAATTTTAATTCAGTTTAATCCTCTTACTTCGTGTCCAAAAATTACAATAGAAGTATCTTCAATAGTTTTTAAATATTCAAATAATTCAGCATCATATTTAGGCACAAATAAAACCAATGATGTAGGTCTTCAAGAAAGTAAATATCTAATAGAATCAATATATTCTTTTGTTGTTGTTTCTGAATAAGTAATATTAACTTTTTTTCCGTGTGATTTTGCTGCTTGGACAATTCCATTTGCAACAGTTGCATATGAATTTTGCGGTCAATCTGGCATTACTATAAATATAGAATGGTCTCTTCCTCTAATTAATCTTGCTCCATGATTTGGGAAGTATTCATAACGTTCAATAACGTCTTCAATTTTTTGTTTTGTTTTTTTTGAAACATAGCCATTATTGTAGTATCTACTAACAGTAGAAATTGATACATTAGCTATCTTTGAGATGTCTTTATAAGAAATAGTTTTCATATAATTATGATAACAAAAAATATGGAAAATTTCCACATTTGTGAAATTTTTTTCACAATTTTTTTTAAAAAATAAAATAAAAAAATGGCGATCACGAGAGGATTCGAACCTCCGACCACAAGCTTAGAAGGCTCGTGCTCTATCCAGCTGAGCTACGCGACCACGCAAAATTTATTTTATCACAAATAAAGCATAATTTTCATTTATATTTTTTAATTTTTTTGCATACTTTACTTAATATAAAAAAATAAAAAAACCACCAGACACAACACGTTTCGATGCGGCTGCTGCAATTACGCCCTGACCGAGTTACGATGTTATTGTTCCAATGGCAAATGTATTATAACATATAAAAAAAATGACCCAAGTCATTTTGGCGGGGGTTACAGGAATCGAACCCATCTTGACAGTTTTGGAGACTGCTGCACAACCAATATGCTAAACCCCCAGTAAAGATTATTTACCAAATTTAAAGTGACAAATATCTCCATCGTGCATTATATATGTTTTTCCTTCTTGTCTTAATTTACCAGCATTTCTTGCTCCTACCTCACCTTTAAAGTCAATAAAGTCTTGGTAAGAAATAACATCAGCCTTAATGAATTTTTTTTCAAAATTGCTGTGAATTATTCCAGCAGCCGCTGGTGCAGCAATTCCTTTTTTGTAAACTCAAGCTCTTACTTCTACTACTCCAGCTGTAAAATAAGTTTCTAAAGATAATAAATCAAACGCTTCTCTTGTTAACATATCTAAACCTGAAGTTTCAATGTTATAAAGTGCTAAAAAGTCTAATGCTTCTTGTTCGTTTTCTATTGTTAAAAGTTCTGATTCTACTTGTACACAGATTGATACGACTTTTGTTTTGTTTTTAAAATGTGATTTTACTTTGTTAATTATATTGTTAGGATCATCTAAGTTTTGCAATTGTTCAGCAGAAGCATTTGCTACATATATCATTGGTTTAGCACTTAATAGTTGATAAGATCTAATTGCTTTTAGTTCTTTTTCGTCTAGTTCTAAGTCTCTTACAGATTTTTCGCTTTCTAAGTGAGATTTAATTTTTTGTGCTACAGCTTGCTCAAACATTGATTCTTTATCACCACTTTTAGCTTTTTTAGCTATTCTATTTAGTACGTTATTTATGGTTTCTAGATCAGCTAAAATTAATTCAATATTTATAATATCAGCATCTCTAATAGGATCAACAGTGTTGTTTACATGAAGAATATCTTTATCTTCAAAGCAACGAATTACATGTATTATTGCATCAACTTCACGAATGTTAGAAAGAAATTTATTACCAAGTCCTTCACCTTTTGAAGCGCCTTGAACAAGACCGGCAATACCAACAAAATCAAAAGTTGCGTGAATAATTTTATTTGGTTTAACAATTTCTGATATTAAATCTAGCCTTTTATCTTTTAGAGCAACTGTTGAAACATTTGGTTCAATAGTTGTAAAAGGATAGTTTGATGATTCAACTTGTTTTTTTGTTAAAGCACTAAAAAGAGTGCTTTTTCCTACATTTGGTAGACCTACAATTCCAGCTTTTAGTGACATATTTTCTCCTTAGTAAAATTTACATTACTATTTTATAGTAATTAAAATAAAATTGTTTTTTATTTATTAAAAAGCAAAACACTTTTTATGTATTTGGCTTGTTTATAGGTAAATAAGTATATAAAAAACACACCTATAATTAGGGGTGTTAGTTATTATTTTATTCTAAACCTAATTCAACATCAGTAGGAATATCTGAGTTTCCACCAACATATGAAAAGATTTCAGGACTTTGTTTCATGTATTTACCTTGAAGAATTTTAACTACTGATTTAATAGTTTCTTGCATTGGAACATAAACTCCTGGTTCTTTTGTAAAGTGTTCAGTCATAAAGAAGTTTTGAGTGAAGAAGTTTTGTAATTGCAATGCTTTATGAACAATTTCTTTGTTTTCTTCATCAAGATCGTCAACTCCAAAAATAGAAATAACATCTTCAAGTTCTTCATATTTTTTCAAGATTCTTTTTGTTTCAATAATAGCTTCGTAGTGTTCATGTCCTAAAACTTTTTCATCAACAATGTTTGTTGAACTAGCTAAAGGATCAATAGCTGGGAATATATTTTTTGATGTTAATTCACGACTTAAAACAAGTGTTGAATCTAAGTGGTTGAAGATAGCAACAGCTGAAGGATCAGAAATATCATCCATTGGTAAGAATACGGTTTGGAATGATGTAATTGAACCGTTTTGATTTGCAAATAAACGGTCTTCGATTGTAGCAACGTCACTATCAAGTGTTGATTGATATCCACCAATACTTGGTTTTTTACCAAGTGAAGCACTAGCCTCGTTACCAGCTTGAATGTAACGGTAAATGTTATCTATAAATAATAGAACATTTTCATTTTGTACATCTCTTAGATATTCTGCTGAAGTTATTCCAATAGGAACAATGTTCATTCTTGCTCCAGGACTTTCGTTCATTTTAGAAATAAATAACATTGAGTTAGCCATAAGGTTTGAGTCAGTTAATTCTTGATAAAGTTCAATACCTTCTCTACTACGTTCACCTGAACCGATAAATATAGATGAGTTTGTGTTGTTTTGTTTTAAAGTGTTGAAAATAATTTCTTTCATTAAAACTGTTTTTCCAACTCCTGCTCCTCCAAAAATTCCTAATTTATATCCTTTAAATATAGGAATGAAGAAGTCAACAACTTTAATTCCAGTTTCTAAAATTTCTTCATTAACTTTAATAATGTTGTCCTTTGGAGCAATTGAGTTCATTTCAACATGTTTTAAACCTTTATCGATTGGGTTTGTATCAATTGCATGCCCTGTAAAGTCATATACGTGACCTTTAGCAGCATCACCAACTGGTACCATGAATGATTTTTTAGTATTAACAACTTCATCGCCAACATTAATTGGTGCTATGTTGTAAACAACAATAGCAGAAACTAATGTTTTGCTTAAAGCGTTTTTAACTAATAAATATGTATTACCTTTATGAAGGGTTAAAACATGGTTTGCCATAGGCATAAATTCTTCTTGAAATTCTACTTTTACAACGTCAGTAGAAATACTTTTAATAATACCGTTCATTATTTAACTCCTATTTCTCTTGACACTTTTTCAAGCATAGCTTTTTTAACTTTTATAAATTCTGCTTGTGGTTTGATTTTTCAATCAAGTTTTGCATATTCTGAAAAGTTTAAAAGAATTGATTTAAAGTAGTTTTTAGCTAGATCTTCATCAGTTAATTGACCACTTAAAATGTTTTCAAATATTTTTCTTGTTTGAGGATCGTGTTCAACCATTTTATCTAAGAATCCTAAAGCAGCTTCAAGTTCTTTCATATCTTTAAACACGTTTCAGTGAATTAATTTTGTTGTTAAAAGTAAAATGTTTGGTGTAAAGTATGAAAAACCTTTTTGGTTAAACATTGTTTCAATCATTTTACCTTGATTAAGTAAGTTTGACATTTCTTTATTTAAATCATATTTTAATGAAGCCAATTTAATTTGTCTTCTATATGCTTTATAAATTTTTGCCATTTCTCCAGAGATTTTTGTAAGTACTTTAGATTGTACTGATGAACCTGTACGAGAAACTGATAAGTTAATATCAATAGCTGGTCTTTTTCCACTTGCATAGAAATCTGAGTTAGTTACAATTTGACCATCTGTTATAGAAATAACGTTTGAAGCGATTAATGATGTTATATCATTATCAATGATTTTAACTATAGGCAAGGCAGTTATGGTTTTTCTGTTTACAAAACTTCCTGATCTTTCTAGTAATCTTGAGTGAGTAAAGAACATATCACCAGGGAACGCTTCCTTACCAACTGGTTTGTCAACTAATAGAGCAATTTCTCTAAAAATGTTAGCATGTTTTGTTAGATCATCAAAAACAATAAGTACATCATCAGTTTCTGAAATATTTTCAGCATGAGCCATACCAACATAAGGTGCTAGATATTGGTCATAAGGATTTGAAGCTGGAGCATTTAAAATAATTGTGTAATCAAGTGCGCCGTTTTCTTCAAGTGTTTTATAAATTAAAGCTAGTTCTTGTTTTTTAGCACCAATAGCTACATAAATACATTTTACGTTGTCATTCTTTTGATTGATAATTGTATTTAAAGCAATGTGAGTTTTTCCTGTTTGTCGATTACCAATAATAGCTTCTCTTTGCCCTTTTCCGATTGGAACAAGTAAGTCTACCATAATTAAACCAGTGAATAATTGTTCTTTTAAAGTTTCAACACTCATTAAATTATGTGATTGACCAAATGCTTTATGTGTTCCATATAAATCAGATAAGTTTCCTCAACTATCTAAATCCATTGGTCATAAAATGTTATTGTGAATATCAATGATTTTTCCAAAAAATGAATCAGATGTTAGAACATCATCATTAAATTCAGTAGCGATTAATTCATCGCCAATACCAAATGAACCTAGTTCTGCTGAAAGAAGTAAATAAGCTTCTTTTTCATGAGCTGTAATTAAGATTGCATTCGATTTTGTTTTATTGTTTAGAATAAATTTTTGATTTTGTTGAAATTTAACATTTCCACGTACTTTTACTATATAGTCATGAACTTCAACGATTTTTACTTTTTGTATCATATTATATAACTCCTATCATTAATAACAAAATGCTTATAAATGCAACCAAGGTTATTATTGAAACAACACTTGCAACAGCAATTATAGATTTGCTAATTTTAATTTTTCTAACTTTTGATGTAAATAACACAGCAAAAGCAAGAATTGAACCGAATATTGCTGTAATTAAGGCAAATACGGCATAAAATGCATTACTTGAATTATCATTTTTACTCAAGTTAGCTTGTCTAGTTCTTAGCTCGGTTAGAACTGATTTTAATTTGGTATCGAATTCAGATTCTTTTTTCTTGTCATCGCTTGGCTTATTATTTGGATTAGCCGCGTTTTCTTTTTCTTTATCTGCTTCTTTATCATTTGAAACAACGTTGTTTGCTTCGTTGTTTGTTGTTGTAGGAGCAGGATTTGTATTTTCAGCTGGTTTATTATTTGCAGCTGGAGCTTCAGGTTTATCTCCTTCTGCTGGTTTATTGTTTGAGTCATTTTTTTCTTTTTCACCAATTAGTTTAAAGATAGCAGCGTGGTTATAAAATCCATCATAAACTGTTTTAATTTTTGCTATTCTATCTTCTAGTGAAACAAAGAATTCTGTTGACATTTTTCTTAAATTAAGTGCATCTTTTTGAAGTGCTAAAAATGTTTTTGATAAGTCAATATCAGTTGCATTAACTTCTTCAAAGAATTTTTTAAATTTAGGTTTTCAAATAGGGTCTTCTAAGTGTTGTCTAAGTTTTAATGTTCTATATTCTCCGCTATCTAATTTAAATGGTTCACCATTGATAGCAAATTCTAGCGATTTAGAAAGAAATTCTCAAAATGTACGAGGATTATCAGTTGCTATTTCTTTTCCTGTTCTAATCCCTCTTGCTTCTAAGAAACGACTAATTAGAGCTGTTGTGTTTTCTTTTAAATAATTATTATATTTATCTAATTCATCTTTTTGTCTTGTAGGATCAGCAACTGCCGCTCTATATCTATCAGCATTTCCAACAGTAGCCGCTAATTTATTATAAGCATCAGTAAATTCTTTAAGTTCAAATGATTTAATAGCTAAGAAAACAGCGTTAAATAAATCTAATCTTAAATGTTGATCTGGTACTGTATTGTAGTCGATCTTTTCGTCCAATTTAAATGCATCATAGATAGATTTGAAAATTCCTCTAAATGTTTCATACATTGTGTATCTAGCTTTTGCTTGTGATTGAGTGTACTTTTTAAAGTTAACTATAATGTTGTAAAATCTTTTACTATTTAAATTTGCTTTATCTGATATTTCAACTGTAGCAATATGTTTTCCTTCTGAAATAGCTAAATTTGTCACAGTATATTCATATCTAATGTTAATAGGGTTTTGGAATCAGAATCATTTTTTAGATTTTGTTGCAACTAAGTTTGGGTCTGAATTTCAAGAACCAATAACACCTTCATATCCACCGTTAAAGTCTGAACTAGTTAATTCTGGGTTTAACAATGGTTCTAGCGGTGGTATGTTTTCAATATTAGGGTTAACTGGTTTTGCTTTTTCAGTTGTATCAGGTAGAAAATCAACAGGTTGAGGAGGAATAACTGGTTGATTTTGTTGTTGTTGCTCTTGGTGATATGCTTCATTTTCTCTTAAGTCAAATTCAGTAAATCTAACTTTAACTTTTTCAGAAATATAAGCATTTCAATCATTGTAATTTTCAGGTTTAATGTTGTAAAGACCGATTGATTTATCAATTTTATCAAAAGAAATTTTAAAGTCTTTTCCATACACTGGAGAATCAGTTTTTTCAAAGAAAATTCCTTCAAGTTGTTTACCAAAACTTTGGAAGTAATTAGTAACAAGTTTTACATATTCAGCTTTTGATGTTGAATTTACTTCAAATTTTGCTTTTTCGTCAGTTTTTACTTCATTTTTAATTGGCTTACCATCTTTATCTTTAAATTCAGGAGTATCTTTTTCTAAAAATTTATAATCATATGGATCAGCTTGCCCCATTCCAATTGGGTCAAATTCTTGACCATTATACTTAACGGTTCCTAAAATGTATTTTTCACTTTTTGCGTACATTTTAGGGAATACCATTCTAAAACCGGCTTTATATAATTCATCGTATGAAGTTAATTTAGAAAAAACAGTATCATAATAATCTTTTACAGCTTTAGCGTAAAGAGTTAAGGCAAATTTTTCTTCAGTTGGGTATACACCATCCTTGCTTAACTCGCTAATTCTGGTTTCAATCATTACTTTAGCAGCATCAAGAATCTTTTTCATTTCTTCTTTAAGAACCCTATTCATTTCACCTTCGAAATCCTTAAAATCTACTGCTAAAACTGGTTCTGGCTTAGGCTTAGGTGCATTTGGATCTGGTACAGTTGTTGCGCCATTTGCAGGAGCAGGTGTAGCAGGACTTGCTGGTGCTGGTGTTGCCCCATTGTCGTTTGCTCCATTGGCTTCACTATGTAAAAATGTAGCACTTTCAATAAATGAGTTAGTTACGGTTTTAGTTTCTTTAGAATTTAAGCTTGCAGCAACAACTGAGGCACTTGTAATACTTAGAGCAGAAAATGTGCCAAGTAACAAAATTTTATTTTTCTTTTTCATTTTTTACTCCTTTACCAATTGAAAGTTTTCAATAGCTTCCAATTTATATTTTTGTTTTTCAAGTTCATCAACTGAAACACTTTGATTAATTCTTATTTCTAAGTCATTTAAAATTTTTAATTTTCTTAAAAGTGCTTTAAGTTTTGAATTTTGTTTGTATTGTGTTTTAGAAATTTTTGCTTTTCCTTTATAAATTTCAGGAAGTTCTCTAACATAAATGTCAAGTCTATTTTCTGTAGAATATAAAGTTGCGTTTTCTAAAATAAAGTAAAGATCTTCTTTAACTTTACCTTGTTTGATTTTAACAAGTATAAAGTTGAATGAACCCATTGAGTTTTTGTTGAATTGACTTCATTGGTCAATAAGAGATTTGTTAAGAAGCAAGGAAGCATCATTGAATTTTATTCTTTCATGTGTTACTGAAGAAAATAAAATTTCTTTAAAATAAGTTTCGTTAGTTTTATTCATTTTTATCCTCTATAGCTTGCATAAAGCTTTTGTTTTTTGCTAACATAACAATTTCTTCGATTTGCTTTTCAGATTTGATTCTTGCTAATTTTCTCTTGATTGTAAAAATGTCGTCTTCAATTTTGTTTAATAGTTTATTTTCTGAAACTAATTTATTTTTAGCTGTATAGAATGATGATTCAATTAATAATGATTGAACTATATACATTAAATAGTTGTTAATTTCGTTTTCAATAAAACTATCTGCATTTGGGTAAATAAATTTTTTATCAATTTTTAATTGGTTTTGGTCGCCATCATAAGATCAAAATGAAGCTTGAACTTGGTTAACTGGAACAATGCTCATGTATCTATCATGAATTTTATTTGAGTTTACTACCATTCTAACAGAACTATATTGACCTGTGTTATAGGTTGTTTTGATAATTGATATTAATTTAAGAACTAAATTTTGATCTTCAGTTGATTCAAAAGTTTGTAGTGTTTTTAAATTATTTGTTTTTGCAAAATTATTTGCCCGTGTACCTATTGTGATAAAAATATCATCATTAGTTTTTCTTTTTAAAATTACTTTTTCATATCTTGTATAAGCATCAACTTCGTATTTTTCAACCTCAGTAACATAAATTCATAAGCTAGCTTTTGTTGTTAATGTACGATCATATAGATAATCATGAGTTGAATTAATTAGTCCTGAAACATAATCAATATTTCTTTTGTTTCTATATGCACGATGCATGTTAATGTTTAAGGCTTTAGATAGTTTAAAAATTGTTAGTAGTGATAAACTTTTTTCAACCTCTAAAACCATTTGGGAACTATTTAAAACATTTAATTTTTGTTTTAATTTTTTTTGATCCATTATTTAGCTACCGATTCATCAAAAGCAATTTTTAAAGAATTTGTTTCTAGAGCTAAATAAACAATCATTTTTGGAAATACTTCAACTTTTCTTTTTCTTGAATAAAGTAAGTCTTTAATAATTGCGTTGAATTCTTGGAAAAATTCTCCAAGTTCTAAGTCAAATCCACTGCTGAAGTTAACATTGTTTCTGTGTTGAGTTTCTTTTTCAACGATTGTAGGTATTAATTTAACTTTTGCAAATTTTCTACTTGTAATTCATGAAATTGTAAAACCGCTGTAAACAACTTCTAAGTTTTTTTCTGTTGCTAATTCAATTTTCTTAAGAAATGATTTATAAATATCTGAATCTCTTGAAATATTATTTACTAATAAAGCTGTATTTACGATTTGTTGAAATGAAACAAATTCTTTTTCTTGTGAATAGTCTTTATATTGTGTGTCGTTGAATCTTTCAATTTCTGCTTGTTGTACTTTAGATTTTCTTTTCATGTTTACTCCTTAGTTACCTTTTTTGTAGTAGGTTTTTGTTCGTTTTCTAGTTCGACATCAGTTTTGCTAATCGCAAGTGTCAAGATTGGCACTGAGTTGTATATTACAAGTGCAAGGGTAGTTAGGCAAATTAAGACCATAAAAATATCGTTTAATTTAAGACCTAAATATTTAATATATATTGAATAATTACCTTGGTTTAGTAGATCAATTTTGAAAATTGCAATAAAGGTATAAATAACAATAAATACAAGTGTTAATAGCAATAAGTTAATGTTTATAATGCTGGTTTTGTTTATTCTTAATTCTCTAAATATTACAAAGATTGTAACTAATATAGCTAGAATTAAGTGAGTGTTTGAAATTCAAAAGTCGCTATTGCTAAAGGCTTCAAGAACTCCAACTGATAATCAAGCAAATAATAAAATACATGAATTTAATATTTTTCTTAGTACTTGATTTTTTACTAACGGTTTAAATGTTGTAACAATTACATACACTAGTAGAGCAAATAAAATAATTGGAAATACTAGCAATGGTCAAGTAACGGGTGTACTTGCCATAATTTGATAACTTGATTTTATTTGTCCATAATGAATAAATGCTCAAATTAATAAAGAGAAAATTATTACAACTAGAAATGATGAATATGTACTGAATTTTTGTGTTACATAATATCTTTTTAAAAGTTTGTAAATAGTGTTGATGTTTGCTCCAATTAGTAAAACAATCATCACTGTTATTAGCATTGCAAATATAAAAATACTTGTTGCTGTACCACTTTGGAAAAAGTTTTTAATTTGTATTACTACTGCACTTTCATCGATTGCTTTATTTCCAATATGCAAGTCAGTTCAAAAATGAATTAGTAATGCAATCAAGGTGTATAGGATAACTCTGAAAATATACATTGCTATATATAATCAAGATTTTTCATGTTCCATAGGATAAATTTTGTCAGCTTGAATTAGTTTTTTAACAATAATGTTAAAGACATTTAACATGATATAAACTACTGAAACAATAATAACAACATATAAACTATTTAAGTGAACATGGATTTTATCGAGTAAAAAGAATGAACTCATTACTGAAATTGAGAAAAATAGATAAATAAAATAAAATGGTAAATATTTTTTTATTCCGCTTCTACTTTCTGTTAAGTTCATTGAATTTTTTAATAATGTTGAAACAATAATTAAATAAAAAATCAATGAGGACGTTATAGAGACTATATTTGTTTGATATCACAAGTTAGAATTTGTATATAAAACATAGTATAACGAGTTATTTGGGGCGTTAAACCTAAAGAAGGACTTTTCAAAAGTGATTAACAAAGCCATGTTAAAAGCAAATAAAGCTACTAAAAGTACTGCTTTTAAAATGTTTATTAAAGTTAATTTTTGTTTAAAGTCAACTTCGAAGTTTTGGATTAATGTTTTTAATTTCATAACTACTCTTTTCTAAATATTTATAAATATATAATAATATATAAGTATTAAATGCTAAACATAATTATTTTTGAAATAAAAATTATGTATCATATCTTCTAATTTTTCATAAGAATATGCTATTGTTTGAACAAGCATATTAAAAAAACTTGCATTTACGCAAGTCTATTAATTGTCTGATTTTAAATATTTATATTCAATTTCAACGGAAACTTGTTTTCCAAATGATTCAATCATAACAACAGCTGTTTGTTTATCATGGTCAATTTGAGAGATTGGACCTTTTTCACCTTGGTATGGACCATCAATAACTTCTACGATTTCACCGTCTTTGAAAGTTACTAAATATTTTCCTGATTCAAAATCATCAAGAGCTTTTTGTTCTTGAATAAGAGATTTTTTAATTTCTTTGTTTTGAACCGGTGTAGGCTTAGCTCCTTTACCGCTTGAACCTATTAATCCAGTAACATATTGAGTGTTACGGATAACAAATCAAGCTTCATCGGTCATATCCATTTTTATAAAAATATAACCTGGGTACATGTTAACTCATTTTACTTTATAGTCTTCACCTTTTTGTTTTTTTTCTGCTTCTTTTGGTGATAAAACAGGTTTTCTAAAAACTTTAAATGCTCCAGCGTCAGTAGCTGTTGAATCAAAAGAATGGTTAACCTGTTCAGCAATAATACGATTTCTTAAAGCTTCAACAACTTTATCTTCTTTTCCAGAAACTGTTGAAACCATATATCAATAAAATCTTTCCATAACTCTCCTATATTCCAATGTGTAGTTTTGCTCAAATATATGCAAATAAAGTTGTAACACTAAATACAAAAAGTACTAGTATTAAGGTAAATATGATAATTTTAGTCATTGAACTTCAGTTGTTTTTAGATGAAGGTCATCTGACTCTTTTAATGTCTAAAAAGAATTTTCTTAAATAATACTTTTTAGGTTTATCTTTTTTTGTTTTTGTTGTCTTTTCTTTTTTAACCATTATTTTTCTTCCTTGTGCAAGGTGTGTTTTTTGCAAAGTGTACAATATTTTTTAATTGCTACTCTTTCAACATTTCCAGCACTTTTGTTAGTTGAATAATTTTTTCTTTTGCATTCATCGCATGCTAATACTATCTTTTTCTTTTGCATAATTATTTATTATTATACTATTAAATTAATTTTTTTAATTTCTATAATATAGGCAAAAAAGTAAATAGAAAAAAATAAAAGTTAATATTTATTAAAAAATATTTTTTAAAAAAATAATAAAAAACAAGATTAAATCTTGCTTTAAGAATTAGTTGTTTTTGACAAATTCTAATAGTTGTTCGACTTTATTTGTTTTTTCTCATGTAAATGTTTTTTCTTCTCTACCAAAGTGCCCAAAGGCTGCTGTTGGTAAGAAAATAGGTTTTCTTAGTTTTAAACTCTCAATAATTCCTTTTGGAGTTAAATCAAAGATATGATTTACTGCTTGAGCTATTTTTTCTTCTGAAATTTTATTAGTATTGAATGTGTTTACTAAGATAGATACAGGTTTGGATTCACCTATGGCATAGGCTAATTGGATTTCTACTTGGTCTGCTAAATTTGCAGCAACAATATTTTTTGCAATTCATCTAGCTGCATAAGCTGCACTTCTGTCAACTTTAGTTGCGTCTTTACCACTAAATGCACCGCCACCATGTCTTGCATAACCACCATAAGTATCAACAATTATTTTTCTACCAGTTAGTCCAGTATCACCAATAGGTCCACCTATAACAAAATTTCCGGTAGGATTAATTAAAATTCTGTTTTCGACTTTTTTAAATCCATATTCTGAAATTACAGGAAGAATAATTTTATTTTTAACAAACTCGTTAAATTTGTCTTTGGCATAATCATCAGTATGTTGAATTGACATTAATATAGTGTCAATTTTTGTTTTTTTTGGATCGCTATAATCTAATGTAACTTGACTTTTCATGTCAGCTCCAGCTCATTTAAAAGCTTTTGTTTTTCTTAGTTCTTCAGCTTTTTTAACAAGTTTATGAGCAATCATAATTGCTAAAGGCATTAATTCTTTTGTTTCGTTAGTTGCATAACCAAACATTAAACCTTGATCTCCAGCACCAATATTTCCTTGTTCTAAGTCAACACCCATTGCAATATCTGGACTTTGAGCTTTTATGTCTAAATAAAATTCTGTGTGAGGTTGTAAATAACCTAAGTCATTTAATATATATTTTGCAATAGCAACATGGTCTAAGTCTTTTAATTGCGAAGATACTTCTCCAGCAATCATAATTTTATGTCCACTTGCTAATGTTTCTATTGCTACTTTTGAATATGGATCAGCTAGTAAATAAGCGTCCAAAATTGCATCAGAGATTTGGTCACAAACTTTATCTGGGTGACCTTTTCCTACTGATTCACTTGTAAATAATTTTTTCATATTTTCCCTCTTATATTTCTTTTATTTAGAGAGATTAAGTTGATTACATGTTAAAGATAAATCTTCCTAACTATCCACCTTACGTAGTACGCAGGTTGGCAATGGTCATTGTTGTTAAACTACCATACTCTCTATGTTTTATAAATATATTATAGAGCATTATTGAATAAGACTAAATTATTTTTTTGCCTTATATATAGTGAAAAACGGAAAAAAATAAAAGACGATCAGAACCTGATCATCATTATTTTATAAATTGTGATTTATTTATTATTTAAAGCCATTTGAACTAATGTTTTTACCATTACACCTGTAGGTTGTCCACCTAAATCAGCTGTTCCAGCTACATCTAAGTGAATGTATTCAACACCTTCTGTAAATTCTTTTAAGAACATAGCAGCTGATGAAGATCCTCCACCATTTCCGCTTAAGTCAGTATTTTTTAGATCAGCAACGTGACTGTTTTTAATTTCTTTTCCAAATGCTTCATCTAATGGCATTCTTCAAACAAGTTCATTTTGTTGTTTAGCAGCTTTTGATAAGTCGTCTCAACCTTTTTCTGTAGTTGATCAAGCACCGGTATATGTAGACCCTAATGCTACTAAAATTGCACCAGTTAATGTTGCAACATCAACCAATCTTGTTGCATGTAATTTTCTAATTGCATAAGTAAGACCATCGGCCATTACTAATCTACCTTCAGCATCTGTGTTATTAATTTCTACTGATTTTCCATTCATTGAAACTCATACTGAATCTGGTAATGAAGCATCTCCGTTTACTCTGTTATCTGTAATACATAAAACTGCTGAAAAGTTTGCTTTAGGTTGTAATTGAGCAATAGCCATCAATGTTGATGCAACAATAACTGAACCTGACATGTCAAATTTCATTCCTAACATGTTTCTACCGGTTTTAATATTGTATCCACCAGAGTCAAATGTAATTCCTTTTCCAACTAGAACTGTTTTTTCTTTGCTTTCAGGATTTGCTGTATATTCAATAACTACAACTCTAGGTTCAAACATACTTCCTCTATTAACCGATAGTAAAAGACCCATTTTTAATTCTTCAATTGATTTTTTGTTGTGTACAGTTACTTTTAAGTTTGAGTATTTTGAAGCTTCTTTTTCTACAACTTGTGCTAAATATTCTGAGTTGCATACGTTTGGAGGCATGATTTGTAATTCTCTAGCAAAGTTACGTGCATTTGATAAAACTAGAGCTTCATTTAAAGCTTCAGAATATTCTTTTTCTGATTTTTTGGTTAATAAAGAAAGTGTGTATTCTACTTCTTTCTTTTTAGTTTTTAAGTTTCATAATTTGAATTTTGTGTAATTATTTGCTTCAACAAAAGCTTTAACAACTTGAGCTAATGTAACTGATTCGGTTACAAATGTGTCTAGGTCAACTTGGTAGTTTCTTTGAGCGCTTTTAGCTAAAGTTTTTGCTAATGTTGTTACATCTTCTAGTTTAAAATCTTTTTTTTCTCCCATGAAAACTAGAGATTCAAGAGATGAAAAGTAATCAGTTACTGCTAATTTTGTTTCTAGCACTGTTTTTGGAAATTCTTCTCCTTTAAAAACGGCTTTTAATAATTGATCACTATTACGAGTATTTGTTAATTTTGAAATCATTTTATTTCCTTTCGTATTAAATTATAGATAAAATATTTTAATTAATTAGTTAAAAGTAATATTTCTTTAATAACCAAATTTTTTGATTGCTTTTTCATCATCTACTCATTTTTTAGCAACTTTAACACTTAAGTTTAAGTTAACTTTTGTGTCAAATTGAGCAGATATTTTTTTACGAGCTAACATTCCTATTTGTTTTATTTTTTTTCCGCCTTCACCTATAACCATGCCTTTTTGGGAATCTTTTTTAACATAAATATATGCATTTATTTCTATTGAATCTTCACTTTCAATAAAGTCTTCAATATCAATTGCAATAGAGTGAGGCAATTCTTCATATAAAGCATTAATTGCTGATTCTCTAATAATTTCTTTTGCTAAAAAACGCATTGTTTTATCAGTTAAAAAATCTTCATCATAATAGGCATTATCTTCATAAGCAAAAGTTTTTATTATTTCAATTAACGATGAAATTGATTTGTCGTTAAATGTTGAAGTTGAAATTATTTGTTTGAAATTATAATTGTTTAAACGTTCTATTTTTTCAACTAAAAGTTCTGGTTGGCTTTTGATTTTATCAATTTTTGAAACTATAGCAATTTTGTTTTCTATGTTTTTAATATTTTCTAAAATCATTAAATCACCCTTACCTAGCATTTCATCGCCTGGGCTTAGAAAAATAACTAAATCGTTTTCTTTTAAAGTGTCATAAGCATTTTTATTTAATGCATCACCAAGTTTATTGATTGGTTTGTGGATTCCAGGTGTATCGGTAAAAATAACTTGATAACCTTCTTCATTATAGACGCCCATTATTTGATCACGAGTTGTTTGAGGAGTTGCAGTAACAATAGATAAATTGTAGGATAAAATAGCATTTAGTAAACTACTTTTTCCAACATTGGGTCTACCAATGATAGTACAAAAACATACTTTCATTAAAATATATCTTCGTTTCTAATTGGATAAGGAATCAATTCTTTTATAGTAACTTTTCTAAAGTCAACTGCGTTATTTTTATACATGTAAACTAAAGCATCGTCAGGCATAAATTCAGTCATGACTTGTCTACAACCGGCACATGGACTAATGTAATCATCTAATTGTGAAATAATATGAATTTCTTTAAACTCACCTACTTTACCTCCATATGCTACAGAACCAAATAATGCACTTCTTTCAGCGCATAAACCAGATGGATATGCAGCGTTTTCAACGTTTACTCCGTAATATTCTTTATTATCTTTATCGATTGCTATAGCAGCAACTTTAAATTTAGAATAAGGAGAATATGATTTTGATAACAATTCTTTTAATTTTTTATTATTCATTTATTTATCCTCTCTTGTAATGTTTAATGGTGAAAAAATTTCTTCTACCATGTTGTTCATATGAATTCGTTCGTTTTCTAGTTCATGATCATAGCCCATTAAGTGAACAAGCCCGTGAGTGAACAAGTAGCAATATTCTCTTTTTTCAGAATGATTAAATTCTAAAGCTTGTTCTTTAACCTTATCTACTGAGATGACTAATTCACCTAAATGTAGAAAAGGTAATTGCTCATTGATTAATGAATCTTCAAAACCAAAAGAAAGAATATCGGTTGGATAATCTTTTCCACGGTGTTTTCAATTTAATTTTCTCATTTGATCGTTATTTACAAAACAAACATCGACCATAACCGGCTTGTCTATAGAGAAAAAGGTTTTTAAATTAGTTAATATTTTTTCAAATTCATTTTTAAATTGGAATTTATATTTTCTATGGTTCATGTAAGAAATTTCGATTTTTTTTGTGTTATTATTCATAATAACATTTTAACATATCCAAGGTTTTACTTAGTAAAGATATCGAATAGATTAGTGTAGTAAACAAAGACAGAAGATTCAACACCTTTTTGAAAATCAAAAAATATTTTTGGTTCTTGATTTAAAATTATTTGTGTTTTATTATTTACTATTTTAACTATATCAAAGGTATATTGGTAAAAAGTGTTTTTCGAACTTAATATAATTGGAATATTTTTTTCTTCACTTTTAAAAATATTGTTTAAATAAAATTTGCCATTATCTTGATAAACAAAAGTTTTTTTATAAATTGGAATTGAAATTTTAAAAATTAAATAAATAAAAACGGTAATTATTATAAGTAACAAAACAAGTAAAAAAACAAATTTAAACATTGTTGATTTTTTCAAAATTTATCCTTTCTACATTAGAGTGAACAAAATTATTATTATGTGATATCTCTACAAAAGTACTGTTGTTTAATTCAAAAATTAAAACGTTTTTAATTTTATTAGATATGTCATTTTGTATATTTTCAAAAGCTTCATCCAAAAAAATATAATCAGGTTTTGTTAAAATAATTTTTAAAAAAGAAACAATTCTTTTTTGGCCAGTTGATAAATTATTTGCATTATTTAGCATTGTCTTCTGTAGGTCTATTTTGCTAATTTCAAGTAAATCATAAATTTGATATTTATTAAAAATTTGATCAATTACATCTTCATTTATTTTTTTAAAGTCACTTATGTAATCAATAATTTTAATGTCTGAAAAATATTGTTCATTGCTTAAATAAAAATTATTTAAATATGTTTTTTCTAAATCATAACTATTTTGATTATTTTTTAAAATAATTTTTCCTTCATATTCTTCATAAAAACCAGATAATAGTTTCAAAAAAGTAGACTTTCCTATTCCATTTTTTCCAATCAGGTGAACGTTATTTTTTATAACTAAATTATTTATATTTAAGATTAATTTACCTTTTAAAAATAATTTTAAATTTTTTACATTTAGTTCTGATAAATTATTTTTTAGTTTTATGTTTTCTTTATTTATCTTTTCTTTTATATTGAATGTTTCAATAATGCTTAGATTAATTCTATTTTTATTAAATATTGTTATTTTGCTATTAATACCTTTTAAAGGCTCACTTAATAAATTTATTCCACTTAGATAGATAATAAATTCATATAAAGGCAGTTTTTGTGTTCAATAATAATATATAGCACTTGAATAAATAATAAAAGGTATTAAAGTATTAATTACTGAGTGAATAGAATTTCAAAAATCTAGTTTTGAACTTAAAATAGAATTTTTGTTATTTAATTCTTGATAATTTTTTGAGTATTTATTTTTTATATTGCTAATCAAAAAATCTCTAGAGTTATATCGATATTCATTAAAAATATTGATTAAATCTAAATTAACTAGTGTATTTTTTTCTTCTATTTGTTTGGAATAAAAATTTATGTTTATATTGATATATACACCAATTAATAAAGAAATAAATGCATATGAAAAAACAATAATTAAGACAACCAAATTAGCATAATACAAATAGAAAAAAGAAGCCAGTAAAGAGATTAAATCAATTATTACATTACTTAAAAAAGTGACTCGAAATTCTTCAACAGATTTTATGGCATTAAAACGATTTAAGAGTTCATTATCATTATATTTAAATATAGTTTTTAAAGGATTTTGTTGAATTTTTTCTATATATTTAGAAGCGTTAAATTCTATCTTTTTAATAATTAAGTTATTAATTAATTTATATGAAACTGTGTAAAAAATTTGAGTACTAATGGCAAATCAAATAAATAATAAAATAAGCGTTATTAATGGTTCAAATTCAAATGAATAATAAATGTTTGAAAGTAAAACTCTCGCTAATAATGGACTCAATAATTTTGAAATTAAAAAGATTAATGTGACTAAAAAATAAGGTAATGAAAAACCTAAATTAGAAACCAATGAATATTTTTTTGGAACATAATATTTTTGTTTTTTAAATGTAACTATTAATTTTACATAAATTTTACTTAAATCTCTATGGTTAAGTCAAATATGACCATCAATTGGATCATAAATTAAAAAATGATTAGCTATTTTCTTTTTAATTACAATCAAATGCAAAAAATCATTTCTATTGATTATTATAGAAATAGGATATTCACTTTTTTCAAGATCTAAAAGGCTTTTAAAATCACATTTATAAGCTGATAAATTTAAACCGTATTTTGCTGCTAATAAGCTTATTTGGTCAATTTTTATACCTATTTCATCATAATCAGCATTGCTTTTTAGAATTTCAATAGGTATGCTTTTTTGATAAAAGCGATCATAAAAATATTTTATAACCAGTAACGAGCATTCTTTTGAGTCTATTTGTTTCACATTATATTTTTTTTAATAAATGATAAGTTTACTAATAAAGAACAATAAAAGGAAAAACTTAGTTTTTGTATTATTTTGAATATTTATTCTACAATGTTGTAAAATTAAATAAATTAAGGAGTTTTATGAAAAAAGTAGTAGCTTTAGCTAGCGATCATGCTGGATTTGAATTAAAAGAAAATATCAAAAATTACTTAGCCAAAAAAGGCTATGAAACAGTTGATTTAGGACCAGATACTGATAAAGTATCAGTTTCATATGCAACACAAGGAAAAGAACTTGCTAATTATGTAGATGAGCATAAAGTTGATTTTGGTGTGGGAGTTTGTGGTACAGGTTTAGGTATTTCATATGCACTAAATAGACATAAACACATTCGTGCAGCAAGAGTAACAAGTGTTGAGGATGCACACTTAGCAAAATTACATAACGATGCTAACGTTTTATGTTTTGGTGGAAGACAAATTGAAAAAGAAAAAGCTTTTGAAATGATTGATGATTACATAGCAACACAATATGAAGGTGGAAGACACCAATCAAGAATTGATGAACTAGATAAATAGCAGATAAGTGGAAAAATATTCCACTTATTTTTTTTATAAATTTAAAAAATATCAATTTTTTTTAATAGTAATATACTTTAAATTGTATGGACTATTTCATACCCGAAAGTGAGTAAATTAATAATGAAATTTCACAAAAAATTATGATTAGCAGGAGCTATTTTACCAGCCATAAGTGCTTTAAGCGTTGCTGCTATTTCATGTAACACTACTAAAAATGTGGAATCAGCAGATTTTGATAAATTAGCTGATACTGACAAAGTAAAATTTGTCAATGAAAAAATTGAAAAATTATCAAAAGTGCAAAA
Organism: Mycoplasmopsis alligatoris A21JP2; assembly: GCF_000178375.1. Taxonomy (GTDB): domain Bacteria; phylum Bacillota_I; class Bacilli_A; order Mycoplasmatales; family Metamycoplasmataceae; genus Mycoplasmopsis; species Mycoplasmopsis alligatoris. The sequence continues at coordinate 115,299 of NZ_ADNC01000007.1, read as the reverse complement.
AGCACAATTGATTGATAGTTTAGATATTAAAAGTGTTTTAAGTGCAGATGAAAAAGCAGTTTTAATAGATAAATTAAATAAAGACGCAGCACAAATTGGATCAGTAGTTTGATACATAAAAAGTGCTGAATCAAGAATCGGAAGAGAACAAGATTATGCTTTTGCTAAAGTCAAATTTGATAATTTGATAAAAGACGAAAAAATGAAATCAATGTTAGATTTAGCAAAAGTTGATTCAACAACTGGTAAAGTTTCTAACCCAGATAATGGTAAATTCATTCCAGTAGTTTTTATGGACATTGATGAAACAGTTTTAAGCAATGACTTTACAGAAGCTAATGCTATGACTGTTGGAGGATTTAATCCGGCTGATAAAGAAAAATATGATTTAAAAGGAATAAGAAAAGCAACACCTGGTGCTATTGCGTTTATTAACCATGTTTTTGAAAAAGGTGGTGTTGTAATGTATAACTCAGATATGTCACAATCTACAGCCGTTAGAGATGCAGTAAAATTAAATCTAGAAAAAGCTGGAATTAAAAAAGAATATCTAAAAAATTGACAATTCTGAATGAGAGGTGCAACACCTTATGTACCTAAAGAAGCAACAATTTTTGATAAGTATAAAACAATGAAATCTGAAGAAGCTACAAAAGTTACTAAAGATGAATTAAAAGCAGTGGCAAAAATTGAAGTAACAGATAAATTTGAAGCTAAACCATGAATTTCATGACCTAATACATTAATAGCAGAAGGAATTGGAAAACAATTTTTAAAAAATATGAGAATGAATGCTGTTAGTGATAATACTGTAGGTTGAAACTTTAGCGATGAAAAAGATGGTGATGCCGTTAAACTTCGTGTAATGATGAAGATTGGTGATAACTTTAATGACTTTTTTGATGAAGCATCTAAAGGAAAATCAAACGATGAAAGAGTAGCTTTATTTGAATCAAGTGAAGCAAAAATGAAAGACTTATTCTTAAGCCCAACTGGAGCTAAAGGACGTAAATATACAAAAGGTGTATGAAGTGATTTAGAGTGAAATCAATCATATGTTTTAATTTCAGGTAATTCTGAATATGGTGGTTGATTAGAACCATTTGGGTTCAAAAACACATATAAAAACTTATGAGATGAAGTTAAAAGAATAATTGCTGATCCTAAAGATTTAAAATAATAATTTAAATTGGTTAATTCGATAGACTCTTAATTGACTATGCCATAGTCGATTATGGAGTTTATTTTTTATTTACTTATTTACTAAACTCTAGTTAAATGAGGTATCAAAAGAAGATTATTGCAAATTTAACTATAAAATAACAATGTGAGAATTTTAATTAAATTTGCCTATAAAATAGTTATTTATGGCGTTTTTTCGTTAAAATGATAAAATATTTATATATTTTAAAACTAGGATGCAGTATGATGAAAATAATGACTAAAAACACTAGATCTGTTAACAAACTAAATTTAAACATTAATTACATAAATAAAGGACAAAAATAATATGTTAGAAAAATTAAAAACAAAAGATTCAATTATTAAAAGTCCTATTTCTAAAAAGATAAATGTTATTTATGTTTATTGAATAGATGATAATAAACATGAAGGTTGCTTAAAAATAGGAAAAACTAGTTTGAAATATTTTAAGGGGATTGAAAACTTGAAGCTAATAATGAAATATTAAACAAAGTTGCAAATAAAAGGATTTTGGAACAAACCGGAACTGCTGGTAATACTTATCATTTATTTCATACTGAATTAGCAATTTTAAACAATAAAGACAATAGTGGCAATATCGTAACTTTTGATGATAAAAAAATTCATAAAATTTTAGAAATGTCAAATTTTAAACGTAAAATTTTTGATAATTCTTCTGCTACTGAATGATTTATTTGTAAACTTGAAGATGTTTTAAATGCTATTAACTCTGCAAAATCGAATGAATTTAAAATAATTGAAAAGAAAATATCTGGAATGCCAAATCCTATTATTTTGCGTAAGCCTCAAAGAGAAGCGGTTGAAAAAATCTTAAAATGTTATCATGATAAGTATGATAAATTTTTGCTTGACGCTAAAATGCGTTTTGGAAAAACAATTTCAATTTTAAATGCTGTTGAAAAAATTGCTCCTAAATTTACTTTAATTTTAACTCATAGACCTGATGTAGAAACACAATGAAAAGAAGAATTTGATTCATGTGGGTTAGGTTTTAAAAACTATATTTTTTTAGGAAAAAATAGTAAAGAAAATTTAGAAAAAATTGTTAATGATAATCAAGATAAAAAAATTGTTTATTTTGCTTCTATGCAAGATTTGAGAGGTTCAGAAATAGCTAAAGGAGCATTTAATAAAAATCAATATGCTTTTAATATTCCTTGAAATTTAGTTTTAATCGATGAAGCTCATGAAGGAGTACATAGCGAAAAAGGAACTGAGGTTATAAAAGCCTTAGTAGAAAGAAACAAAGAATTAAAAAAGAATGATAAAAAATTCAAAACTAAATTATTCTTTATATATTTATCTGGAACACCTTTTAATATTATTAATGATTTTAGTCCTGAATAAAGATTTACTTATGATTACATTGATGAACAAGAGGCTAAACTTAATTGATATAAAGAAAGTTTAGATCCTAATCCATATGAAACACTTCCTAATTTAAACATTTTAACTTATGGTTTAGAAGACTATTTTATGGATTATATAAGTACAAAAGACTTGTATTTTAACTTCACACAATTTTTTAAAGTTTATACCAAAGATGATCCTTTTTTACCTAGTCAAGAACACATTGGTAAATTCATTAATCAAAAAGATGTTAAAGCCTTCTTAGATTTGTTAGTTGGACAATACAATCTTAAAGAAACTAAAAATAACACTAATTATCCATTTTCTACTGAAGAATTTAGAGAGTACTTTAAGCATACTTTATGAATGCTTCCAGGTGTAAAAGAAGCAAAAGCTTTAGCTGATCTATTAAAAAAACATGAAATATTTAGTTTGTTTGAAATTATTAATGTGGCTGGAGATGGTGATGAAAAAGCAGATCGACTTGAAAAAAAACATTTAGACAATTTAAATGCGCATATAGGAAATGATCCTTCAAAAACAAGAACAATTACTTTATCGTGTGGACGTTTAACCACCGGTGTAACTGTTCGTCCTTGAACTGGGGTATTTATGTTGTATGGTGGACAAAACACAAGTGCAATAAGTTATTTACAAACAATATTTAGAGTTCAAAGTCCATGACAAGTAAATGGATTTATAAAAGAACAAGCATATGTTTTTGATTTTTCTCCAGATCGTGCTTTAAAAATTGTTTACGATATGGCAAGCAATAAAACAGCTAACTTGTTAAATAATAATAGATCTAATGATAAATTAGTAGAAGAGAACATTACTAAATTTCTAAAATTCTGTCCTGTAATAGCTATTAAAGGTTCAATAATGAAAAATGCTGATGTTAAATATATTTTAAGTGAAATAAAAAGATCACTTATTAATCGTGTTGCATCAAATAGTTTTGATGATGATAGAATTTTTTCAAAAGAGAATATTGAATTTGATCTAGATTTAGAATTAATTACTAGAATAGGAAATACTATTTCTAAATCTTCTATACGTAATAAACCTAAGACATCTATAGTAATAAATCAAAATAATATTTCTGAAAACGAAACTGTAAATTCATTAGAGATAATAAAACATCCTAAAACAGAGGAAGAAAAAGCAAGAAATCAAAGACTAAAAGAAATTAGAAACAGTAAATTAGTATTAAGATCAATTGCAGTTCGTTTTCCATTAATGTTTTATGGAAAGGATGACTACTTAGATGAAAATTTTGACTTAAGCAATCTTACCGAATTAATCAAAGATGATTTTTGAGAAGAATTTATGCCAAAAGGCGTTACAAAACAAAATTTTAAAGAGATTAAGTACTATTTTGACAAAACAGTATTTATTGGTGCTGGAAATAATATTCGTTAAAAAGCTGAACTAGCTGATAAATTTGAACCAACTAAAAGAATTAAAAAAATAGCTGAGTTATTCTCAAGCTTTAGAAATCCAGATAAAGAAACTGTCTTAACACCTTGAAGAGTTGTTAATATGCACTTAAGCAATACAGTTGGTGGATATACTTTCTTTAATGATGATTTTAGTCAAGAACTTGAGGAACCTGTTTACAAAGATATTCAAGGATTTAGCGAAAATGTCTTTAAACAAGGGGAAAAAATACTTGATCCAGGTTCTAAAACAGGATTATATCCTCTATATATAACTTATACTTTTTATAAAAATGAACTTAAAAAAGTATATAAAAATGATTTAGATGTAGAACAGAGAATAGAACTTTGAGATAAAATAGTTAAAGAACAAATTTTTGTTCTTACTAATTCTGAAATGGCTCGTTCGATAACTCAAAAAACTTTAATTGGATATCGTAAAAAACCTACTAATATTAGGTATAAAACTGATTTGTCTAAAATTTTAAAAGGCAAAAATACAAAAAAAGAATTTATAAATTCAATGCATCAAGGTAAAATATTTCAAAAAGAAGAAGGAGAAAGCAATATGAGATTTAGTGTTATAGATGGAAACCCACCATATCAAGAAAAAAACACAATTTTAGACAATCAAAATAATGCAAGCTCCTTGTATGGACATTTTATTGAATTAGGTTTAGACTTGAACACAAGATACGAAAGCATGGTTGTACCTTCTAGATGAATGACCGGAGGAAAAAGTGAAATTTCTACATTTAGAAAAAGAGTTTTAGAGTCAAAAAATTTGAAAACTATTTTTGATCATAAAGAAGAATCAGATCTATTTACAAATGTTGAAATAAAAGGTGGTATTTGTTATTTACTTTTTGAAAAACAAAAAAATGAGAAAAAACAGAATACCATTTTATTGACAAAAATATTGATAATTATGACCTTAGAGAACTTGATGAATTTAATATTGGAGCAGTTATAAGATATTCAAATTCAAGACCAATAATCAAAAAAGTTTTTAATGATCTTTTAAAAGAGAATTTTTCATCTTTAATAGGATCTCAAAATCCTTTCGGATTACTTTCAAATTTTAGTGAATATAATAGTGTAAAAGTAAATAATAATTATGTAAAAATATATGCAAAAGAATTTGTAGGATACGTAAAAAAAGACATTTTTACAAAGAATAAAAACTTGATGAATTCATATAAATTATTTATGAGAAAAGCAGTTGGAGAAGGAGATGTAAATAAGGATAAATTAAACTTAATAAAACCCGAATTTGAATCAATTTGTACACAAACGTTTCAAACTGTTGGGCCTTTTAAAAATGAAGAAGAAAGAAACAGCTGTTACAGTTATATGAATACCAAATTTTCCATTTCTTACTTGGTCAACTTAAATTTACTCAACAAGTACCACCGAATGTTTTTTCATTAATACCAATAGTTTCTTTTGATCAAACTTGAACCGATGAAAAACTTTATAAAAAATATAATTTATCAAATGAAGAAATTAATTATATTGAAACAACTGTTTGAAGTAAACGTAAAAAGAATGATTAAAATCCAAACAATAATAATAAATACACCAGAATTATTGGTGTATTTTTTAATAACTTATTTGAATCTGCTTTCCAAGTTAATCAACATAAAAATACATATTTACCTATGTACAAGATGAATATGAATTTTAACTAAATTATTTACTATTGAAAAATTCTCTTATTTTTTATTATTTCTTTGCTTTTTATATCAGAATGGTTTATGTAAAATCAATCCAAATGTATTTAAAAATTTACTGTATTTTAAAAAACTCTTTTTAGTTTTTAATGTTCAAAATAAATAATATTTATTATATGAATCATAGAATTTTTTATTAATTCTAAATGAATTTAATGAAGGTGCTAAATAAGTAATTATTTTTAAATTAAACTTACTGATATTTAATAAAGCTTTTTTAGTTTTGCATAAAAAAGCTAATTTTAAATTTTTATCATTTTTATTTAACTCATATAAAACATCGTAGTTAAATGAACTAAATACAAATTTATTTATATTATTTAAATAAGGGGATAATTTGTTTAAAAGAATTTTGACAAATTTACAAATCTTTTGTTTAGTTACTTTTATTTCTAAATTAATTAAGTCAAATTTATTAACGTACAATTCTAAAAATTCTTCAATAGTTAAAATCTGTTCAAACAAACCTATTTCTTTATATTTAGCTGCTAAATTTAATTTTTTTAATTCCTCTAAATTAGAATTTTTAACTACTAAATTTTTATCAGTTAAACGTTTAGTATTATTATCATGAATAATAACAATTTGATTATCTTTTGTCAAATGTAGATCAATTTCTACACCGTCAAAACCAGAATCTAAAGCTTTTGAAAAAGCTAACTTTGTGTTTTCTGGATATAAACTTGAATAACCTCGATGGGCAATTTTGTAGATTTTTTTATTCATATTAACATTTTATATTATTTAACTATTTATATAAATAAATAAGAATATTGAACAAAAATTAATAAAAAATAACCTTTTTAGAAATTAGTTTTTAATTCGATACACCAAAAAGAGTTGTTAGAATAAAACACCAAAAAAAATCTTGATAAATTTGTTTCCGAAAATTTTTTTTATCCTTATAATTAAAAAGCAACTAGCCCGGATTCATAAGGTTGCTAATACGCCAAAATAGTTGTTGAGGACGTATAAGGTTTTTATGAGGAGCTAAGTTCAAAATGAACAAAGGAGACAACAATGAGTAGATTAAATATCAAAGTTAAAGGTTTTGATCACGCTTTAGTAGATGAAGCTGCAAAAAAAATCTTTAGCGCTGCAAAAGCTGCAGGATCAGAAGTTAGTGGACCAATTCCTCTTCCAACAAAAAGAGAAGAAATCACTATCTTAAGATCAGTTCACGTTAATAAACCAAGTCGTGAACAATTTGAAAGTAGAACACACCAAAGACTTATAGTAGTTACTAAAGTTACTGATGCTACTACAGACAAAATCAAAAGACTTGAACTACCTGCTGGGGTAGCGATTCAAGTTACAGTTAAAACAAAATAAGTTTATATATTAAACATAAGGAGAAAATATGAAAGGAATCTTAGGACGTAAAGTTGGTATGACTCAAATTTATACTGAATTAGGAACAAGAGTTGCTGTTACAGTTATTGAAGTTCAACCAAATGTTGTTACTAAAGTTCTTTCTTCAGACAAAAATGGTTATGTGGCAACACAATTAGCTGTTTTTGACAAGAAAGCAAGCCGTTCAAACAAACCTGAAACAGGTCACTTTGCAAAAGCTAATACAACACCTAAGCGCTACGTAAAAGAAGTTCGTGACATGTCAGGTTATGAACTTGGACAACTTGTTCAAGCAAACATTTTTAAAGTAGGTGATCTTGTTGATGTAACAGGAACATCAAAAGGTAAAGGATTTGCTGGAACAATTAAAAGACACAATCAACACATAGGACCTAAATCTCACGGGGGAGGTGGTGGATCACAACCCGTAAGACAAACAGGATCACTTGGAGATATTGCCGGAAATAAAGTTGTTAAAGGTATGACAATGCCAGGACAATTAGGTAATGTTAAAACAACAGTTCAAAACTTAGAAGTTGTTAAAGTTGATTTAAAAAACAATTTACTTTTAATTAAAGGATCAATCCCAGGACCTAAAAAATCATTTGTTATGGTTAAAGAAGGTGTTAAAGGATTGCCAAGCCACAACCCAATCGTTTTAGTTGATATCAACGAAGTTCTATTAATGAACGAATTAGTTGAAAAAGCTAAAAAATTACAAGTTGAAGTTACAGCTGGAATGAATTCAAGAGAATTATTACCTTTAATAGAAGCTGCTGAAGCTAAATTAGCTGCAGAAACTGAAGCAAAAGCAAATGAAGCAAAAGAAGGAGATAAATAGTTATGGCAGAACAAGTAAAAACAAAAACAGCTACAGCTAAAAAAGCTCCTGTTAAAACTACAAAAACTGAAGCTGCGCCTAAAGCAAAAGCTCCTGTAAAAGCTGCTCCAGTTAAAAAAGTTGCTAAACCTGTTGCTCCTAAAAAAGAAGCAAAAGAAGTTGTAACAAAAGCACCTGTTAAAAAAGAAGTTAAAGCTCCAGTTGCTCCTAAAAAAGAAGCAAAACCAACAGTTGCAAAATCACAAAAAGTTGAAGTTGTTAAATCAGTAGCTAACAAAGTTACATTTGAATCTAAATTACCTGCAGAATTATTTGCAAGTGAAAAGATTTACGAACAAGCAATTTTTGACACAATCCTATCAGATCGTGCTTCAAGAAGACAAGGTACACACCAAGTTAAAAACCGTGCACAAGTAAGTGGAACAGGGAAAAAACCTTGAAGACAAAAAGGAACTGGTAGAGCAAGAACTGGATCTCTTAGAACACCTGTATTCGTAGGTGGAGGTAGAGCATTTGGTCCTCAATCAGAAAGAAACTACTCATTAAAAGTTAACAAAAAAGTAAGATTTGCTGCATTTGTATCAGCACTTACATTATTAGCAAACGACAAAGCTGTAGCAATTGATGATTTAAAATTATCAAAAATTTCTACAAAAGATTTAGTTGCTAAATTAACAAAACTAAAATTAAACGATGTTAGACACGTTCTTGTGGTAACAGAAGATGAATTAGTTTTCAAATCGGCAGCTAACTTAGCAAACGTTGTTACTGTTAAACCAAATTCACTTTCAGTTGAATTATTAGTTTCAGCAGACGTTATGGTTATTTCACAAGCTGGTCTTAAAGTGTTAGAAGGGAAGGCAAAATAATGCAATTAACAGATATCATTAAAAAACCAGTTTTAACCGAAAAAACCTATGCACAAATGGAAAACGGTGTTTATTCATTTGAAGTTGCTTTTGATGCAAACAAACATCAAATAGCAAACGCAGTTGAAATAATTTTCAAAGTTAAAGTTGCTAAAGTTAACACAATTAAAGTTGACAAAAAACCTAAAAGTGTTGGACGTTTCCATGGATTTACAAACCGTTACAAAAAAGCTATTGTAACTTTAGTAGAAGGAAACACAATTAATTTCTTCCCAACAGAAGAAACTGCACAAAAAGCTGACGAAAAAGCAGAAGCTAAAAAACCTGCTAAAAAAGAAGTTAGCGATGTTGAAAAAAGAGCAGCAGCAAAATTAGCAAACAAAAAAGCAAGTGCTTCAAAAGCTGTTAAATCAGTTGCTACTAAAAAAACAACAACAAGAAAAGTTGGTGGAGAATAATCACCAAATAAATAAACTTTTAAAAGTTTGTTACAAAGCGGAATTTATAAGCTTAAAAGAAAGATCCGCAACTATTTTTAAGCAAGGAGTATGACAAAATGGCAATTAAACATTATAAGCCAACTACAAACGGTCGTCGTAACATGTCTACTCTTAACTACAAAGAAAACCTTAGTGGACATGCACCTGAAAAATCTTTATTAGTTATATTAAAGAACAATGCAGGTAGAAACAATACAGGTAAAATTACTGTTAGACACCACGGAGGAAGAGTTAAGAGATTTTATAGACTTATCGACTTCAAACGTAACAAAGATAATATTCCAGCTGTAGTTAAAACAATTGAATATGATCCAAATAGATCAGCAAACATTTGTTTATTAGCATATGCAGATGGAGAAAAAAAATATATTTTAGCCCCTAAAGGGATTAAAGTAGGACAAGTTTTATTTTCAGGAGAAAATGCAGATATTATTGTAGGTAACTCATTACCTTTATCAGCAATTCCTGAAGGAACATATGTTCATAACATTGAAATGCAACCTGGAGGTGGAGGAGTTATAGCACGTAGTGCCGGAACTTCAGCTCAAATCTTAGGTAAAGATGATGATGGAAAATACGTAGTGTTAAGACTAAAATCCGGTGAAACACGTCGTATCTTAGCACGTTGCCGTGCAACAATTGGTATTGTTGGTAACGAAGAACACTTATTAGTTAATTTAGGTAAAGCCGGAAGAAACAGACACATGGGTGTTAGACCTACAGTTAGAGGATCAGTAATGAACCCTGTAGATCACCCACATGGAGGGGGAGAAGGTAAACAACCTATCGGACGTAAAGCTCCTCTTACACCATGAGGTAAAAAAGCTCTTGGAGTTAAAACAAGAAAAACTAAGAAATCTTCAAACAAATTAATTATTAGAAGAAGAAAGGATGCTAAATAATGGCACGTAGTCTTAAAAAAGGTCCATTTGCTGACGATCATTTACTAAAAAAAGTTGATGCTATCGTTGAAGGAAAAGCTCCTAAAAAACCTATTAAAACTTGATCAAGACGTTCAACAATCTTCCCAAGTTTTGTTGGTTTAACATTCTCTGTTCACAATGGTAAACAATTTATCGAAGTTTATGTTACTGATGATATGGTAGGACACAAATTGGGAGAATTCTCACCTACTAGAACATTTACAGGACATGGATCAGATAAAGGTAAGAAGAAATAATGGCAAAACAAGAAATTCAAGTACAACAAGCAAAAGCTCTTGTTAAATTACAACGTGTTTCTGCACGTAAAGCAAGATTAGTTGCAGATCTTTTCAGAGGAAAAGATGTTAGAGTAGCTTTAGGTATATTACAAAATACAGCTAAAAAAGCTGCTCCATTATTTGTAAAATTATTAAATTCTGCAGTAGCTAATGCTACAAACAACCATGGAATGGACGCATCAAAATTATTTGTTAAAGAAGTATTGGTTAATGAAGGACCGACACTTAAAAGATTTCAACCAAGAAGCCAAGGAAGAGCTTATTCAATCTTCAAACGTACATCACACTTATCTATAACATTGGAGGAAAGAAACTAATGGGACAAAAAGTTAATCCAAATGGATTCCGTTATGGAGTTACTAAAGCACATAATACAACATGATTTGCTGATAAAGCTCAATTCGGTAATCAATTAGTTGAAGATGCCAAAATTTATAAATTTTTCGATAAGTTAGTACGTCAATACCAAATTGGTAAAGTGGAAATTAAAAGAACACAAAATAACCATGTAACTGTTACATTATTAAGTGCTAAACCTGCCTTAGTTTTAGGACAAGAAGGAAAAAACGTTGTTGAATTAACAACAAAATTAACTAAGTTCATCAAAAACAAAAACATTAAACTAAACATTAAAGTTGTTGAGTTAAAAAATCCAGATTTAAATGCAAGATTACTTGCTGAAATGATCGCTGTTAAATTAGAAAACCGTGAAAGCTTCAGAACTGCACAAAAAATGGCAATCAGAAATGCTATGCGTTCAAGAGCTAAAGGTGTTAAAACAAGCGTTAGTGGTCGTTTAAATGGAGTTGACATGGCTCGTTCAGAAGGATATTCTGAAGGAGAAATGAAACTACATACATTAAGACAAAACGTTGATTATGCAACTGCAACAGCACGTACAACATACGGAGCTATTGGAGTTAAAGTTTGAGTTTCACTAGGTGAAATATTGGAAGGAGATGATAAACATGCTTCAACCAAAAAGAACTAAATACCGTAAACCTTTCTTGGTAAAACACGATAAACGTGTTGCTCACAAAGGAAACAAAGTTTCATTTGGAGAATTTGGTTTACAAGCTATAACCAGTGCATGAGTTACAGCTAGACAAATTGAAAGTGCTCGTATTGCTATTACAAGAAGAATGGGACGTGAAGGACAAGTTATTATTCGTATTTTCCCTCACTTTTCAAAAACTTCTAAACCTATCGGAGTTCGTATGGGGTCAGGAAAAGGAACACCTGAAAAATGATATACAGCAGTTAAAGTTAATACAATGATGTTTGAAGTTAGTGGTGTTAGAGAAGATATTGCACGTGATGCATTACGTCTTGGAGGACACAAACTACCTGTTAAATGAAGAATTGTTCAAAAAGAAGTTACAACTACAGAAGGAGATAAATAATGTTATATAAAGATATCAAATCAAAAAGCGTTGAAGAATTAAGAACATTAATTGTCGACCTTAAAGCTGAACTTTGAACATTAAGATTCAAAAATGCTACAGGATCACTAGACCAATCACACAAAATTAATGAATTAAGAAAAGATATTGCAAAAATCCTTACAGCTTTAAATGAAAAAGGAGCTAACTAATTATGGAAAGAAATTCAAGAAAAACATTAACTGGAACAGTTGTTTCAGCTAATAAAACACCAAAAACTATTATAGTTGCAGTTGATACTTACAAAAAACACCCTTTATACTCTAAACGTTTTAAATCAACAAAACGTTTCGCAGTACACGATGAAAATAACGAAGCAAAATTAAACGATGTTGTTTTAATTATGGAAACTCGTCCATACTCAAAAACAAAACACTTTAGATTAGTTTCAGTTAAACAAGCAGCAATTGAAGGAGCTAAATAATGCTTTTAGAATTATCAAGAGCAAATGTAGCTGATAACTCAGGTGCTAAAGAAATCGGTGTTATTCGTATATTAGGTGGAAGTAAGAAAAAAGTTGCTAAAATTGGTGACATAGTTGTTTGTTCAGTTAAAAAAGCCATTCCTAACGGAGCGGTAAAAGCTGGTCAAGTTGTTAAAGCAGTTGTTGTTAGAAGTCGTTATGGAACATCAAGAGACAATGGATCATACATTCGTTTCGATGACAATGCAGTTGTGCTATTAAAAGAAGATTTAACACCTCGTGGAACTCGTGTTTTTGGACCAGTTGCACGTGAAATTCGTGAAAAATTCCCAAAAATCGTTTCACTAGCACCTGAAGTTTTATAGTAAAGGAGATTAGAAATTATGAACAAAATTAAATTCAAGAAAAATGATCAAGTTTACGTAACAACAGGAAGAAACAAAGGGAAATCAGGAACAATTCAAGCTGTTAATCATAAAGCACAAACAGTAATTATCAAAGATGTTAACATGGTAACAAAACACAACAAACCAACACAACAAAATACAGAAGGATCAATATCTTCAAAAGAAGCTGCTATTCACGTTTCAAATGTTGCATTCTTAACAAAAAAAGCTGTTAAAAATGCTCCTGCTCAAGTTTCAAAAATTGGATACACATTTAAAGATGGTAAAAAAGTAAGAATAGCTAAAAAAACTAAGAAGGAAATATAATATGTCTTTAAAGAAAGTTTATTTAGAAAAAGCAGTTCCTGCTTTACAAAAAAAATACAATTACTCATCAATAATGCAAGTTCCAAAAATTGAAAAAGTAGTGATCAATATGACTGCAGGTAAAGAAGTATCAAACTCAAAAGCAATCGAAGAAGTAATTAACGAATTAACCTTAATTACAGCACAAAAACCATTTCAAACAGTAGCTAAAAAATCAAACGCTTCATGAAAATTACGTGAAGGAATGCCTATGGGGGGTAAAGTTACTCTACGTAGAGAAAAAATGTGAGACTTTTTAGAAAAATTAATCAATGTTGCAATGCCACGTATTCGTGATTTCCGTGGTGCAAATCCTAAAGCTTTCGACGGTCGTGGAAACTTTGCTCTAGGAATTAAAGAAGAAATCATTTTCCCAGAAATTGAATTTGACAAAATTCGTCGTATTAAAGGTTTAGATGTTTTAGTAGTAACTAGCGCTAAATCAAACCAAGAAGCTAGAAGTTTATTAGAACTACTAGGTGTACCGTTCGAGAAAAAAGGAGATAAATAATGGCAAAAAAATCGCTTATCGTTAAAGCAAAGCGTCCTGCTAAATTCTCTACTCGTGCTTACACACGTTGTGAATTATGTGGACGTCCACATGCTGTATTAAGAAAATATAAAATATGTCGTATCTGCTTTAGAAACCTTGCACATGAAGGTAAAATTCCAGGTATGAAGAAAGCGAGCTGATAATTATGTTTATAACAGACCCTATTTCAGATATGATCGTTCGTATTAAGAACGCAAGTCAAAGAAAACATAAAACTGTATCAATTCCATACTCAAATAAAAAAGTTAAGATATTAGACATTATCAAACAAGAAGGATATATTTCTTCATATACAGTTGAAGGTGAATTAGCAACAAAAAACATCGTTGTTACTTTAAAATACAAAGGAGCACAACCAGCTATTATTGGTATTAAACGTGTTTCAAAACCAGGACTTAAAGTTTATGTTAAAGCTGAAGAATTACCAAAAGTATTATCAGGATACGGAACAGTAATTATTTCAACATCTAAAGGTGTTATGACTGAAAAACAAGCAAGAAAGGATAATGTAGGTGGTGAAGTTATCGCTTACATTTGATAGGTACTTATATGTCACGTGTTGGTAATAGAGTACTAAACATTCCAGCTGGAGTTACAGTTGAATTAGCAGGTACAAAAGTTACTGTAAAAGGTAAATTAGGTACTTTAGAAAGAGTTTTCAGTCCAAAAATAACAATTAACATAGAAAATAACCAAGTTACAACAGTTCGTTCAAACGAAGAAAAACACACAAAACAACTACATGGAACAACAAATGCTCACATTTCAAACATGATGACAGGTGTTTCAGTTGGATTTAAAAAAGATTTAGAGATTAAAGGAGTTGGATATAAAGCAGTTATTAAAGGTACAACTTTAGAAGTTTCTGCTGGATATTCACACACAGTAAGCGTTAACATTCCAAGTGATGTTAAAGTTGAAGTTCCAAAAGCAACAGAAGTATTAGTAAGTGGAATTGACAAAGCAAGTGTTGGTCAATTCGCAGCCGTTGTTAGAGCAATTAGAACACCAAATCCTTACTCAGGTAAAGGAATTGCTTACAAAGGTGAAGTGATTAGACGTAAAGAAGGAAAAACAGCTTCTAAATAGAAGTTGTAGAAAAGGTAAAATATGGCTAAATTATCAAGAAATCAAGCTAGAGTGAATAAACACCAACGTTTACGTCACTACATTTCAGGAACAGCATTAAGACCTCGTTTAAACGTTTTTAAATCACACCAAAACTTCTATGCTCAATTAATCGATGATACTACAGGAACTACATTAGCTTCAGTATCAACTCTAAATTCAAAAACCTATGGAGGTAACGTAAGTGCTGCTAAAGACTTAGGTGCTTTAATGGGTGATAAAATCAACAAATTAAAAATTAAAGAAGTTGTTTTTGACCGTGGTGGATACTTATTCCATGGTCGTGTTAAAGCATTTGCTGATGCAGTAAGAGAAAAAGGAGTTAAGTTCTAATGGAAAATACAAAAAAACCAGTTCAAGAAGTTAAAGCAGAAGGTACAAAAGTACTAAGAGCTCCAAGAAAACCTCTTGCAAACAAAGAAAACAACAACCAGGCTACAAATAAAGGTCCAGGTGCAACAAACCAAAGACCAAACCGTCAAAGAAAAGACTCAAGACCAAATCGTCAAAGAGAAGATGCATTTCCAGATTTCAGCGAAAAAGTAGTTGATATTGCTCGTGTAACAAAAGTTGTAAAAGGTGGAAGAAGATTCAGCTTTTCAGCATTTGTTGTTGTAGGAAACAAAAAAGGTCGTGTAGGTTTTGGACATGGAAAGGCTAATGAAGTACCTGATGCTATTAAAAAAGCTATCAAAGATGCTCAAAATAACCTTATCAATGTATCTGTTACAAACGGAACAGTTCCTCACGAAGTTCATGCAAAATTCTTAGCATCAAAAGTTATGCTAAAACCAGCTCCTAAAGGGAAAGGGCTTATAGCTTCTGGAACAGTTAGAGCAGTTGTTGAATTAGCAGGATATACAGATATTGTTACTAAAACATACGGATCACGTTCAAAATCAAATACAGTTAAAGCTACAGTTGAAGCTTTAAAAAACTTAAGAACACCAGAACAAATCGCTCAAATTAGAGATAAAGATGTAAAGGATTTATTATAAAATGGCTATTAAATTACATACATTAAAATCAACACCAGGATCAAGACCAGATAAACACCGTAAAGGTCGTGGACATGCTGCTGGTAAAGGAAAACAAGCTGGTAAAGGTCAATCAGGACAAAACAAACGTAGCGGACACAGATTAGGATTCGAAGGGGGACAAACTCCTTGATTCCGTCGTATTGGTAAACGTGGATTTAACAATGTTAACCATGTTGAATACCAAGTTGTTAACTTATCACAATTAGAATCAAACTTCAAAGCAAATGACACAGTAACAATTGAAGCTTTATATGCAGCTAACATTGTTAAACGTAACTTACCTATTAAATTATTAGCAAAAGGAACTTTAAGTAAAAAATTAAACGTTCAAGTTCACAAAGCTTCAGAAACAGCTATTCATGCTGTTGAAAAAGCTGGTGGTAAAGTCGAAGTTTTATAAGACAAATTCAATCATAATAAAAAGACAAGATTCCATTCTTGTCTTTTTATTTGCTTTTAATATCAATTTTACTAAATTGCCTTATTCATAGATTAATTTGTCTATTTTTAAAAAATTATTAATTAATTAAAAAGCACAAAAAAACCACATTTACCTATACACAAGCGCAATGT
The DNA here is from genome assembly GCF_000178375.1 of Mycoplasmopsis alligatoris A21JP2. Taxonomy (GTDB): domain Bacteria; phylum Bacillota_I; class Bacilli_A; order Mycoplasmatales; family Metamycoplasmataceae; genus Mycoplasmopsis; species Mycoplasmopsis alligatoris. The sequence continues at coordinate 98,856 of NZ_ADNC01000007.1, read as the reverse complement.
GGTTATATTTTATTAATAAGCTTTTGCAAAAATAACGTAACGATTTGTTTCGGTTTTACATGTATCGAAAATACACAATTTATTTTTATTAGGTTTATCTAAAGTTTTAGGAATACATCTCGATGTAGCACCAGTTTCTTCTTTAATTTTAATTTCTGCTTCATCCAAACAACAGAATGGTGCGACCACGAAATTATTTTTCTGAATTTCTTTTTTAAATTCTTCATAGGTATCAACTCAAACTGTTTTACTTTCTAATCTATCTTTAGCACTTTTATAAAGATTATCATGAATATCATCCAATTTTTTTTGAATAATTTTTTTAACATCATTATAATTTACTAATGTTTTTTCAAGTGTATCTCTTCTTACAATTGTAACCATATCATTTTCTAAATCTCTAGGTCCAATTTCAATTCTTAAAGGAACACCTTGAATTTCACTATTGGCAGCTTTAAAACCAGGTTGTTTATCGCTTGCATCTACTCTTACTCTTCATTTTCTTCTAAGTAATTCATATAGCTTTTGGCTAACTTCTTTAACTTTGGCTGATTTAGCTCCAAACAATTCAATTAAATCAATTTGAATTGGAGCAACACGAGGAGGAATTATTATTCCACGATTATCACCGTGTGTCATAATTAAAGCACCAATTAAACGAGTTGAAACTCCTCATGAAGTTTGATAAACATTTTCTAATTCATTGTTTTTATTTTTAAAAACTATTGAATATGGCTTTGAGAAATTTTGTGCTAAATAATGACTTGTTCCTGCTTGTAAAGCACGTCCATCTTTCATCATCGCTTCAACTGTATAAGTTGAACATGCACCAGCAAATTTTTCATAAGGAGTTTTTTTACCAACTATTGTTGGAATAGCTAAAAAGTTTTTTAAAAACTTAGCATATGTACTTATCATACATCTTGTTAATTTTCTAGCTTCAATTGGATCAGCATGACATGTATGACCTTCTTGTCATAAAAATTCACGACTTCTTAAAAATGGATTTGTTGTTTTTTCTCATCTTACAACATTTGCTCATTGATTATAAACAAGAGGTAAATCGTTATAAGAATCGATTGAATTTTTAAATAAATCAGCAAATAAAACTTCAGATGTAGGTCTAATATAATATTTTTCTTGTAATTCTTTGTTACCTACATGAGTAACTGTTGCTAATTCAGGATTAAAACCTTCAATGTGATCTTTTTCTAAACTAAACAAACTTTCTGGAATTAATAATGGTAAATAAACATTATTAACACCTCTCTCTTTAAAAATTTCATTCAAATTTTGTTGGATTAATTCTCATATTCCATACGAGTTTGGCTTAAAAACCAATGTTCCTTTAGCCGGACCATATGCAATTAAATTACCTTGTTTAACAACATCAGTATATCACTTGGCAAAATCCGTCTCCAGGGGTGTTATTTTTTCTAATTCTTTCATAGGTATAATTATATTCTTTTAAATATTTAAAGAAAGAAATTAACCAAAAAATATGGAAAAAACTCCACATTTTGCACTTTTTACTTTATAAGACCAGTTTTTAAAGAAAAAAAGTATAAAAAAAATCACCTAATGGTGATATGGCTGCCCCAGTTAGATTCGAACTAACGCGTGGTGGAACCAAAACCCACTGCCTTACCGCTTGGCTATGGGGCAAAAATGGTGGGGGGAGAGGGATTCGAACCCCCGAATCGTAAGAAAGTGGGTTACAGCCACCCGCATTTGGCCGCTTTGCTATCCCCCCATGTTTGCATATCTATTATAATACATAAATTTTTTTTATAAAGCACTTTTTTCATTATTTATAAGAGTATACTTAGATGAAAATGTAAAGAAAAAAATCTTATAAAATATAGGTTTTTTTCAATATATTTTGTTTAATATAAATTAACATATGTTATAATTTTTATGTAAATACCATTTATATGTTTTAGGTATTTACGCCCAAAATTATATTAAACTCAATTTAAAAAAACAGAACACAATCAAAAATCAAATAATCAAAATTCTATATAAAATTTTATAATCTAATCAAAAAACAAAAAATTCTAAAATATTCAAAATTTATAATCTTATAAAAACTTTTTTCAATATTTATTTTAATTAATTTTTATTTCATATTTATGTTTAAGTTGTTTTGTAGCATTACTCGTTTACATGTCCTTTTCTTATTTATCATATATTTGCATAAACGCAAAAAATTTAAATTAATAATAAAATCACGCCTGTGCGTGATTTTCTTATTAAATTATTTATATTCAATTACTGATTGTAAATCAACTTTGTATTTTTTGCTATAACCATTTAAAACATATTTATCATTATTTAAATTGAAATCTATTTTATTTCATACAATTTCATCTTCATAAGTTGTTCCATCTTTAAATGTCAGTAAAACGGTTTTTTCTAGTTCTGGTTCTTTACTATTTTTACCAACATAATATTTAACATAAGAAATTTTTTCAACTTCTCTTGTAAAATCTTGGGTTGTTGTTTTTATATCAACTGTTTTAATTAATTTGTTATCTAAATATATTTCAACTTTATTATTATCAATTTGATCTGTAGCTTTTATAATTCCTATTACTTTTCCACTAAATGCATTTCTTTTACCACTGTTGAATGGTTCATAATCATATTGAACTCCATTGTCCATTGCAGCTAATTTTATTCCCTTACCTTTAGTTTTTATTGAAATATTATTAGTACCATTTGCAACTTCTTTTCCATCTTTATCTACTAGAGTAATTTCTAAGTAAGATAAATCAGTATTATTTGCTTTTAATTCAGTCTTGGAAACTTTAACATCAACATTATCGGTTTTATCAAAGTTTTCAATTATATTTCTACCAACTGTCTTAGAAATTTCTTTTCCATCTTTATCATAGGCTTTTGCGACAATTTTACCTTTAAAGAATGGAACTTTAAATGTAAAGTATAGATTTGCAGAAGATTTCCTACTTTTGTCAGATCCTTCATAATATCTATATTTATAACCTGCGGCTGTAGTAGTTTCTTTGAACTCTTTTGATTCAATAGGCACTTCTTTTCCATTTTCTATTTTGAATAAGGTAACTTTATGTGCATTTGTATAAACGACAACATCAACCTTACCACTATTATCTTTTGTTATCATTTCTTCTTTTCAAGCAGGTAATAAGTGTAGTGTAGTGTCTTTATTCACTCATAAAGATCGATATAAATAAAAACTATCTTTAGGAAGACCCGCTGTGTCGACAATTCCAAAATAAGAACTACGAGGTGGATTTTTTTCTGGTTTTGTTGGTTTCATTTCATTTCAAGCGCCAGGTTCACCTAAATAATCAAAACCAGTTCACACAAATATTCCAGCCATGTAATCATGAACTAAAACAGGTTCTAGAGCATCAGTTGCAACGAATCCATAATTTCTAGAGCGATCATATGAAGTTAAATTCTTAGATGGTGTTTTTGGTTGTCTAGTATCAGGATTACCCGGAACATTATAAATTCCGCGACTGTTTGTTGCAGCAGTTGTTTCTGAGGAGTAAACTTTTCATTCAGGATTTATTTTGCGTCCATTTTCCAATTGACCTTTATTTGCATAGTTATAACCAACTATTCCACCATTTTCATGAATTAATTTAGCAAGTATAACTGAAACAGGACGTCTTACTCTTAAATGATTTTCACCTATAGTAGCCGGTCTAGTTCTATCAACTTCATTTAATCAACCTAAAACTTTTTTAAGAATCATTGGGTATTCAGTTAAATAAGGTTCTCCTTCGCTTTGTACTAATTCATTTCCAATAGATCACATAATTATTGCTGGTGAATTAATTCCTGTTCTGACCATTGTTTTTAAATCTAATTCGGCTCAAGTCATTTCGTTTGACTCTTTGCCTATTATTAAATTATCATCTTCAATTTTTTTGTTAAAAACAATCGAATAATCCTGGGTATTAAAGTTTTTAGGATGTGTTCAAGTGTCATAAGCTTCAGCCATTAAAAGCATTCCTTTTTGATTAGCTAAATCAATTAATAATTTTGATGGAGGATTATGTGAAACACGGATTGCATTTGTACCCATTTCTTTTAAAATATCAATTTGTCTTGAAACTGCATCTTTATAAGATTTTGCTCCTAATGAACCATTATCATGGTGCATATTCACACCTTGTAATTTCATTTTTTTACCATTTAAACTAAATCCGGTATTATTGTTAAATTCAAAATATCTAAATCCATAATCAATACTTATTGAATCTACTACCTTGCCATCAACAATTATTTGATTTTCTACTTTATATAAATAAGGATTATCGACATCTCATAAATTAGGTTTTTGAACCGAAACAGTGTTTTCTAATGCATTCACTTTTTTATTATTTATCTCTATCATAGAGCTTTTTGATTCAGAAACTAATGTATTATTTTTATCATAAACCAATGTCTTTAGTTCTGCTTTTTGTAGTTTATCAGTTTTATTTTCTATTTTTACTTTTACATTTAACTCGGTTTTTGTATTAAATTCATCTTTAAGTTTTGGACTTGTTAAAACAATTCCATCTTTTTGAAATGAAACTTTATCACTAACTTCTAAAGTTACATCTCTATAAATTCCAGCACCTGAATATCATCTAGAAGTAGGAAATAAATAATCAACAAAAACAGCTATAACATTTTCTTTATCAAACTTTAAAAACTTACTAATATCATAAGAAAAAGAAGAATAACCAAAAGGATGATTTCCTAGTTTTATACCATTTACATAAACAGTTGCATTATTATAAACACCGTCAAAATTCAAAACAAATTTCTTATCCGATAAGTTTTTTGGAATAGTTAAATGTTTTCTATATCACGCTTTATCGTCATATTTATAAGCACTTTCACCTTCACCTTTTTCAAAATTATGAGCTGTATTAATGCTGTAATCATCAGGAACATCAACATTTGTTCAATCCTTATCATCAAAATCAGTTTTGTAAGCATCTATAACATCCTTGTTAATGAATTTTCAGTCATTATTTAAACTTACATCCCGTTTTGAAAAATCATGTATTTTATAAACGCTTTCAACTCTTTTTAAAGTTTCTTTATTTTCATCAAATTTGTTTGAATTTGTTGAATTTGTTGAATTTGTTGAATTTGTTGAATTTGTTGAATTGTCCTTATCTGTAGCGCTATTAGTATTATTAGCACAAGCAACCAATATTAAAGGTGTTGCTGTAATACTTAATAAACCTATTTTTAAAAATTTTTTCATAATTACCTCTATCTATATTTTGATTATATTACTTTCAAAAAATAGCAAGTTTCTTTGAATTATTAATACATCTTTTTAGACTTTTGTTCTTATATTTTCAAAAATAATCAAAAAATGAACAAAAAAAATACTTATTGTACTTTAGTTCTTTTCATTAATGAATTATTTATAAGATTGATCATCAATTTACTAGCAACTTTATGTTTAGAATTAATGTATTTTCAATTATTGTTTTTATCCATTTATATTTAATTTATAATATATAAAAAATGAGGTTAAAAATGAAATACAAAAGAATTTTAGTTAAACTTTCTGGAGAAGGTTTAGTAAATAAAGAAAAACATTTATCAATTGATTACAATTTAGTTGAAAATGTTGCTTATCAACTTAAAGAAATAGTTGAAATGGGAGTACAGGTATCAGTTGTTATTGGTGGTGGAAACTTTTGAAGAGGTGCTTCTGCTGAAAAAAATGGAATTCCAAGAAACAGAGCTGATTATATTGGTATGCTAGCAACAATAATGAATGGATTAGCATTAAGAAGTGGTTTTGAAAAAGTTGGACTTAAAGCCAGAGTTCAAAGTTCAATTAGCATTGATGCTAAAGTAGCTGAAAACTACGTTAATGAAAAAACATTAAAATACTTAGAAAGTGGAGAAGTTGTTATTTTTGTTGGAGGTACAGGTCGCCCTTATTTTACAACCGATACAGCTGCAACATTATATGCAGCTGAAATAAAAGCTGAGGTTATTTTAATGGGTAAAAACAAAGTTGAAGGAGTTTATGACTCAGATCCTAAGTTAAATCCAGAAGCAAAAAGATTTGATCATATCACTTATGATGAGATTCTTGAGAAAAAACTACAAGTTATGGACTTAACTGCTACAAGTATGGCTAGAGACAACAACATTTCCTTAATTGTCTTTAACATAGCAGAAAAAGATGCCATTTTAAGAGCACTCAAAGGAGAAATCACACATACAGAGGTGGTTAAATAATGGAATTAGATTTATATTTATTAGAACTTGATGAAGTAGCACATAAAGCTATCAATCATTACAAATTTGAATTGTCAAAAATGTCTACAGGGCGTGCAAATCCACAAGTTATTAAAGGTGTTAGAGTTAATTATTATGAGACATTAACACCATTAGAAGAATTATCAACTATTTCAGTTCCAGAACCTCAACAATTATTAATAAAACCTTATGATTCTTCAAGTACTAAAGAAATCGTAAAAGCCTTAACTGCAGCTAATTTAGGAATTTTACCAGTTGATGAAGGGCATCAAGTTAGAATGACTTTTCCAACTTTAACTACTGATCGTAGAAAAGAATTGGTTAAAAGTTTATCTAAATTAACAGAAGGTGCAAAAATAGGTATTCGTAATGCTCGTCAAGAAGTTAATAAAGCCATTAAAGCTGATGAAGAACTATCAGAAGACATCGAAAAAAGATATCTAGATGCTATTCAAAAAGAAGTAGATAAATATATGGAACTTGTTAACGAAATTACTAAAGAAAAAGAATCAGACTTAATGAAAATATAAAAAAAACAGGGTTTAAAATCCTGATTTTTTTTAAAATTATTTTCCTAGTGTTAATAAAGAAACAAAACTTTCAGCCTCTAAGCTTGCTCCTCCAACTAAAAATCCATCGATATCTTTTTGAGAACTTAATTCTTCAATATTTTTAGGATTAACGCTTCCTCCGTATTGAATTACTAATTCTTTTCCAGTTAATTCTCTAATGTATGCACAAACATCTTGAGCAATTTGAGGTGTTGCAACTTTTCCAGTTCCTATTGCTCAAATAGGTTCATAAGCTAACACTACTTTGCTTAAATCTAAACCTTTTAATGATTCTTCTACTTGTTTTTTAACGACTTGTTTTGTTTGGTTTGCTTCATATTCTGCAAGAGTTTCACCAACACAAACTACAGGAACTAATCCAGCCTCTAAAACTACTTTAGCTTTTTGGTTTACTAATTCACTTGATTCGTTGTGGTATGCTCTTCTTTCTGAGTGACCTAGAATAACGTAATGTACATCTAAATCTTTAAGCATTTGTACAGAAATATCACCTGTGTAAGCACCTTTAGCATGTACTGAAACATCTTGTGCTGCTAGTGATAAATATTTTACTTTATTTGTCTTGTGTGCAGCTAAATTGGTAAATGGTAAAGCTACAGCAAATTCTGTGTTTTCATGTATTTTTTTCTTGTTTGCTTCATATAATTCAGCAAAACTATCCATGAATAAAACTGATTCATTAAAAGTTTTATTCATTTTTCAGTTACCGATAATAACTAATTTCTTCATATATCCCCTTTAAGTAAATAAATATTGTAATTATATAGTAAAATTATTTAAGATAAAAATATTGATTGAAATATCTTTATTAATTTTTTATTCTGCAAATAATTAAGGAGGTTTTTTTGAAAAAAGACAATAAAGTAAATAAAACTAGTGATTTTATTTTAAAAAATCCAAATCGTAAAGTAATTAAAAAGAACACAGTTTATCGTCGGACCAAAATGTCTAATTTTGGACTTAAATTTGCTTATTTATATACGCCAATGTCACTTAGAAAAATGATTATAATCACTATTTTAATGGCAATATTTTTTGGAGTTATTTCAGTTTTTTTTGTTAAAAACGTTGGTATCTATAACTTTGGTCTAGCTGCTATAGGTCAATCGGCTGCTAGATTAATAATAACTTTAATTCCAGAAAACTCAGGAATAAGTGAATCGATTAGAAACTTAATTGACCAAGCAATATTTTGAAATGCTTATATTTTTTTAAGCATTCCATTATTTATTTTTGGTTATAAAAAAATAGGAAAAGTATTTACACTTTTAACTGTTATCTTTTTGTTTGTTTCTTCCTTTGTTTCATTTGGAATTGGTCAAATTCCTGATGTAAATGGACTTTATTTAATTGGTGATTTTTCTAATTCTTCGGTTAAAGAAAACTTAAGCGATTACAAAAAAGACTTATCTTCTATTATTCCGCTTTTATGAGTGGATGGAGGAAATACAATTGCGCTTTTAGTTTATTCTATTTTTTATGGATTTATGCTTGCTATAGTTTTTGCAGTAATTGCAATTATTGGTGGAACTGCTGGAGTAACTGGAATTATTGGTGAATGATATTCAAATAAAACTCAAAAAAGTTTTGGATGTATAAATGGTTATATTAATTTAACAATTATTTTAGTAAGTGTTGTAATAGGTTCATACATACCAGGATCATTACTAATAAATGAAGCCTCTAAAGTTTATTCATTAAACCCTTTTGCTCAAGCAACTCCATTAGTTTTGAAAAAAGCATGAAGTTTTGAATTATATTTATCGCCAAACTTTGTAGCTACAATTGTTTCTAATGTTATTTTTGTTTTGGTTTTAGGCCGTTTATTTCCTAAGTTTAAACTTGTTAGAGTTGAAATTTTTTCAATGTACTCTGAAGAAATTAAAGAAGCGGTTGCTTCTGATGCTAAAACTGTTAATGGTGTAACTTTATTTGCCGCTCAAGGTGGATTTAAAGGCGAGGCATTAAATGTTGTTACTTCTGTTGCATTGTTTAAACAAGTTCCTAGAATCATAAAAAATGTGCGAAAAGTTGATACCGATGCTTTTATTTCTATTTCTGAAATAAAAAGTATTGATGGTTATATTTATCTACCAAAAGAAAAATTCTAAAGTAGTTCTATGCTACTTTTTTCTTTTTTAAAATATATACATTTAAATAATATAAAATATGTTTTAATGGTTGATTAAACTTAACAAGCAAAATTTTATAAATAATAATCAATTAAAAGGAGAAAAATGAATCACTTAAATTTATTTGCACTAGGTGGATTAGACGAAAATGGTAAAAACATGTATGTGCTTGAATATAATAACGAAATTTATATTATTAATTCAGGAGCTAAAATTCCTATTACCTCAACAAATGGAGTTGACACACTAATTCCTAATTTTGAGTACTTAGAAAACAACAAGGACCGTATTAAAGGTATATTTATTACTGATGTTAAAAATGAAAGTTTTAGTGCATTGCCATGATTATTAATGTCATTAAAAAACATAAAAGTTTATACTTCATCATTTAACAAAATAATAATTATTGATAGATTAAACAAATACAAAATTGATGCACAAAATTACTCAATTGAAATTATTAACAAGAAAACAAAAATTGGATCTTTAGAAGTTATGCCGCTTCAATTAGCAGGTTCAATGATGGGAACAATTGGTTTTGATTTTATTACTGAGTCAGGAGATGTTTTATTCTTATTTAACTTTGTTGAAGGAAATTTAGGAATTTATGGAAGAACTTCTTATGAAGAAATTAAAAAACAAATTGGTGCTAGAAAAGTTCTAAGTATAGTTGTTGATGCTGGTTTTTCTAATTATACAGGTAGAGCTATTGACAAAATTGGACTACCAAAAAACGTTAAAGATGTTTTTGCAACAGCCAAAAATGATGAAAGAATCATTATTGGTGCTTACGATGAAGAAATGACTTCAATACATGAAATTTTAGATTTAGCTATTAAATATAACCGTCCTGTAGTAACTTATGGAAAAACATATGGTCAATTATTGCACTTAGTTAAACTTGTGAATTCAAACTTGGCCTTACCGCAAATTGTTGATTATAAAACAATTTCAAAACATCCAAATGCAGTTGTTTTGGTTACAGGAGCTGTTGAAAGACTATATTCTCGTTTTTTAAGAATTACTGATAATAATGATGTATTTTTAAAACTTAAAAAAACTGACATTGTTATTATGATTGCTCCTCCAATAAATGGTTTAGAATCATTAGCCGCTGTGGCCTTAGATGAAGTGGCAAGAATTACTCCTAAAATCGTAGAAATTTCTCTCAATGAATATTACAAACATAAACCAGCGCGTCAAGACTTAATAAATATGGTTAAAGTTTTAGAACCTAAGTACTTAATTCCAGCACAAGGTTTATATAGATATTTAGTTGATGTTACAAGATATGTAAAAAATGCAACCAAATTAAAAGATAATAATTGTATCTTGTTGCAAAATGGAAAAATAGCTCACTTTGTTGATGATAAATTATTTTCAGTAAACGGAAGAGTAAAACCTGTAGGAGATACAATTATTGATGGTTTTGGTGTTGGAGATATTTCTGCAGAAGTTATTAGTGAAAGAGAAACTCTAGGACGTGAAGGAGTAATCTTAATTTCTGTTTTATATAATCCTAAATCTAAAGAGTTGCTAGGAAAAATTCAAATCAACTATATTGGAGTTATTGACAAAGAAGAGAAAAAAGAAATTAGCGAAACTATAAATTCAATAATTATTCAAGTAATTAGAAATGAACAATTTAATGGATTAAGAGACTTACAAGAAAAATTAAGAAAAACAATTCGTAAAAAAGTTTTCAAACTTACTGACAAAGAACCGATGGTTTCTTTAACATTTAACACACTATAAAAAAATTAAAAAATGGAGGAAAATGAAAGCAAAAAAAATAACAAAAAAACTACATAGTAAAAAAGATATTTTTAAAAGATTAGAAGTTCCTTTTGTAGAAAATATACCTGAAGAAAACAAGGTCTTGCATCCAAAAGTAAATATACCTTTAGAAATAATAAAGTTTGTCTTATTTAACTTAATCGTAGTGTTTTTTATCTTAATGTCACAAGCAAAAGGGACTTGATTAGAATTAATATATCAGTACTCTTTTGGACTTTTATTTGGTAACTTAATTTACTTATTTACAGTAATTGGATACTTAGCATTTCTAGTTCACTTTTTTTCTTTTATGACTAAGAACAAGGCGTTTACGTACTTTTCTAGGCTCAAAAAAACAAGTATTTTTGTTATAAAGAAAAATTGTTATCTTATACTTGCATCTTTATTTATTTGTTTAAGTTTAATCGAACATATGATTTATCATTTTTACTATAATCCAAGCTTTTCATTTAACACTTCAAATGAATCTTTACGATCTCTTTTTACTAATGGTTGATATGCCAGATTTAATGAAGATGGACCAAATGTAAATAATAATATAGGGTTTTTATTAGACACACTTTATAATATTTTATATTATCCTACTTTATCTCCTATTTTACCTGGGCTACTAATAATAACAATTATAGTTTTGACCTTTTTACAAGTATTTTTTAATGGAATTAAAAAGCATTTTAGCTATTATTCATATAATTTGCCAGCTAAAAAATTAATTAAAAATTTACATCATAGAAACTCAATGTTTTATATGACAAAATCGATTGAACTATATTTTAACTTTATAATAGAAGCAGGAAAAATTATGCAATTAAGCGTTGAAACTGTTCCTTTTAAAAAGTTACAAAAATCTGTTTTAGCTAACTTAGCTAAAATTAATTACGAAATTATAATTGGTCAATTATTCCAAGAAGAAGCATTTAGTGATTCTGAAAAATTGATCAAAAGTCAAACAGCAAACATTACAATTGATCCTATTAATCTTAAAAAGAAAGAAGAATTTGATGATGACTTTTTTACAACTAAAGAAGTTGAAATTAAAAACAAATCAGAATTTGTTGAATTTATAGAACATGACTTAGAAGAAAATAAAATAGGACCTGATATTAGAAGTGCTAAAGCAGTTGATTTTAAAGAAAATGGAAACATCAATTTTTCTGAACAAAATCAATCAAATTCAAATAAATCGCAACCGATAAATAATTCTAATATTAATAAAAAAAACAATATAATTAAATCGCAATATAATGAAAAAATAAGTGATGAATTTGAATTTAATGAAATTGAAGATACACAAATTGTGGACTTAAACAAAAATAAAAATGATTCATATTTAAGTAACAATTCTAAAATTAATGAACCTTTAAATGCTGTACCACAGCCAAATAAAGAAATAATGAATGATAATATTTTAAATAAACAAATTGAACCAGAAAAACAAACATCGCATAAAATTTCTACAAAATTAAGTAAGGTTGAAGAATTTTTAGATAGTGTTTTTATTGGTCAATCTAAGGAGAAATAATGATTAAAGAACTTGAATGAAAAGAAGCTTTAAAAATAATTGATAATAACTCAGAAGATAATTTAATATTTTTAGAGTTTACAACAAAATGATGTGGAGATTGTAAAATGATGGCTCCGGTTATTAATGAAATTTCTAAAAAATATGAAAATAATAAAAACATTTCATTTATCAAAGTAGATGCTGAAGAAGCTAAATTATTTAGAAATCCAGATACAAAATGAAAAGTTTTAAGAGTTCCTACACACATCGTTTTAAAAGGTCAAGACGTTTTAGAAAAAGGTTATGAATATTATCCTCGTGAAATTTTAGAATCATGAATTGAAAAATCAATTTTATGAGATGATAAACAATAATATATTTTTTGAATTAAAAATGAACAAGCATACTTGTTCATTTTAATTTATTAATTTATCAAATTCTTTTAATGTTAAAAGTTTTGTTCCGTTTTTTAAAGCTTTATTTAATTTCGAATCACCGGCATTTAATCCAACTATTAAATAGCTTGTTTGTTTAGTTGGAACGGTATGAAATTCTCCGCCATTCTGCTCAATAGCACTAATATAATAATTTCTTTCATGCTCTAATTTACCAGTTATAGAAAAACTTAACAAGTTTAACTTACCTTCATTATTTGCTTTTTTGTCATGTGCATAGGTAAATATGTTATCTAAAAACATTATTAATTCTTTGTTAGATTCATTTTCTAAATACAATTTTATTGACTCTACTGATTTAGGACCTATATCTGCAATGTCTTCTAAGTCATTTAAATTTAAATAATATAAATCTTCTAATTTATCAATTTTTTTAGCAATTAACTTTGATGCTCTTGCACCTATATTTTTTATTCCTAAAGACGATAAAACTTTGCTTATTGAAGCGCCTTTTGACTGTTCAACACTAGTCAGTAAGTTTTCTATTTTTTTATCCTTAAAGCTTCTTAATTTTGCTATTTCTTCAACTTTGTTATTTAACAAATATATGTCTTGGATATTTTTAATAATGTTATTTTCGTAAAGAATCTTAACTATTTTATCGCCAAGACCATTGATATCTAAACAAGGTTTTGAAGCAAAATAAATAATTGAGTTAATTATTTTTTCTTCACAATTTAAATTTAAACAGTATTGATCAACGTTGCCATCTATAGTCTCTAAAACACTCTTACATGAAGGGCAATTCAAAACTTTTTCAAAAGAGTTTAATGAATTTTTTTTGTGTAGAGAAATAACTTTAGGAATAATTTCACCAGCTTTTATAATTACTACTTCATCATTTATGTTTAAATTTAAATCCCTAATGTAATCATAATTATGTAAAGTAGCTTTTGAAACTGTACTTTGGTTTAAACTAACTGGTTCAACATTAGCTACATAATTAATTTTTCCGGTTCTTCCTACACTTACATCAATTTGTCTTATTGTTGTTATTGCCTGTTCTGCTTTATATTTGTATGCTATAGCGTATTTAGGAAATTTTGAAGTAAATCCTAATAGATTTCATTTTGTAAAATCATTGTACTTAATAACTAATCCATCGCATTCGTATTCAAGTGTATTTTTCATTGTTTCAAAATCATTTACAGCTTTTAAAATATCACTTAACTCGAATAGTAATTGGTTATTTTTTTGAGTATTCAACCCAAGGTTTTTAATAAATTTTATAGCATCTTCTTGAGTTGAAATATTATAATTTTCTGGTTGAACTATTTCGTATAAAACTACATCTAAATTACGCTGCTTAACTATTTTTTTATCTAATTGTCTTAACGTTCCAGCTGCTGCGTTTCTAGGATTTGCAAATAATTTTTGATCATTTTCTAAGAATGTTTTATTTAATTTTTCAAAGTTTTTTTTCGATAAATAAACTTCACCTCTTATTTCTATTTCTTCTAAAAAATCTATTTTTAATTTTACACTTTTAATTTGTAAAATGTTTTCAGTAACATCTTCACCAAAAACTCCATCACCACGTGTTACAGCGCGGACTAATTTACCATTATTGTAGTGTAAAGATATTGATAAACCATCTACTTTTGGTTCAAGAAAAAATCCTTTATTTTGATCAGTTACAACCTTAAAAATATCCTGGTAAAACTTTTCAATTTCTGAATTTATATTTGCTTTATTTAGGGATAACATAGGTTTATTGTGTTTATATTTACTAAATTTATTTGATGCAAAACCACCTATTATTTGACTAGGCGAATTTTCTAAAATTGCTTCAGGGTACATACTTTCTATTTCAAGTAATTCTTGATATTCTTGATCATAAACTTCATCAGTTACGCTTGGTGTATCAAGATTATAATATTCATTGTTTCACTTGTTTAAATTTTCAATTAATCTTTTGTATCTCTCTAAAATTTCTGGTTTCATTGTTTAATTATAAACAATAACAAAACAAAAAAACAACAATTACGTTGTTTTAATGATATGGGGCGAACGACGGGATTCGAACCCGCGAATGACGGGACCACAACCCGCTGTGTTAACCACTTCACCACGTTCGCCATTTTGCTTATGTATTATATAACAAAATTTTTAAAAATATTGCAATTTTTGTTAGTTTTTCTTTATCATTTATTTATGAAAAATGAGAAAAAAACTTTTAAAGATTTTTTAGAAATGTTTTGGTTTATACTAAAAATAAGTTTAATAGGTTTTGGTGGCGGTAATGCGCTAATGCCGGTTATAAAATCTGAAGCAGTAGAAAAGAAAAAATGATTAACTTTAGAGGAATTTGATCGCATGGTTATTATTACTAATATGCTTCCTGGCCCTTCGGTTATTCAATCACTAAACTATATAGCAGTACGATTTTTTGGCAAATGAAATGGTACTTTTATAACATTAATAGCAATATTACCACATGTTGGAATAGCATTTTTATTTTACTTTCTAATCAATTTATTACCAATTAATTATCTATATGTCATTTCAGTAGGAGTGTTAAGTGTGATAGTGGGTATTTTAATTGTTTTTGCACTTAGATACTTAAAAATGTCAAAGCTTAGATTACCAAATATACTATGAATAAGCCTTTTTCTACTAACATTTGCTTTTTGTTTTTTTATACCTAATCCTTATAATGTGCCAATTGTTATTATGATTTTAATATTTATTTTTATTTTTATTTTTGAAATGGTCGTTTTAAAAATAAATAAAAATAAAACAAAGAGAGGTAAAAAATAATGATTATTTTATTAGTATCTCTACCTATTTTAATATTAATATCACTTTCAGTATTTGGTGGTGGACAAGTATTTATGCCTGTCTTTAAATGATTTTGAGAATTTTTAGCAGAAGTTTTTAATGCCAATATAACTCAAGAACAAATTAATAAAATATTTGTGGTTTCTAATGCAACACCAGGAGTAGTTTCAACTAAATTTGCTTTTTTTACCGGTTATATAATTGCTGGTGGAGAATGGTGAGGTTACCTTGCGATGTTTTTAACTTATGTAATTTTTTGTATTCCAGCAATAATTGTTATGTTATCAACAATGAAATATATAAAAAAATTTGAGTCTAAAATGATTATCAAAAAAACCATGTTATACATGAAACCGATTGTTGCAGGAATAATTATAAGTATCGCTTTACAATTGTTAATTTCGGTTATGTTCCCTTTTATTAGTTTTAATGAAAGTGTTTCAAATTATGCTTCAATTGATTTTTTAAATGATAAGGCACAATTTTTTAGTGGTTGAAGAAGAATTGCATTATTTATCTATTTTCCGGTAGTTTGTTTGATCTCAGTTTATATGTGCAAAAAAAAGATTTCACTTTTTTACATAATTTTACTCGGAATAATTTCTTCATTAATTGTTTTTATGCCTTGACTTTAAATACCAACTTTCCTTTATTTGTTCATTTTTTGTAAATGAACATTTTTTTATTAATTTAAAGTTATGTATAAAAATAGAGGAATGCTTTTAGAAACAATTCTAAATAAAACGATCAATTATTATTGATCAAACAATATAGCTTATATTGAAAAAAAACAGGTACCAATTACCTTTAAATCTATAAGTAATTTAAATGGAAAATTAAGTTTAGATAATGCTGTTGTGTCTTCAAAGTCAACTGTTGATTATATCGGATGTTATAATGGAGCTTTTTTAGCTTTTGAAGCAAAAAGTACAAATAGTGAAAAATTAGAAATTTCAAACATAAAAGATCACCAAGTAGAGTACTTGAATTTAATTCACAAATCAGGAGGATATGCGCTTTTTGTAATATTTTTTAGCAAGTATAATGAGTTTTACATTTTACCAATTAATGTGTACCATAGATTAATAAGTAAAAATCCAAGAAGTATAACTAAAGAAGATATAAAAAAATATTCCATCAATGTAGAAGTTACATTTCCTGGAATATTAGATTTTTTACCTTTAATAAAATTTCTTATTTAAGATCGACTATTTCACGTAAATATTTAGAAGGTCTAAATCTTACCACACGTCTTTCTGGAATTGATATGTTTTCACCTGTGAAGGCATTTTTTGTTTCACGTTTACGTTTAATTTGTGTAGAGAATGTTCCTAAAGTTGATAGTTGTACTTTTTCTTCACCAATTAATTCTTCTTTTAGGTAAAACACGAATGCATCGAAAAATTTATTTACTTCTTTAACTGTGTATCCAGTTTTGTTAGCTATTTTCATTACGAATTCTTTTTTGGTCATTAGATTTCCTTTCTAGAGTAATCTTGTTATCTTTTAAGCCTATTTAAAAGGGCTATAAGTAAAATAATTATTTACAATGTAATTTTATATTTTTTTATAAGATATTTAATTATTTTTTAAATTATTCTTATTTTGCATATAAAATACAAATAAAGGTAATTTATGAACAAAGAAAATCAACAAAAATTAGAAAAAATAATAAACAATTCACTAGATAAAATAATGGCTGAAAAATTTGGTAGATATTCAAAATACATCATTCAGCAACGTGCTTTGCCTGATGTTAGAGATGGATTAAAACCAGTACATAGAAGAATATTATATGCTATGTCAGAGCTTGGTTTAACAAGTGATAAGCCTTATAAAAAATCAGCAAGAGTTGTAGGTGATGTTATAGGAAAATACCATCCTCATGGTGACACATCTGTCTATGATGCAATGGTAAATATGTCTCAGTGATGAAAAAATGGTATAGCACTTTTAGATATGCATGGAAACGTTGGATCACTTGATAATGATCCTGCTGCTGCTATGCGTTACACAGAAGTTAGAATGTCAAAAATTTGTAATTATATGCTTGATGACTTGAAAAAAAATACTGTTAGTTTTATTCCTAATTTTGATGATTCTGAAAAAGAACCATCGGTTTTACCATCAATTTTTCCTAATCTACTTGTTAATGGAACTACTGGAATTGCGATAGGGATGGCAACTGAAATGCCACCTCATAATTTAAACGAAGTTCTAGAAGCAACAATCGCAAAATTAAAAAGACCAACAATTACATTAGATGGTTTAATGGAACATATAAAAGGCCCTGATTTTCCTACTGGCGGTATAATCTACGGAAATAAAGGAATTTTTGAAGCATTTTATAACGGTAAATTAGATAAAGAAAAAATTAAATTATTCAGTAATTACACAGTT
This sequence comes from Mycoplasmopsis alligatoris A21JP2, assembly GCF_000178375.1. Taxonomy (GTDB): domain Bacteria; phylum Bacillota_I; class Bacilli_A; order Mycoplasmatales; family Metamycoplasmataceae; genus Mycoplasmopsis; species Mycoplasmopsis alligatoris. Next base: position 80,939 of record NZ_ADNC01000007.1, on the reverse strand, counting down.
AAACAAACAGACAAAAATAAATTAATTGAAATAACCGAAATACCTTTTGGCGTTGTAAAATCTCAATTAGTCTATGATATTGATGTTTTAATAAATAATGAATCAATTGATGGGCTTTTAGAAATAAAAGATCAATCCGATAGAGAAGGAATTAGAATCGTAATTACCTTATCTAAAGATGCTAATGAAGAAAGTATCATTAGCTTCTTGCTTCAAAAAACATCTATGCAAGTAAATTACTCATATAATAATGTAGTTATTAGTAATAATTCGCCTAAGTTAATGAATTTAAATGAACTTTTAGATGCTTACATTGCGCACATAAAAGATGTAAAAACTAAAACGTTAACTTATGATTACAATAAATATTTATTAAGATTGGAAATAGTTTTAGGATTTTTAAAAGTTGCTGAAATAACAGATGCAGTTATTAAAGTAATTAGAAATAGCGAAGGATCAAAAAGTGGTGTAATAAAAGCTTTAAAGGAATCTTTTGGATTTAGCCAAAACCAAGCAACGGCAATTGCAGAATTAAGATTATACCGTTTGAGTAAAACTGATAAACAAGCATTTTTAATTGAAAAAGCAGAACTTGAAAAAAATATAGCAAACATAAAAGAGTTATTAAGTGATGAAAAGAAATTTGTAGGTTATTTAATAGAGCTTTTAAGAGGTATTATTAAAGAAATTCCAACTCCTAGAAAAACACAAATAGTTGCTGAAGAGTTTTCATTTAATCATGACAAAAAAGACTTGGTTAAAGAGGAAATTGTCAATATTTCCTTTAGTAAAAATGGTTATATAAAAAGATTAAGCCAAAAAATAATTGATAGTAATTCTCCTGAAAGTTACATGCTAAAAGAAGAAGATAATTTAGTATTTTTTGATAAATCTAATACAATGCACAATATTCTTATTTTTACAAATTTAGGTAATTATGCAATTATTCCTGTTTATAAAATACTTGAAAGCAAATGAAAAGATTTGGGTACTCATTTAAGTGATTTTGTTGCCTTATACCCTGGTGAATCAATTGTAAATGTTATTGATGTAGAAGATTGAAATGTTGGTGATTATGTAGTTATAATGTCAAAACAAGGTTACGCTAAAAAAACTTTAATTAGTGATTTTGAAGTTTCTAGAATCAATAAATCATATACTGCATTAAAAATAGATAAAAACGATGAAATAGTAAACGTTGCATTAAGTGATGGAACAAAAGATATTTTAATCGTAACAGCTATGGGTTATACTTCTAAATATAATGAAAATGATTTAAATATTTATGGTCCTAAAGCTAAAGGTTCAAAAGCAGTTTATTTAAGTAATAAAGATTATGTAGCATCATTTGAAATGGTTAAATTTAACGATACTGTTTCTATGTTAACCGATGATGGTTATTTTAAAAAAATGAAAGCAAAAGATATTTTATATGTACCTAAAACAAATAAAGGTAAAGAAATTTTTAAAAATCGAAAACTAAATCCTTTCTTTGTTACTGATATGTTTTCAAGTTTAAACGAAACTGAATTTTGAATTAAAACTGAAACAAATGAAATATTATTACAATCTTCACTTGGTTACAAACTTTCAAAAAATGATGAAGGATTTATAAAAATAAATACACCAAGTTTTTTAAATGCGTCTTTCAAAAAGAATTTAAAAGTTAAATTAGGAGATAAAATCACTAAGAAATATGATTCAGATTTATTGAATAATTTTGTTGAATTTGATGATGAAGATACTGAAAAAGAAAAAGTTCAAAATGAGGAAAAAAGATTTAGTGAAGCAGAAAAGCAAATTAATACCTTAGAACTTAATGTTGATGAATTATTAAAAAGAATTAATCGTTCATTAGGTGAAAAGGATAAAAAATAATAATGAAGTTGCAAATTAATCAAATTTTAGAATTACAAGCTTATGAATTAAGTTATGAAGGACTAGGAACTTGCAACTATAAAAGTAATTTTAAAATTTTTGTATCTGGCTTGCTTGCAGGCGAAAAAGGAATTGTTAAAATTACAAAGGTAAATAAAAATCATGCTTTTGGTTATGTTGAAGAACTTCTAGAATCATCTGAAAATAGAATATATAGTCCCACTAAAAGTGAACTAATTTCAAATTCTTTACCTTTAGCATCATTAAAATATTCAGAACAATTTAAATTTAAATATGAATTACTTAAAAAATGAATATCATGAAAAATGCCGCATATACCAATCTTTTTTGAACAAAAACTACCTTTAAATAACATTAAAATATTTAAAAATATAGATTCTATTTCTATTGAACCAACAAGCAATGATTGTGACTTATTATTAGATGAACAATTAGCAAAAAGAAATAAGTTAAAAATTCCGTTTATTTATGAAAGAGGAAAATTAATAACTGGAATGCATATTTTTAAAACTAATAAATTAATTAAAAGTCAAAACTATATTTTAGGTTCAGATCAAATGAATAGAATTATCCAAAATACAGTTTTTAAAATAAATAGTTATTTGTCTAAAGATTTAATCAAAAAGTTTTTAGAAATGACTATCAGAGAAAATAGTGCTAAAGAATATCAAATTATTTTTACAATGTTAGAGCCACTTAATAAATCAGATTTAGATCAATTGCATAATAATATTTATTTTGAAAGTCTAGTGTTACAAGTAGCTTTTAAAGCAGAAAACTATTTTTATGAGTTTTTAAATTTAAAAGATTTTTATATGGAATTAAATAACAAAAAATTTAAGGTTAATTATTATTCATTTTTTCAAACAAACACTTGAAATTTTAAAAGGATTTCTGAAGATATAAAATCAATTTTAAAATTATTTAATGTAGATAATGTTTTAGAATTATACTGTGGTGTAGGTTCTTTAGGAATATCTACTGGTTTAGAAAAATTAAACATCATAGGAATTGAAATAGTAAAACAAGCAATAGAAAATGCTCGAGAAAATGCAAAATTGAATGAGTTTAACAATGCTACTTATTATTGTGGAGATGTTTATAAAGTTATAAAAGAAAAAAATATTACACTTAATAACAAAGTTGTTTTATTAGATCCACCAAGGTCAGGTCTAGATAAAGAATTAATTGATTTTTTAGTAAATAATAATGCAGATAAAATTATTTATGTATCTTGTGATTTAGGGACTTTAATAAGAGATATAACTATTTTTGATAGTTTTGGTTATGACATAAATTTTGTTAAAGGATATGACGTATTTAAAAACACAAGTCATATTGAAACATTGAGTTTTATTACAAAAAAGAACAGATAAAATAATAAAAACACGCAAGACGTGTTTTTTAATTATTTTGCAAATTCTACTAATGTATGAACCATGGCTGCCATTGGTTCTCCATTAACATCGGCTGTTGAGGCAACATCACAGTGAATATAAGGAACATCTTTAGTAAATTCTTTTAAAAACATTGCTGCTGAATTATGATCAGCTTTTGAGGATCCTGATCAGTTATTTAAGTCAGCAACTTTACTTGAAGTATTAGTTTTGTGGAAATCCTTATGCATTGGCATTCTTCATACTTTTTCTTTTGCTTGACTTGCAGCAGAACAAAATTTTTCTCAATTTTTATCATCGGTTGATCAAATTCCAGTATAAACTTTTCCTAAAGCATACATTAATGAACCAGTTAGTGTTGCAACATCAACGATTGTTGTTGCTTTTAAAATATCGGCTGCATAGTATAAACCATCTGCTAAAACCAGTCTTCCTTCAGCATCTGTATCAGTTACTTCAACTCATTTTCCAGACATTGATTGATAAACATTTTCAGGTAACGAAGCATCGCCATCTAGTCTATTGTCGGTAATACACATAACTGCACTAACATTCTTTTTAAGCTCTAATTGTGCAATGCTTTTTAGTGAATATGCCACAATAACAGAACCAGACATATCAAATTTCATGCCTTCCATATGATAACCTTTTGTGTTAACACCACCAGTATCAAATGTAATTCCTTTTCCTACATAAACTATTTTTTCTTTTGAACTTTTATCCCCAGTATATTCAATAACAACTACTCTTGGTTCATGAGTACTTCCTTTGTTTACCGATAAAATTAAGTTCATTCCAAGCTCTCTTATTTGTGCTTTTGTTAAAACTTTTACTCTCAAATTTTTAATATTTTGTAAGTCTGAAACAACATGTTCAGCAAGTTGTTCTGAATTTAAAAAGTTTTCAGGCATAATTTGTAAATTTCTTGTTTGTGAAATTGCTTGATTAATAATAATTTGTTCTTGAGCAAATTCTTTTAGTTCATTATTATCTAAATAAAAGCTTATTGAGTATTTATTTTTTTCTTCTTTTTGATGTTTTGCAAAAAGAGTAAAAGTAGCAAATTCAACTGCTTTATAGGCTAATTGGACAGCATCTTTAAGTGAAATGCTTTCATTTACTAATGATGCTACGTCCAATTGATAACTTCTTTTTAGATCACTTAGTGCATTTAAAAGTAATTTAGCAACTGAATAATAATTTGAATTTTCCTTATCTACATATAAATAAGCTTCATTTGATTCAACATTACTTGTTAGTGAAGCATTTTTTTTGCTTACATAAGTAGGAAAATTACCGTTTTGATATGCTATTTTAAAAAGCATATCTTTATTTCTTTTATTTGTATATAGTTTTAACATTTTATTCTCCTTTTAAAAATGAATCAATGGCAATTGAAGCACTTTTTCGATAAGCTTTAATTAATCCGCCTGCTCCAAGTTTTATTCCACCAAAATATCTAATTGTTACAACAAGTAAATTATCAGCTTTTTTTAAATTTATTAAATCGTAAATAGCTTTACCTGCAGTGTTTTTTGGTTCACCATCATCGTTGAATCCACCGTTTATAATCCCCTCTTGATCCTTATATAAAAAGGCATAACATATATGACGAGCTTTTTTATTTTCAACTCACAAAGCATCAATTATTTTAGAAATTTGCTCTTTAGAATTGATTGAATAAGCTTGCGAAATAAACCTGGATTTTTTGACAATTAATTCATTCATATTACTATTTTAAACATATTTTTTGTAAAGAAAAGAAACATTAAAATTTATTTAAAAATTACTAATTATAAAAACATAATTTATAATTTTTTTATGTCTATTTTTCAATTAAGAGCAAACTATAAACCAAGTGGTGATCAGCCAAAAGCAATTCAAGAAATTTCAGAAGGAATTGCTGAAGGTTTAAAACATCAAGTTTTAGAAGGAGTAACTGGGTCTGGTAAAACATTTACTGTTGCCAATGTTATTCAAAACTTTGATCGTCCTGTTTTAGTTCTTTCACATAATAAAACTTTAGCAAGTCAGTTATATAGTGAACTAAAATCATTTTTTCCACATAATGCTGTGGAGTATTTTGTTAGTTATTTTGACTACTATAGACCTGAAGCTTATTTACCAACTTCTGATACTTACATAGAAAAAACTTCTAAGACAAATCAAGACATTGAACTTCTAAGAATGTCAACAATTAATTCGCTCTTAAAACGTCGTGATGTTATTGTTGTAGCATCAGTTAGTTCTATTTATGGAGCTTTAAATCCTAATGAATATCAAAAAGGAATTTTAGAAATTTTTGTTGGTTTAGATTTTGTTTTCAAAGATTTTTTAAGAACATTAGTAAAAATAAAATATGATAGAAATGACATTGATAATCCACCAGGTAGTTTTAGTGTAAAAGGAGATACAATATTAATTTCTCCAGCAGACAGTGAAGACTACTTATTAAGAATAGATTTTTTTGGTGACACTATTGAAGAAATAAGTCATGTTGACAAAATAACTAAAAATGTGATTAAAACTTTTAAAACTTATTTTATTTATCCAGGAGAAGCATATACAGTTTCAAATAGCGTTTTTGATACTATTCTCCCTATGATTAAGCAAGAAATGGAAAATAGAGAAAAGTATTTTAAAGAAAACAACTTACTTTTAGAAGCACAAAGAATTTCTGAAAGAGTAAAAAATGATATGGATGATATGGCTGAATACGGTTTTTGCTCTGGAATTGAAAATTACACAATGTATTTAGATGGTAGAAATTTTGGTCAACGTCCATTTACTTTATTTGATTATTTACCAAGTGATACTATTTTATTTTTGGACGAATCACATATGATGATTCCTCAACTTAATGGGATGTATAAAGGTGATAGAGCTAGAAAGCAAACTCTAGTTGATTATGGTTTTAGACTTCCTTCTGCTCTTGAAAACAGACCTTTAAAGTTTGAAGAATTTGAAAATTCATTTGACTATCAACGAATTTATATTTCAGCAACACCAAATGAATATGAACTCGATAAATCAGAAGGACTAGTTACAAAACTTTATGTTAGACCAACAGGGTTGCTTGATCCAATTTTAGAAATTAAACCTACAAAAAATCAAATAGAAGATATTTTTGATCAAATTCAAGGACAAATAACTAAAGACCAAAGAGCTATAATTTTAACAACTACTAAACGTAGTGCTGAAGAATTATCTAGTTATATGCAAACAAGAAAGGTAAAGTCAGCTTATATTCACTCTGATTATGACACATTTAAAAGAAATGATATTTTACGAAAATTACGTAAAGGAATTTATGATGTTGTTATAGGAATTAATTTATTAAGAGAAGGGATTGATTTACCAGAAGTTTCTTTAGTTGTGGTTTTGGATGCGGATAAAGAAGGGTTTATGAGAAACAAATCAAGTTTAATCCAGATTGCAGGACGGGCAGCTAGAAACAAAGATGGGCGCGTTATATTTTATGCTGATGTTTTAACAAAATCTTTAAAAGAATGTTTTAAAGATAATGAATATAAAAGAAATCTTCAAATCGCTTACAATAAAAAACATAATATTATTCCACAAACTATATATAAAGAAATTTTAGAACCTATTCAAGGACATGAAATAGACAATTCTTTAGAGTTAGTTTTATCTAAAAATAAGAAAATTTCAAAACAAGAAAAAGATGAAATGATTAAAAAAATAAAAATACAAATGAAGCAAGCAGCAAAAGATCTTGATTATGAACGAGCAATTGAGCTTAGAGATTTAGTAATAGAGATAGAAAAAAACTAAAAAGTTAATTTTTTAGTATTTTTTTAACTAAAATTTAACTTTTTGCTAAAATAGATATGAAAAGAGGTATTATGAATTACACAATAAAAGAAATAAAACAAAACACAGACATTATTAATGACTTGAGTTTAGATGTTTATGATATTTTTGCAGATTTGATTAAAATGTTAAAATATCATCAATTTAAAAATAAGGAATTAGAAACTAAATTGTTAGAATTTAAATTAAATCCAAACTCTTCAAGAGTTAGAAAAAATTTAGAAGAATTTTCAATTTTATTTGCTTACTTACTTTTTAGCGAAGGTAAATACACAAAAGAATTACCTGAAAAAGCAGCTAAAGTTAGCAAAGAAGTTAAAGAAAGCAAAAGTTTAGAAGATTTTATAGCAAAAGTTTATGAAACATATGGACCTAGAGTTAACATGGAAGCTATTGGAACTTTGTTTCACTTATTTAAATTAGATGGAACATCAAAAGACTTAATTGCATTACTAGAATTTAACTTGTTTGACCAAAAAACATTAGAATTACTAGATAAAATGACTTTTATTTTTCATCCATTTAATGGGTGTGATGCTCCATTATAGGAGAAAAAAATGGCAAATAAAGATTTACAGAATTTTTTAATTATCAAAGGAGCTAGAGAAAATAATTTAAAAAATATTTCTCTTACAATTCCTAAAAACAAATTAGTAGTTTTTACAGGATTAAGTGGTTCTGGTAAATCTTCATTAGCTTTTAACACTATTTACGAAGAAGGAAGAAGAAGATATGTAGATAGTTTAAGTTCTTATGCAAGAATGTTTTTGGGTGGAACTTCAAAACCTGATGTTGATAGTATTGAAGGTTTATCTCCAGCTATTTCTATTGAACAAAAAACCGTTCATAATAATCCGCGTTCAACTGTTGGAACAGTAACTGAAATTTATGATTATTTAAGATTACTTTTTGCTCGGATTGGTAAACCATTTTGCCCAAAACATAATATAGAAATTTCTTCACAAACAACTAAAGACATTATTGACTCTATTTATAAATATAAAGAAAATACAATGTTGATATTTTCAGCGCCTTTAGTTGAAGGAGAAAAAGGAACTCACCAAAATTTATTAACTAAATTAAAACAAGAAGGTTTTTTAAGAGTAAAAATTGATGGAGTCATATATAAATTAAATGATGACATAGAATTAGACAAAAATGCCCGTCATTCTATTGATTTGGTAATTAATAGAATTGCTCTAAGTGAAGAAAATTATGAAAGAATTGCACAATCTGTTGATATTTGTTTAGAAAAAGCTGGTGGACACATCAAGGTTGAAAATGTTGAAACAAAAGAAGTTAAAATCTTTTCTAAAAACCATAGTTGTATTTATAAAGATTTTGAAGTTCCTAAAATTGAAACTAAACTTTTTTCATTTAACTCACCATATGGAATGTGTGAAAATTGCAAGGGTATTGGAGTTGAATTTAAACCTGATTTTAATGCAATTATTGTTAATGATAATTACACAATAGAACAAGGTGCAATAGACATTTTTAAAAACACTGTTAATACTAAAAATTTAGAATGACAAGAATTTGAAGTGTTGCTAAAAAAATACAATATACCTATAGACAAGCCAATTAATACATTAACAGATGAACAAATTGAAATTATAAAATATGGTTCAAAAGAAGAAATAACATTTTCTCTAAGAAGTTCAAGTGGTAATATTTCAAATTATTCTAGATATATTGATGGAGTTTTAACTAAAGTTGAAAAATCTTACTATGATACAAGTAGTGAAAGAATAAGAGATTAACTAAAAAGATATATGGGTACTTTTGCGTGTTCAAAATGTAAAGGTTCAAGATTAAATCAATATGGTTTAGCTATAAAAATAGATAATAAAAATATTTATGACTTAACTTTATTGTCTGTTGCTGATGCCTTAATTACAATAGAAAATGCACAAATAGATGAACAAGAAAAAAATATATCTCGCTTAATCATAGATGAATTAGTAAACAGATTAAGTTTTTTAAAAAATGTAGGATTAGATTATTTAACTTTATCTAGAACCGCTGAATCTCTTTCAGGAGGAGAAGCCCAGCGTATTCGTTTAGCAACTCAAATTGGTTCAAAACTTACTGGTGTTTTATATATTTTAGATGAACCATCAATTGGATTACACCAAAAAGATAACTTAATGCTTATTGATGCGCTTAAACAAATGGTTGAATTAGGGAACACTTTAGTAGTTGTAGAACATGATGATGAAACAATTTTTTCTGCTGACCATATAGTTGATATAGGACCAGAAGCAGGTATTCATGGAGGACAAATTGTTGCTCAAGGAAGCGTTGATGATATTTGCAAATCAGAGCAATCAATAACTGGTAAATATTTATCAAAAGAATGAGAAATTCCAATTCCAAGACATCGTCGTAGTGGGAATGGTAAAAAATTAGTAATTAAAGGTGCTAGAGAAAATAATTTAAAAAATATTGATGTTACAATTCCACTTGGAAAATTAGTTGGAGTTACTGGAGTTAGTGGTTCTGGAAAATCTACTTTAGTAACAAATATCATTGTTAACGAGTTGAATATGGAAGATTTAAATCCTTATAGTTTATCATTTAAACCTAGAAAAAAAGCTTTAGTTGATTCAGTAAAAGGTGCTTTTGACATTGACAAAATAATTGAAATAACACAAAGTCCAATCGGTAGAACACCTCGTTCAAATCCAGCAACTTATACTGGAGTTTTTGATGAAATAAGAGATATATTTGCTATGTCAACAGAATCAAAAGCTCGTGGTTATGCAAAAGGACGATTCAGTTTTAATGTTCCTGGTGGACGTTGTGAAAAATGTCAAGGTGATGGTTTAATAAAAATTGAAATGCATTTTTTACCAGATGTTTACATTAATTGTGACCAGTGTGACGGAAAACGCTATAACAGAGAGACTTTAGAAATTAAGTATCATAATAAAAGCATTTATGATATTTTGAATCTATCAGTAGAAGAAGCACTTGAAGTTTTTGCTAATAAACCAAAAATCTTAACTAAATTGCAGACTTTATTTGATGTAGGTTTAGGTTATATAAAACTAGGTCAAAACTCTACAACATTATCAGGTGGAGAAGCACAAAGAGTAAAACTAGCAGCTCATTTACAAAAAAAACCAACTGGAATGACATTATTTGTTTTAGACGAACCAACAACTGGATTACACACTCATGATGTTGCAAAATTAATTAAAATTCTAAATAGAATTGTTGATAACGGAGACACAGTTTTAGTTATTGAACACAATTTAGATGTAATTAAAAGTTGTGACCATCTTATCGATTTAGGACCCGATGGTGGAATTAATGGTGGAAGAGTTGTAGCAAGTGGAACACCTGAACAAGTAGCGCAAAAAGAGGATAGTTATACTGGTCAATTTCTTGCTAAATTATTACATTCTTAATTTTAAATAATAAAGTAAAATATTTAAAAGAAATTAAGAGGTATTAATGATTAAAAAAGCAGTTAATATTAACATGATCATTGAGCGTTTTGGTTTAGAAATTACTAACAAAGATGCTCATCCTATTAATCGAGATGTTTTAAGTCCTGCCATCAAAAGAGTTGGTTTAGAACTAACTGGACAAATTAAAAACGCTCGTATTAGTCACAATGTTATTTGTTGAGGAACAACAGAAAGTAAATGATTTGTTTCAATTGGAAAAGATAAAAGTATTGAAGCTTTAGATTCAATATTTAGATATCACCCACCTATTGTAATTTTGTCTCGTGGAGTTAGTTCTTTACCAGCAAAATGAATTATTGAAACAGCTAATAAATACAAAATTCCAGTTTGTATTTTGCCCAATTCATCTACAGCAGTGATAACTACGACAATTGGTTCTTACTTAAATAATTTTTATTTAGAAGAAACTCAAGTACATGGTTGTTTAGTTTTAATCGGAGGAGTTGGAGTTTTAATAGTAGGACCAAGTGGCTCTGGTAAATCAGAAGCAACTCTTGATTTAATTCAAAGAGGACATATTTTTATAGCAGATGATGCTGTTTTAATTAAAGACACTGGTGGACATTTTGTTGGTTCATCGCCAAAGATTACACGTAACTTTTTAGAAGTTCGCGGAATTGGAATTATTGATATTAAATATACTTATGGAATTACCTCTGTAGCTAGAAATTGTGAAATTAACTTAGTAGTTGAACTTGTTCAAAAACAACACCAAAATGACTTAGATCGCATTGGTATAGGCTTTTTAAAATATCCAATTAATAAAACTTACATCAAAAAAATTCAAATTCCTGTTAAAGACGGGGGCTCAACTGCCTCACTTATTGAAGCAGCAGTTAGTTCATATCTAGCTAGACATGATGGCTTAGATGTTATAAAAGAAATTACAGAAAGGAGTAAAAAATAATGCAAACACCAACATGAATTCCAGAATTTGCTTTTAAATCTGGAGATAGTGCAATCCTTTTTTCAATTGGTTCTTACCAATTTCACTTATATTCATTAATGATTATGATGGGTATTCTTGCTTCTATTTTGACAATTACTTTTTTCTGAACTAGAGAAAAATACAAAAGTGAAGTATTTTTAACACTTATTTTAATAACAGTTCCTATGTCTATTTTTGGATCTAGATTAGGTTATGTAATTGAAGAATTAATTTATAGTCCTAATCCATTTGCCGGTAGTGCCTGATATGCGGCCTGAGACGGGGGACTTTCAATTCAAGGTGGAATTATTTTAGCTGCTACTTGTGACTTAATTTATGTTTACTTTAACCGTCACATAGTTGATGTGAGAAAATGTATAAGTTATATTATTCCAACAATCTTAATTGGACAATTTGTTGGTCGTTGAGGAAACTATGCTAACCACGAGGTTTATGGAAAAATAGACTGAACTGGAAATTCATCATTAATATTTGGAAAATCATTTGCCCAAAATATGTTTATTATTGATAGTTTTTCAGAACAACTTTTAGGAAAAAATCAAGGTGCATTTAGATACCCATTATTCTTATATGAAGGATTAGCAAACTTAGTAGGATACATTTTAATTGTTTGAATATTTAACTTATTTGGTATATTCAAACCTGGTTCAACCTCTGGATTCTACTTTATTTGATATGGGTTAGTTCGTTTAGCAATGGAACCTTTAAGACAAGAATCGTTTGCAATTTATTCTATAACAGCTTTATTATTCATAATTTTAGGAACAATTATTTTTATTTATTATGAATTTTGATGCCGTGTTGAATACAAAAAAGTTTGAAACAAATATTACTTTGAATATTCATACGTAAGAGAAGAAGAATATTTAAAATGAGTTGATAGAACAAATATTAAAAATATAATTAAAAGAAAAATGAATGAAAGAACAACACAAATTATTTAGGAGAAATTATGACAAAACAACAATATGATTTAGTAATTATTGGATCAGGTCCAGCAGGACTTAACGCTGCCTTGTATGCTTCAAGAGCTAACTTATCAGTAGCCTTTGTAGAAAAAGGTGCACCTGGTGGTAAATTATCAGCTACTTCAAAAATTGAAAACTGACTAGGTTTTGGAAACATGGAAGGTTGAGAAATGGCTCAAAAATTCTTTGGACACGCTCAAGAATATGGAGCTAAATATGTTTATGGTGAAGTTGAAAACATTATTAGCCACTCTGAATTTGACAAAGAAATAGTTTTAAAAGATGGTAAAACATTAAGTGCAAAATCAGTTCTTATTGCAACAGGAATGAAAAACAGAATTCCTACATTTATTAAAAACGTTGAAACTTTTATAGATCGTGGAGTTAGTTTCTGTGCTATTTGTGATGGACCAATTTTTGGAAAAAATCCTACATTAGTTTTAGGTGGAGGAAATTCAGCGGTTGAAGAATCGGTTTATTTATCTAAAATTGCTTCACACGTTTATTTAGTTATTAAAGATGCTGAATTCAATGCTGAAAAAAGATTAGTTGATGATTTATTAAAACTAGACAATGTAACTATTTTTAGAGAAAGCCAAATTGTTGAATTACAAGGTGGCGACATGGTTGAAAAAGCCTTGGTTAAAGATAAAAACGGAAAAATTACATCATTAGAAATTGCTTCATTTTTCCCATATATTGGACTTGAACCCGCTGCATATTTTGCACAAGGATTAGGAGTTTTAGAACCTACAGGATTTATTAAAACAAATGAAGAAATGGAAACAAGAGTACCTGGTGTTTATGCAGCTGGTGATATTAGAGTTAAAAACATAAGACAAATTGTTACTGCTGCTGCCGATGGAGCTATTGCTGCTAAAAGTATTTCAGATCATTTATCAAAACAAAATTAATAACAAAATTACAACACCGAGAAATCGGTGTTTTTATTACTTTTTTCACTTATTAGTTTTATTTAAAAAAATATAAGTAAAAAAATGTGGAAATATATACATATCATATTTTTTAAAACAAGTTTCGAATATATAATTTTATTATCCAATTAAGGAGGTATATGAAACAAATTTTACTAGCTCATCGAGGATATAGTGGTATTGCACCTGAAAATACAAGGCTTGCTTTTGATGCGGCATTAATATTTGGATTTGATGGATTTGAAATAGATGTTCATCAAACTAAAGATAATGTTTTAGTTGTTATTCATGATGAAACAACTAATCGAACTGCAAAATCAAATAGAACAGTAGGTAAGTCTACTTATAAAGAATTACTTGAAGATGATCACTCATTATTTATGGGCAAAAATTTACCAATTCAAAGAATTTTAACTCTTGAAGAATTATTGGATTTATACATAGAACATGTTCAATATCTTAATATAGAAATAAAAACGGATGTTACTGAGTATGAAGGAATAGAAGAAAATATTAATAATTTAATGTCTAAATATAAAAAACATTGAAACAAAATTATCTTTTCTTCATTTAATTACAACTCACTAAGACGTTTATATGTTTTAAATCCTAAATTAAGATATGGGTTCTTGTGATGAAAAGAATCGCAATTAAAAAACATTAATGTTTCTGAAATGTTATCATTTTGCGAATTTCTACATCCATGATTACCTATGTATGAAAAAGACAAAGAATTGTATTTGTCATGAAATAAAAAGTTTTGCTTATGGACCATAAAATCAATACAAAATTTTGATAAATACAAAAACGATAAAAACGTATTTGCACAAATTAGCAATTACAAATATTAAGGAGATTATGAAAAAAACTAAATTAATTTTTAGTGATGAAGAAATTAAAAAAGAGCATCAATATGTTCAAGAGCTTTATTCACAAAATAAAATTAAAGAAAAAATAATTCCTACTTATTATTGTAAAAATAAATCAGATAAAAATAAAACTGTTGTTATCTTATTAAGCTTGCTACTAGGCTTTTTAGGAATTGACCGTTGGTATTTAGGTAAAAAAATATCAGCCGCAACAAAACTTTTATTAATTAGTGTTTTAACGCCAATATTAATTTATTTATGAGTAGGACTGGATAATTATGCTTTTAAAAATTATCCCGATGCTATGATCATTTGATCAATTTTAATTTTTTCAAGTGCTGCTGGATTTTACTTTATAGATCTAGTCATGTCAGTAACTACACCACGTGATATTCATTTTCAATGTGTAGGTTCAAAATACAGAAAGGATGTTTTCAAAAATGAACTTTTTTAAATCAACTTTCTCAAAAATGAAACATTTAGGTTGAAAAAGAAATTTAGCCTTATTCATTTTGGCTGCTGCAGACGTTTTTATGATTGCAGCACCATATTATTTAAAAAGTATTGTACCTAATTTACAACAATACTTACACATTGAAGAACATCAAGTTTCAACAATGACAGCTATTTTAGGAGGTGTAACTCTTTTAACACAACTTCCTGGAGGATGACTAGCCGATAAGTTTTCATCTCGTAAAATGGTTTCCATATCCGTCTTTCTTACAGGGATATTAACCATTTGATTTGGATTTTTAGCACTTAATGGTGCTGGTGTTGATAATGAAACATTAGCTTCACAATATTACATAATATTTGCACTATGAGGTGTTACAACTACTCCATTGTTCTGAACACCTTTATGAAAATTAGTTTCTCAACAAACTGAAAAAGAAGACCAAGGTTTAGCTTATGGACTTCAAGGTTCATATAATGGTTTTGTTGGAGTTATATTTATTGCTATATTAGGAACAGTTGCAACAGTTTTAACTGCAAAATTTGCTTCTACAAGTTATAAATATGTACCTTTTGCTACATTTGTATTTATGATTGCAGCATTATTAATGATTTTGGGAGTTCTAACTTGAATATTTGTTGAAGAAAAACCAACTTCAGAAAAATTTGCCATTAACACAAAAACACTTTTCAATGTTATGAAAGATTGAAAAGTGTGAGCTTTAAGCTTCTTTGTTATGGGTATGTACATGTTCCAATCAACATTTTCATACTATTTAAACCAAATGTTAGCTAATGTTGTTTTAGTACCAACTTTAGCTTTAACAATTATTGCCGGGTTTAGACTATATGGTCTTAGAATGGCAATAAGCGGATTTGTTGGAAGATTCGCTGATAAATTTAAATCTATAACATTATTACTAATAGGAGTTTTATTTGTTGGATTTATTTTAGTAACAATTTTTATTTTCTTACCTGGTGTCTCAAGTGACCCTACAATTAACTCGTTTGCCACATATTCTGATGAGTACAAACAAGCTGCTATGGTTTTAATGGTTATTTTATTATTCGCTTCTGCATTTTTATCATGAATAATGGTAACTTTAAGATATGCTCAAACTGCAGAAATTTATCGTCCTAAAAATTCATATGGTGCTGTTTCAGCTGTATTAAGTTTCATAGGATTTTCTTCAGATGCATGATTCTATCAAATAGCTGGTGAAGTTTCTAAAAACTACAAAGATCCAATTACTAAAACAACAACTCAAGGTGGTTACCAAATCATTTTAGGTTTAGGAATAGCTGTTGCTTTTATTGGTTTATTATTCGGACTTGCAGTTTATTTATCTAACTATAAATTTAATAATAAATTAAAAATTAATTACTTTAGATGAAGAGACCTTAATAACGCTTAAAAGTGTTTTATAAAATTCAAAGTTGCTAGCCACAACTTTGTTTTTTTATTGACTTAAAAAATCATAAAAAAGAAACTTTTATTTTTTTGGAATCTAAATTTTTTTTAAAAAAACACACTAATGTGGAAAAAATACCAAAATAACATAAAAATTTAGATTAAATTTAATTTTTAGTGGTTTTTTGCATATTTTGCCTATTCATAGCATAAAAAAGAAAAATGATAAAATTTAAATGTAGATAATTACACTACACTAAGGAGTAAAAATGATTTCATCAATTGATGTTAAATTATCAGCAGCTCCAACTCCAGCAGTTAGCGCTAGCCAACCAGACGTAAAAAGCGTACTAGTTAGCGTTCTATCAAATCAAACTTTATGAGGTGCAATTTTAGCCAGTGTTTTAATAATTTCACTAGGTTATGTACTAATAAAAATGAAGTGATTTAAAATGGAATGAAAAACTGCAATAACACAAGTTGTTATGAAAGTTGGATTGCCAGCATTAGCCTTAAAAGGATTTATGGCTAAAAATAGTATTGTTGACTTACAACAGCAAGCAATTGTTTTAGGAATTGCTTTTGGTTTTTATATCTCATTATTAATTATTGCAATGTTATGAGTAAAATATTTACCTAAATTATTACCTAATAGCGTAAAAAACGCAACTCAAGATTCATTATTAGGTCAAGCATCAGGACTTAGTCAAGAACAAATTGACAAAAAACACCGTCCTTTAGTTTTATGAATGCTTATTATTTTTGGATCAACTACATTCTTTGGAATTCCTATTATTAGTCAGTTATATAAAGACGGAGGTCTTTTAGCTGCTAATATGTGAAATATTCCATATAGAATCTTTTTATACTCAGTTTGTTTTATGCAAATTAAAGGACTTAAACTTGATAAAGCAAACATGAAAACTTCACTTAAATCAACATTTGTTAACCCAATTATTATTGCTACATTATTAGGGTTAGTATTATGATTAAGTCAATTAATTCCAGGAGCTAGTTCATTTGGACCAAAACAAAACGTTGGTTGATTCCAATTCTCAGTAACTGCTCCTTGAATCTTTAAAACAGTAGATGTGCTTGGTGCATTATGTTCACCATTAATTTGATTAGTTATTGGTATGACACTTGCGGGTACAAAACTTAAAGAAGCATTTAGCGATAAATGAGCATGAATTTACTCGTTATTAAAATTAATTGCTTTACCAGCATTAATCTTTGGAGTATTTGCAATTTTACTTGCAACAAACTCATTACCAACAGATCCTAAATTCCCAAGTATGCCAAAAAATATTGCTATAGCCATGGTTATATTTGCCGCTACACCACCAGCAACAGTTGCAGTAGCATTCTGTTTAGGGGAAAACAAATGTGCCAATTTAGCAGCGCGTTGTTCAGCTATTTCAACTTTATGTGCCGTTGTTATGATTCCAGTTTGAGTTGTACTATGTGAAGTTGTCTTTGGGCTTTTATAGGAGAAAAATATGAAAATAGTAACATTTAGAGTTAGACAAGTTGAAGAAGCAATCTTTGATAAAGTTAACTCAAAATTCGGACATGAATTAAAATATTATCCACACGGATTAGACTCTAGTAATGTTGAATTGGTAAAAGGATATGAATGTTTAATAGTTAGAGCAAATGATAATTTGGATGCTTCATTATTACAAACAATTTGAGATTATGGAGTTAGATATTTATTAACTAGAACAGTTGCAACTAATCATATTGACTTAGAAGCAGCACATAAAATTGGATTTAAAATGGCTAGAGTTCCATCTTATTCACCAACTGCTATTGCAGAATTAGCATTTTCTCTAGCACATTCACTATCTAGAAAAACACTTCATTTTGCTGAAAAAGGAAGAAATAAAGATTATACTGTTGATGCATTTGGTTTTGCAAAAGAACTTAAAAATTCAACTGTAGGAATTATTAGCGTTGGAAAAATTGGTTTAGCTTGTGCAAAAATGTTTAAAGCATTTGCAAAAGAAGTAATTGCTTATGATCCATACCAATCAGAACAAGCAAAAGAAGTTGTAACATTCGTTGAATTAGATGAATTATTAAAAAGAAGTGATGTTATATCAGTTCACACACCTTACATGCCTGGTGTAAATGACAAAATGATTAACGATGAATTTATTTCAAAAATGAAAACTGGTGCTATTTTAGTAAATAGTGCTCGTGGACAAATTCAAGACGAAAAAGCCTTGCTTAAAGCCTTAAAAACAAATAAACTAGCAGCAATTGCTACTGATGTTTTAAACGAAGAAGGAAAATACTTCTTTAAAAAATTAGATAAATATGAAGATAAAACAATTGAAGAATTAATGGACTTTTATCCAAGATTCGTTTTAACTCCTCACGTAGGTTCTTATACTGACGAAGCAGCTTTAAATATGATTGAAATTTCTTATGAAAATCTTGAAGAATATTTAAAAACAAACGACTGTAAAAACAAAATTTAATAAAAACATAATAAAAGCTTTGATTTACCAAAGCTTTTATTTTTTTCACTTTTTTCGTATTTGTCTATGCACAAGTCGAATAATAAATTATTTTCTTCAGCTATCTTTAAATAACTCATAAATTTTTGAATGAGGTTTTTGTCTTTTAAGAGCTAAAGTTTTGATAATAATATCTGAAATAAAAAACTCTGAAATTCGACTACTTAATGCTGAAATTCTTTCTATTTGTTGCAATGAATCAAAATAAATTACATCGCTTATTTTACTTGACTTAAAATTTCTGTTTTGTGTTATCAAGCAAGTTTTATATCCATTTTCATTTAATAAATTATAAATATATTTATTTTCCCTTGACTCCATTGACTTAGAAAATATTATTGTATACATTTCTGCTTTATTAGTATTGTTTAATCAGAGAGCTAAATCATGAATTGAATTTGTACTAATAGCATTGACATTTAAAATTGTGCAACCAGAAGTTAAATCTAAAGCCGCTATATAAGAACTACCAATTCCGTAAATAACAACCTTACTCGCTTTATCAATGTTTTCTGTAATTTTTTCTATTAATTTTCTATCGATATTATCTTTAGTTTTTTCGATTGCATAGTGATTAAAAATTCTTAAATTATGAATTATGTTATCTACTGAATCTTCAACTAATAAGTTGTTAAGTTCAGATTTACTAGATCATTTATTAACATAACTTTTTAATTCATAAAAATTTTTGAAGTTTAATTTTTTACATAGTCTTGAAATAATAGACATAGAAATAAAAAAATTATCAGCTAATTCATTTATTGATAAAAGACAAAATTTTTCTGGATTTTCCTCTAAAAAGTCGATTATACTTTGTTCAGTTTTTGATAATTTTATATGTTTAATATTAGAAATAATTTTCATTTTGACTCCTTGTGAAATAATTTTTAGATATTTTTTAATAAAATTAGAAATTATTTCACTTTTTAACAAGATTATTTTAACATTTTTGTGAAATCATTAACTATTTTTTATTGATAAAAAAGAGAAATAATTTTACATTTATAATTTAAATGATAAGGAAAACTTATCAAATCACAGAAGGAGTAACGGTGGAAAAATTTTCTAAAAATCAAGTTTTTGATATTTTTAAAAAGAAAAAACCATTTATTGTATCTTGTCAGGCTTTAGAACATGAATACTTATATGGTGAGCATATAATGCTAAAAATGGCTGAAGCAGCAATAGACAATGGTGCAGATATGATTAGAACATCACAATTGCACAACATAAATGATATGGTTGCAAATTTAAATGTTCCATTAATAGCGATTATTAAAAAAGTTTATCAAAACAACGATGTTTTTATTACTCCGACAATTAAAGAAGTAGAAGAACTTATTAATACAAATGCACATATTATTGCAACAGATGCAACTTTAAGAAAAAGACCAAAAGAATCATTAGAACAAATAGTTGCTTATTTTCAAGCAAACAAAAAAGATCATCAATTATTAATGGCTGATTGTTCAACTTTAGATGATATAAAAAATGCCATTAAATTGGGATTTGATTTTATTGGTACTACTCTTAGAGGTTATACTTATGAAACATTAGGAATTTCTAATACAGAGCATAATTATGAGTTTTTAAAAGAAGCTAAAAAATTATGTGCATCTTCCCAAAAATGCTTACTTATAGCTGAAGGTGGATTTAATACTCCACTCGATGCTCAACAAGCATATTTACATGGAGCAGATGCTCTTGTAGTAGGAAGTGCTATTACTAGACCAGATTTTATTACTAAGCAATTCTATAATGCTATTAAAGACGTAGTCAAAAAGGAGTAGTGTGATATTAGACAAAATTGAAAATCTTTATAGATATAAAGGACTTCATCCAAATTTAGTTACAGCAATTGATTTTTTAAAAAACAATGATGTAACTAAATTTAAACCAGGAAAACACACAATTGATGGTGAAAAAGTGTTTATGTATATTTTAGATATTGAACCATATAATAAAACAAACGCTTTATATGAAGTTCATCAACGATATGCCGACTTGCATATAATTACAAATGAATTTGGTGAATTCATTGCTTATGAAAATTATGAAAATACTGATTTTGCAAGCAAAGAATTTGACAAGGAAAACGATGTGGCTCTAACAAGATTAGAACGCCCTAGAAACCTATTAGATCTTCAAAAAAATGAATTTGTCATCTTTTTACCAGGAGAACCTCATGCTCCAAAAATGGTACTTGGAAAAGGCAGAATAGTTAAAGCAGTTATTAAAATAGAAATGTAGGAGAATATGAAAAAATACGAAGGTATCTTTCCGGCTCTAGTTACACCATTTGATAAAAATGGAAAAGTAGATCATGGAGCACTGGAAAAAATTGTTAATTACTTAATTGAAAAACAAAAGGTTGATGGTATTTACTTAACTGGAAGTACAGGTGAATTCTTGTTATTATCAGCTCAGGAAAGATGTGAAATTTTTAAAACAGTAGCAAAAGCAAATAAAAAAAGAGTAACACTTATTGCACAAGTTGGAACATTAAATGTTGACGAAGTTGAAGTAATGACAAAATGCGCTGAAAAACTAGAATTTGATGCAATTAGTGCAATCACGCCATATTATTATGGATTTAGTTTTGAAGAAGTTAAGCAATATTATCAAAAAATTTCAGAATTTAGCTCTTTACCAATGTTTATTTACTACTTACCACAATTAGCGGGTTCTAAGTTAGGAATTGAACAATTTGGAGAATTATTAAGAATTAAAAATGTTGTAGGATGTAAATTTGGCGCTACTGATGTTTACATGTTTGAACGGCTTATAGCTAAATACGGAAAACAAAAAGTATTTATGTTTGCATGAGATGAAGCTTTAGCAAGTGGATTATTAATTGGAGCAAAAGGATTTATCGGTTCAACATACAACGTAAATGCTTTAGCAGTAAGAGAAATGATTGATTTATTTAATGCTGCTAAATTTGATAAATTAAGAGAAAAAATGCATGTTTATAACGATTACATTAATGCAGTTGTTTCAAAAGGATTAATGCAAACTCTTAAAGCAATTATGAGATTAGAAGGAATTGAAGCTGGATACAACAAGTTACCTTTCAGAAAAATTGACGAAAAAGAACTTGAAGAATACGCTAAATTTATTAAAAAGGAATATTTAAGTAAATAAAATGAACTCTAAAAACATCTTAGCAATTGATATTGGCGGAACGCACATTAAATATGCAATTGTTAAATTTGAAACATTAGAAATTATTTATACAGGTTCATTTAAAACAAAATTACCCTCAATTAAGTCAGATGTAGAAAAAATAATTAGTTCTAATAAAGAAAAATATAATTTTAATTATGTTGCTATAGCAAGTATGGGAGTAATAGATAGCTCTAAAAAAGAAGTTATTTATACTAATCAAAAAGCTTTAGTTTATAAAGGAACTAATTTTGCTAATTTAGCATCTAAATACAATGTTAAACTAACAATTTTAAACGATGCTAACGCTGCTGCTATTGCTGAAAATCACTATAGCAAAGGTATTTACAAAAAAAACCTAACTGTAACATTTGGCACTGGCGTTGGTTGTGGATTAATTAATGTATTTGATACAAAACAATCAAATCATTTTAGTGGCGAGATAGGATATTTAAAAATAGCAAGAACTAATTTAGATACTTATTTGTCATTTAGTCGTTTTAATTCAATACTTTTAAGTAAGTTTGAAATAGAAACTAAAGATAATAACTTTATAAAGAAATACTTTGAAAATGAACTACTAAGAAAAACTCTTAAATCTTATCTTTATAAAGTTGGTGATTTTTTAAGTAATTTAGCAATTTATTATAATGTAAATCACATCTTTGTTTCAGGTGGAATATCACATTTAGATCCATCCATCTTTAACTTACTTATAGATAGATTTAACAAAAATTTACTTAACACTCCTTATAAAACCACTATATCAAAAGCTATGAATTTAAATAATTCTGGTTTTATAGGAGCATGTTTGTTCTTAAAGGAAAGTGTTTAAAATGAATTTAAAAGAATTATTTAATATCAATCTTTTTAAAGCAAATTATCAAAATTCCCATTCTTATCGAATTCCAACGTTATTAAAACTTAAATCAGGTAAGCTAATAGCAATAGTAGATCAGCGATTAAATAGTCAACTTGATGCACCTTATTCATCTATAAATCAAGTGATTAGAGAAAGTTTTGATAATGGAAGAACTTGATCAGAAGCAAAAATAATTCTAAAATTAGAAAAATTTAGCACTGCAAAAGCAAGCGCAATTGACAGTGTTACAGTACAAGATATAAAAAATAATTATTTATATTTAGCAGTTGATATTTTTCCTGGTGGATCTGGATTGATGCCATTATGTAAAGAACTTAATCCACTATGCAACAGTGATTTAGGTTACACAAAGGACAAATATTTAAAACTATATGATCTTTATAACAATAATTATATTTTAAGAGAAACTACTCAAAAATTTATTTATCAAGCTTTTTTACTAAAAGACAAAAATTTTAACAATACCAACGAGTCAAACTTAGTTGCTACTAAAATATATGTTGACAAAAGTTTTAATTCTAAAACATCTTTATTAAAAGGTTCTGTTTATGAAAATATAGATAAATTAGAAGACTTAAATAATAAAAAACCAATATGCTCAATTTGAGACGGATTTGAAAATTCAAGTAAAGAATATAAAAAACCAAAATACTTCATTGATTCAACGGCTTATATTCAATTATTTGTTTCTAAAGATGATGGATTAAGTTGAGAATTAATTAACGACATTACAGCTCAAATAAGAACTAAAAATTCAAAAATGAATTGTTTAGTTTTAGGTCCTGGTCAAGGTCTATACTTACAAAATCAAATCAATAAATATATCAGTAATAAAATTATTTTTCCTTTTTATGAGGTTAATTATGCATTCCCCTTTCATGTTTTTGTAAGTTCATCAGATGATAATGGAATGAATTGAACAAACAGCACATACCTCAATTCTAAAACCAATAAAAATTGATTTTGAACTAGTGAAACTCAATTAATAGAGTTAAGTAATGGAAAAATTTTAGCATTTTTAAGAAATCCTAATCAGGATCATCTATGTATCAGCCAATCTATAGATGGAGGAATTTCTTGAAGTGCTTTAGAAAATAATAATGAGAGTTTAAGTCTTTATAAAATAGAACCTTTAAATAGCCAAATTATGCATGGAATAAGCACTTTTAGTCACAATAACATTGATTATGTTTTACTATCTTTACCAACTACTAAAGATAGAAAAAACGGAAAAATATTTGTTTTTGATGCTAATGATTTTAACAAACCTCTTGCTAAATTTGATGTTGATAAAGATAATTATTCTTTTGGATATAGCACTATTGCTATTTTAGAAAAAAATGATAAAAAAATAACATTTGCACTTTTATACGAATGTTCACAAATAAAAAATGCTGGTCTAGACTGAGTTGGATTTAACAGTGATACTAATACCGATAAAGGACTAGCTAGCGAAATACTATATAAAGTATTTGAACTTACTTTATAAATAGAAAGGATACAATGGTTGACACAGCAAATATTGTAAAAGAAGCTTCAAAAAAACTGATTGCTAAATCAAATTTTACAGCTTTAGATTTTGTTGTTATGGCAGCTTACATTCTTGCAATTTTAGGGATGGGAATTTGATTCTCTATTGCAGCTAAAAAAGCAAAAGAAACCAACAGTGATGATTATTTTACTGGTGGAAGTAAAATTCCTACTTGAGTTATTGGATTTTCAATCTGAGCTACAACTCTTAGTGCCATAACATTTATTGCCTTACCGGCGAATGCATATAATAATGGGTGATTATTTGCCTTTTCACAATTAACAATCATTATTTTTGCACCGGTCTTAATTAAGTTTGTTATTCCATTCTTTAGAAGAATGAAAGAATCAACAGCTTATGCTTATTTACATGCTAGATTTCACTATGCATTAAGAGCATTTTCATCAATTTTATTTATTTTATTCCATATTTTTAGAATGGGAATTGTTCTTTATATTCCAGCTAATGCCTTATCATTAGTTGTTCCTCTTGATCCATGAGTTTTAGTTATTATCATGGGAGTAGTTGTTGTTATTACTACTTATTTGGGAGGACAAAGAGGAGTTCTATGACAAGATGCAATTCAAGGAATTATCTTGTTATTAGGAATTGTTCTAATTATTGTTTTTAGTTTATACAACATTTTTGGAACAGGAAATGGTACAAATGGAAAAGAATCAATTAAGTACGCACAGTTACTTAAGGCTTCTGACTTACATGTAACATTAGTAGGAATTGGAATTCCTTTAATCTTAGTTTCAAGATACATAGAAGTTATATATACCTATGTTGGAGGACAAGATGTTGTACAACGTTACAAAGCTTCTAAAAAAACAACTAACATTAACAAATCAATTTGAATTAATGCCGGATTAGCTCTTATAACAATTTTATTATTCTATGGAGCTGGTTCAGCCTTATATACATACTATGATGGAATGGCAATTACTCAAATAGATCCAGCTATTAAACACACAAATCAATTAGTTCCTTACTTTATTTTTACAGTACTACCTACTGGTATAGCAGGACTGATTATCTCAGCTGTTTTTGCAGCATCTCAATCAACAATGTCTTCATCTCTATCAAGTTTAGTAAACTCAATAATTGTTGACTTTGTAAAAGTATTTGCTAAAAAGTTTTCAAATAATGAAAAGAAATTATTCTTACTTTCAAAAATTTTAATTGGTGCATTTGGTGCTTTTGGAGTTATATGTGGAATAGCATTTACTTTAACTAATTTAGGTGACATAATTAACTATTTCTTAGGAGTTGTTGGATTATTCGGAGCACCTACTGCTGCTATATTTATGCTTGGTATGTTTACTAAACGTACATCATGAATTTCAGCCTTAATAGGAATGGTTACAGGATTTTTAGTAGGATTAATTATATGAATCTTTTCTACACCGGATTTTGTTGGAGGAAAGGAATTTGTAAAATTCAATAGTGGATGAGTTGGAGTGTTTGGATTCTTTGTTACTTTATTAGTAGGATACTTGACTTCATTTATCTTCCCTAACAAGAAAAACATAACTAATCTTTCATGACATACTTTAACACCAGAATTTAAAGAATTAATTGCTTTAGAAAAAACCATTGAAAAAGCAGCTAAGAAAAAACAAAATGCTGACAAAGAAATTCTAAGATACGATGAATTAATTCGTAAATTAGAAATGTCTGCTGAATAAAAATTCATTAAAAAATCAAGTCACTTCTGGCTTGATTTTTGTATTTAGTTTATTTGTTGAAAAAAGTTTTTCAATCATTTTTTATAAAATCTCATTTAATCTTAGATAGATTAGTAAATTCATTTTCTTTATGATTTATTATTATTTTTGATTTTATTGAATCTTGAAATACTTTAGAGTATTTTGGATTTAATTGTAAAAATCTATTTAATAAACCAATGTGTAACATTTTTTCTTGACCATTATTTTGATTTAATGTGGTCATTGTAACACCTTCGAGAAATTTAGTTGCAACTCATGAAGAAATTTTTTCTAGATTAACTTTTTTATATACTCCAAAGTCTGATAGGTTTTCTATCTTAGAAAGATCTATAAAGAAATTTGTAAATTGTCTGTATTTTTCAAGATCTTTTTCTAATTCTTTTGTATTTTTTAAGTCAAAAAGTTTTTCAGTATCAAAGTTTTCTAATAAAAGTGAGTAATCAGTAGCATCTATTATTGCTTGTTCAATGTTTTGTGTATATAAAGAAACATAATTTTTTACAATAAATGTATATTGTAAGTAAATTGGTTTATTTAAATATGTATCTTTTAAGTTACCAGTATTTTTACTATATTTTGCAACTGATGCAACAAATTTATTTAAAGCATTGAATGTTTTGTTTTTGTCATCTTCGGTTAATTGTTTTTCTAATAAATTAAATATTTCTAAAATTTTAAATGGACCATAAAATTCAAAAAGAGCTCATTTTCCTTTATCTAATTCTGTTTTATCATTGAAATAATTGTTAATTAAATCTGTAAAAAACTTTAATGTTGATTGTTTTGTTTTATCTTCTCTATAGTATTTTAATGAATTATCTGACATGCCTGTTTTGTTATTATTTGCATATGAAAAAATTCTTATAAATTTTCTAATAGAGTTTCATCGTTTATATTCTTGGAAATATTCTAATTTAGATTTTTTAGTGTCGTCAACAACCGATTTAATTTCTTTTATTATTTGTTTAATGTCAGCATCTTTTTTTTCAGTTCAATTAAACGCAGCAGCGAACAAAATAACATTATTATTTTTTATAAATATTTCATCTTGAGCATAATTATGAGCTAACAATAAATCTAATTTAGTTTTAAATAGTTCTATATCCTTCATTTCTTTAGAAAGAGAGTTTCATGTAGTATTTTTTATGTTGTATAAATCCCCAAGCATATTTTTTTCAAATGTAGCTTCTAAATAATTGTTTCTAGAATATTTATCTTTTGTAAGAAACTCAGTAATTTTTTTATTTAGTTTTCCATATTTTATTTCACCAGATAAAGATAATCTTCCAAATGCATTGTTAGGATGTAGAGATAATTTTAGAGTAGATCCTTCTAACTTGTGTTCATTTTTTATTTTAAAATCAGTTGCGTTTGCTGAATTTGGCATTACATTAAAATTTGTTCTTTCAGCAACTATTTTTTCATTTATTTTATTAAGTAAATTATCAAGTTCTTTTTCTAACCCGTTAATGTTTTTATCTAATTCTAATTTTTTATTATTAATGTTTTTAATATGTAATGCTTTTACTTCTTCGGAAAATTTATTTAAATTTATAAACTCTTTAGCGCTTTGTATTAAACTCTTTAATTCATCAATCAGTTTTTTTATTTTAGGTATAGATTCATCTTTTTGATATTCAGCATAGTTGGATTCAATATTTTTTATCAACGTAATTAAACCTTTAAAATTGTGTTTATTAATTTCAACTTCTAACAATTTTTTATTATCATTTAACTCTTTTATAATTGCTTGAACTTGTGTAGGATCTTTTATTTTATCAGTAACCGCTTTTTCTGCTTTCTTAACAGATACACTTAATTTATCAAATAATGGTTTAATTTCAGCGACGTTTTTTAATGAATCATTTTCAGTTAAATAAGTTTTTATACCACTTAAAATAGGAGTTATTTTTTCATATTCTTTAGTTTCTTTATTTGCTTCAGTATTTGTTGTAATTGTTGGTTTATCTACTTTTAAAGCATTTTCTAAAGCAAGTTTCTTATCGTTTAATTCTTTTATTATTTCTTGCACTTTAACTTTATCATTTAGTTTTTTATTTATAGCTTCTTGTGCTTTTGTTTTAGAAGTATCTAATGCATTATAGTGAGCTTTAATTTTTTCTTTTTCTTTTGATGATTTATTAGCTTCTAATAAGTCAGTAACCGCTTTAAGAACGGGTGTTATCTTTTCATATTCTTTTAGCTCAGGACTTGTTGTAATCATTGTTTTGTCTGTTTTTAAAGCATTTTCTAAAGTTATCTTTTTATCGTTTAAGTTTTTAATAACAGTTTCTATTTTAGTTAGATCGTTTATTTTTTCATTAATAACTTTTTGTGCTTCTTGTTTTGCTTTTTCTAATTCGTTGTATAAGTTTTTTATTTTTTCTTCATTTTTATGTGTAGATGTTTGTTCTAAATAAGAACTAATTACCTTTAAAACAGGACTTATTTTTTCATAATTATTTAAGCTATTTTCAGTATTTACTTTTTCCATAAATGAGTATGACACAGTCATTTCAGTTATTTTATTTTCTTGAGAAAATGAATTATACATACCTATTGTTAAGTTTATTTTATTTTTTTCCGTTTGATCAATAGTTGCTCTTAAGTTGTAGAAAAGAGCTAAAGAGAATTCATTATTTGCATTTTTTATAAATTCTACATTTATGATGTCTTTCATTTTAGAAGATGAATTGGCATAAAACTGTATATCTACTTGATCTTCTTCTTTTGATCTATTAAAAGTTAATTGTGTATCACTTTTATTTTCTAAAGCTTTATTTAAAGAATCAATTCACTCTTTAGCATTTTTATATTTATCATTTGAAATAGTAACGTTTTTAAAGTAATCTGATACTTTTTTATCTTTTAGTTCACTTATTTCCTTGTTAGTATTTTCAGAATTTGTTATTTTATTTATTTCTTTACTTAACTCATTGTTTTCAGTTGTTATATTACATGAAATAGCAATAGTACTTGCAACTGAAGTAATTCCTAATACTGATGTAATTAAAATTAATTTTTTTAATTTCATAAACTCTCCCTTATAAATTTTTTATATAAATAGTGAATAAAAAAATAACTTATAGGTTATGTAAATTAAAGTTTTTAATATATTTTTTTGCCTTGTAGTTAATACGTTTAAATCACTTTTGATCTATATATCTTTATTCTATAAGGAATCAATTTCACATTGCTTATGTGAATAATTTAAGCAAAAACTAAAAATTTTTATGAAATGAATGTGGAAAAAATGGAAAATTAATTATTTTATTGAATATTTCATTCAATTATAAAAAATAAGTTTGTTTAACTAAAAGTATAAAAAAACCAAGCACTGCTTGGCATAACATGTTTGATCAGAACACGTTTTTTTATTATACTAAACCTTTTGTTTTAAGTGTTTTGATGGTTTTAGCGCTTACTCTTACAGTAACTCTTTGGCCGTCCATGTTTAACTTAATTTTTTGTAGGTTAACATTAAATTTTCTTTTGGTAGCGTTCAACGCATGTGAACGTTTGTTTCCTGATTGAGGTCCTCTACCTGTTAGTACGTCTACTCTTGACATTTGGAGCTCCTTTCATATTAGCTAATAATTGCTTATTCATTATACAACAAAATAATTTTTTTAGAAATAGATATTTTAAGGTTTTATTTTAAATAATCTAATTAGATAAATAGGTATTAATTTTACTTATTTCTATATGATATATATATGAAAAAAATTATTGCAGTTAAACATGAAAAAATTTGAGGTTATGAGTTGTGACTTTATTCTCCTTTAAAAGAAGCGCCAACTTTTTATGAAGGAACTAATCAAGTAGTTAAAGACGGACCTTTAATTAAAATTATTAAAGCTAATGATCCTTTATCTATCCAAGTGCATCCAGATGATTTACTAGCAAAAAAATTTGAGAATCAAAAAAATGGTAAAAGTGAATGTTGAGTTATTTTAGAGACACAAAAAGATTCAGAGTTAATTGTTGGTTTAAAAAATCATGATAAAAATTATATTAAAGAATTACTATTAGAAAATAAAATTGAAGATAATTTAAAAATTATAAATCCTAAAATAGGAGAATTTATAAATATTGAAGCTGGTTTAGTTCATGGGATAGGAACGACCAAAAAAGCCTGTATCACGGTACTAGAAGTACAACAACCTAGTGATATTACTTATCGTTTTTGAGACTATAATCGAAAAGATGATAAGGGTAATAAAAGAGAATTACACACTAATAAAGCACTTGAATGTATAAAAGACTTAGATTATAAAGTTAAACCTATAATTAAAGGTGAGTCGTTAATTTATTTAACCCAATTTTATAAAATTTGATTAATGCAAGATACTAATTTTGCACCAGAAAACGGAATAGCTATTGTTTATGATAATAATGAATATTTTGCTATAGAACTTATTAAAGGGCAAAAAATCAATCATAAAGCAATTGCTTTTGTAAGTCAAAGAAAAAAATAGATCAACTAAAATGTGTGATCTATTTTTATTATAAGTCAATGTTTTTAACGTACTTAGCGTTCTTTTCAATGAACTCTCTTCTTGGTTCTACATTTTCTCCCATTAAAGTAGAAAATGCTCAATCAGCTTTATAAGCATCTTCAATTTGTACCTGAAGCATTTTTCTATTTTTTGGATCCATTGTTGTTTCTCATAATTGATCAGGGTCCATTTCTCCAAGTCCTTTATAACGTTGAATATTTATTTTTTGATTAGGATTTAATTTAGAAGTAATTTCTTCTTTTTGAGCATCATTATAGGCATATTCAACAGTTTTGTTTTGTTGAATTTTGTATAAAGGAGGTTGAGCAATATAAACAAATCCATATTCTATTAATGGTTTAAAGTAACGATAGAAGAATGTTAATAATAATGTTCTTATGTGAGCACCATCAACATCAGCATCAGTCATAATAACTATTTTGTGGTATCTTAATTTATTAATGTTAAATGTATCACCTAAACTTGTTCCTAATGCTGTAACTAGTGACATAATTTCTTCATTATTTACAACTTTATCTTGTCTTGCTCTTTCTACATTTAACACTTTTCCACGTAATGGTAAAATTGCTTGAGTATTTCTATCTCTACCCATTTTTGCACTACCACCCGCTGAGTTACCTTCGACTAAATATAGTTCAGATAATTCGGCATTTTTTGTAGCACAATCTGCTAATTTTCCTGGTAATCCACCATTATCAAAAGCACTTTTTCTTTTTGCATTATCTCTAGCAGCATTTGCAGCTAATCTTCCTTTGCGAGCATAAATTGCATTTTCAATTATTTTTTTAGCTATTAAAGGATTTTCGTTTAACATTCTTTCATAAACTTCTGAAAAGACCTTGTTTACAGCCATTCTTGCATCTTTTGAACCTAACTTACCTTTAGTTTGTCCTTCAAATTGTGGGTCTGGATGTTTAACTGAAATAATTGTTGTTAATCCTTCTGTTAAATCTTCTCTTGAGAATTTTTCAGCATCTGTTTTTATAATTCCGTTTTCAATAGCATAATTATTTACTATTCTCATAACTGAATCATAGAAACCAGAAACGTGTGTTCCACCTTCATGTGTTGAAATATTGTTTGCATATGAAATAATATTACTACGTGGAAAATCGCTTAGGTATTGAGCAGCAACTTCTACACCAATTTGTCTTTCTTGTCCATTGTGTACTGATAAAAATTCACCTTCGGCAAAAATTATTTCAGGATTTATTGGGCTATAACCTTCGTTTAATTCACGGACATAATCAATAATTCCATTGTCATATTTAAATTCTTCATATGAATCATCTCTTAAGTCTTTAACGCTTACAAATAAGCTTTTGTTTAAATGAGCAATTTGTTTAGCATGATCAATAATTAATTCTTTATCAAAAGGTACATTTTCCATAATGCTAAAATCTGGATGAAATTCGATTTTAGTTCCAGTTTCATTACCTTCATATTCTCCAATAACATGGGTAGCTTGTACAGTATGCCCACCATTAGCGAATTCTGCATGATAAATTTTTCCATCACGTTTAACTCAAGCCTTCATTGAATCACTAAGTGCATTTACAACACTGGCTCCAACACCATGCAATCCACCTGATACTTTATAAGCATTACTTTCAAATTTTCCACCGGCGTTAAGTTTAGTTAAAACCACTTCTAAAGCACTAATTCCAAATCTTTCATGAGTTCCAACAGGAATTCCCCGCCCATTATCTTCAACAATAATACGGTTATCATTTGTAATAGTTATAAAAATTTTGCTAGCAAAACCAGCCATACATTCATCAACTGAGTTATCTACAATTTCTCAAATCATGTGATGTAAACCATCTTTAGAAGTTGTACCAATGTACATTCCAGGTCTTTTTCTAACGTGTTCTAAACCTTCTAAAAATTTAATATTACTTGCGTCATAATTGTGTGCTTTTTCCATTGTTTGCTCCTTAAGAAATAAATATAAAAAATTATACTAAAAAAGCTTAAAAATCAATGCGTTTTTAAAAAGATTATTAAATAAGATTAATAAATATTTAAAATATTTAAAATAAAGCATTTTTTGGATGCTTTATTGTCAATTAGTTCATTTTTTGTTCAATTTTTTCTAGTTTTGCAACTGCTTTTTTAAGTGTATCGTAAGCATTGGTGCGTGTACAAGCTAAAATTTCTGCTATTTCAGCATAAGATAGATCTTCAAAATAAAATAACTGAAAAACCTGTTTTTGACTTTGCGTAAGAAAAGAAGAATATTTTTCAAATAAATGGGTGTATTTTTCAATACTTTCAATACTTCTTTTATTTTCCATCAGCTTCAATTAAATCCTTTGTCATTTGATAGATAAACATATCTAAATCAAATTCTTTTAAATCATCCAATTTTTCACCTAAACCTAAGAATTTAACGTTTAAATCAAACTCATCTTTAATTGATAAAACGATTCCACCTTTAGATGTTCCATCCATTTTAGTTAAAATAATTCCAGATAATTCACACACTTCTTTAAAGACTCTAGCTTGCGATAAACCGTTTTGACCAGTAGTACCATCTAATACCAAAAGCGCTTCATGTGGGGCACTTTCAACAAATTTACGAATAACACTAAACATTTTTTCAAGTTCTTTCATCAAGTTAATTTTGTTTTGTAAACGTCCAGCGGTATCAATTATTAATAAATCATAATCATTTTTAGTTGCTACATCAAGTGATTTATAAACTACTGATGAAGGATCTTGGCCTTCTTTATCAGGTTTTACTATATCAACACCAATTCTTTGTGCTCAAACATCTAATTGATTAACAGCACCAGCTCTAAAAGTATCAGCAGCAGCTATAATTACTTTTTTTCCTAATTGCTTGTATTTATAGGCTAATTTGGCAATAGAAGTTGTTTTTCCAGAACCATTAACCCCGACCATCACAATAACATTTAAACGATCATTTTTTATATCTAAAGTAGTATTAACTATTGTTTTATTTGTATAAATTAAAAACATTTGATCAGCTACAATTTCGCCGATTAATTTTGGATCATCAATGTTGTTTGTTTTTACTTCTTTTTTAATTTTTTCTATTATTTTAAAAACTAATTCTGTGTTAATGTCAGACATGATTAAGATTTCTTCTAATTCATCAAAATAATCTTCATCTATTTTTGTGTATTTATTTTGTAACTCTAAAAGTTTTTTACCAAATGAACTAGACTTAGAAAGTCCAGTTTCATATTTTTCCATGTCTTTTGACTTAAGTAGTTTTTTAACTTCTTTTTGCTCATTTAATTCTGTTAATTCTTCAACGCTTTTATCTTTACGTCCGAATCATTTTTCTTTTAATCTTTTAAAAATTCCCATAATATATATTTTACTTATTAATTAATAATATAAAATTAAATTTATGGATATTCAAAATATAACTTTAGAGCAATTAATTGACTTTGATGCACAAGCAAATGAAGAATTACAAAACGAAATAAAATGAATTGAATCCAAGTTCAAAAATTTTTCTTGTCAAATTAAATCAACTTTACCAAATAGTTTATTTACAAAAAAAATAAATTTTGATTACAGTAATAACTTATATTCAAAAATTATTGATTTGCAAGCACAATTAAGTGATTTTAAACACTTACAAAGCAGTAGTTTTTTTCTTGACCTAAAGTCATTTAGAAATTATCATTTAGATAATGTTTTATTACTTTTAAAAGAGAATAATGATTTAACAGAAAATAAAAACGAAATGATAGACTTAACAAAAACCACAAGAGTTGTTATTAATAAAATTAAAATTTAATATAATGTAAATTATTGTTTGAGAGGATTGTATGAAAAAAGTAAATATAGCTATTGATGGGCCAGCAGGAGCAGGTAAATCAACTGTTTCAAAAGAAATTGCAAAACGTTTAGAATACACATTTATTAATAGCGGAAGTATGTATCGAGCAATTGCTTATAATGCAATCATGCACGATGTTGATTTAGATAATGAAAATAGTGTAACTGAAACTTTAAAATCAGTCGAAATTGAATTAAAACTTGATGAAAGTGTTTGAATTAATGGTCGCGATGTTTCAAATGCAATAAGAGCTGAACATATTTCACATGGATCATCAACAATTGCAAAATATCAAAAAGTTCGTGAATTTGTTGTAAGTTATATTCAAAATATGACTAAAGCAAACAAAGGTTTTATTATTGATGGACGTGATACAACATTTAAATTAATGCCACATGCAGAAGTTAAAATTTTCTTGTGAGCGGATGCACAAGAAAGAGCTAAAAGAAGACAACTACAAAATGAAACAATGGGATTTAAAACTAGCTATGATGAAGTTTTATTAGATGTTAAATTACGTG
Organism: Mycoplasmopsis alligatoris A21JP2; assembly: GCF_000178375.1. Classification (GTDB taxonomy): domain Bacteria; phylum Bacillota_I; class Bacilli_A; order Mycoplasmatales; family Metamycoplasmataceae; genus Mycoplasmopsis; species Mycoplasmopsis alligatoris. Next base: position 46,047 of record NZ_ADNC01000007.1, on the reverse strand, counting down.
ATGAACAAGACATGAATCGTAAAGTAGATCCTTTACATAAAACAGAAGATGCAACATTAATTGATTGTACAAACATGAGTTTTGAAGAAGTAGTTTTAGAAATAATTAGAATAGTTGATTTAACTATAGTAAAGGCAAATAATGAAAAATAAAGTTGCAATAATAGGAAAACCTAATGTAGGTAAAAGTACTTTTTTTAATAGATTAATTGGACGTAAAGTTTCAATAGTTTATGATCAACCAGGTGTTACTCGTGATCGTTTATACGAAAATGTTGACTGAGTTGGAAAACAGTTAAAATTCATTGATACTGGTGGAATTGAGATTGAAAACAAACCTTTTCAAGAGCAAATTCAAATACAAGCAAAAATTGCTATTGAAGAAGCTGATGTCATAATTTTCTTATTTGATGGAACAAGCGAAATTACAAATGATGATTTATTTATCATGAACATACTAAGAAAAAGTAACAAACATATAATTACAGTTGCTAATAAACTAGAATCAAATCAACAATTTGATTATTCTTGATATAAACTTGGAAGCGATCATATTTTTGCAATTTCTGCACTACATGGTGAAGGAGTTGGTGAAGTTTTAGATGAATGTTTAAAATATTTAGATTTTTCAGAAGCACAAGAAGATAAAGAATTTAAACTTTCTATTATTGGAAAACCTAACGCTGGGAAAAGTTCATTATTAAACAATTTAGCAAAAGAAAATCGTTCAATAGTTTCCGAAATAGCCGGAACCACACGTGATTCGGTTAAATCTATTGTTGAAATAAATGGTCAAAAATACAATATTATTGATACTGCGGGTATTATGAAAAAAAGCCGTTTAGTTGAAAGTGTTGATCATTATGCACTAATGCGGGCAATGGACTCTTTAAATGAGGCAGATTTATCATTAATTATTGTTGATTCTACTAGTCAAATAAGTCATTTTGACTCAAGAATTATTGGTTATGCTTTAGAAAATAATAAACCGATTGTTGTTGTTATAAACAAATGAGATTTAATTGAAAAAGAAACTAATACAATGGCACAATATGAAAAAAATTTAAGATTTAAATTTCATTTTGTACCATGAGTTCCTTTTGTATTTATTTCAGCTAAATTTAACCAACGTTTAGATAAATTAATAAAAACAATTGAAACAGTTAGAACAAATTTAAATAGAGATATTAAACCAGCTTTATTATCAAAATTTATAATGGAAACTCAAATGATTCAACCTGCTGCACCATATAATGGTGGTAGATTAAATATTTATTTTGTAAGAAAAACTCTTGACAAAATACCAACATTTGTTTTTTATGTAAACAATAAAAAGTTTTTACACTTTTCATATCAAAGACATTTAGAAAATCAAATAAGATCAACATTTGATTTTACTGGATGTCCAATCAAATTACAATTTAAAAATAAAAGCGGTTTGGAATAAACCGTTTTTTTCTTTGTCACAGCTAAATATGTAAAAAACACAAAGCATTATAAACGTTTTAAATATTTTAGAAGCAACTCTAAAATTGTTAACTTTTTTAATATAATAAAGTTAATTTAACTAGAGGTTTAAAATGATAAAAGCTAAAAAGAAAAGATTAATTATTATTGCTAGTGTTGTTGCAGGGGCAGCAATTATTCCACAAGCTATTGGTATTCCATTTTATTTAAGACAACTAAGTAATAAACTAGATGTAACAACTATTGCTCGTCATATTCCTGAAAATTCAATAATTAAGGATGGAAAAGTTGATACTTTAAATAGTATTTCAAATATTGATAATCATTTAGAATTACTTAAAAAAGATGAAGTGGTTAAACCTGTTGTACCAAAAGTTGACCCTCATGCTAATCACATAATAACTAGTATTACACCAACTCCTCAACCAGTTGAAGAAAAACCAAAACCCGATGAGGAAGTTTCAATAGTTGCAGCTCCTGAAGAAAAAAAAGAAGAAGAAAAAGTTAATAAAGATCCTGTAGAAGGTGAAAAACTTGAAAAAGCAGAAGATCCTAAACCAAAAGAAGTAACAATTACTGTTGATGGAATAGAATTGAATGCGACAATAAGAGAACAACCAGAAAGAACTAAATACAAAAGTGATATTGAAAATAAAATTGCTAATAGGGTTGAATACATTAACGATATAACACCAGATTTATTAAATGTTGTTGTTACTGAACCATTTGTTGCAAAAACTTTAGGAGCTGCTAGAGATAGAGTTTCAGGTGATTTTATACGTATAGCTAGTGTTTTTAAAACTCCTGAATCTCGTTTATTTAATGCGCAAGAGTGATTTAAAGTTAATGGAAATCCAATGGCAGAATATAACTTTAATTTGTTAAAAAAGAATTTATTAGACAAACCAAATATTGCAGATTTTCTTAAAGATGAAGAAAGACCTAAACTAAAAGAAATGCGCGAAAAATATAAAGATGAAAATAAAAAATTTCAATTTTATGGTTGATTAATAGATAGTATTGACTGAAGAAAAATTCCTTTATCTCCTAGGGCAAAGGCCGAATTGGCAAAAGGAAACATTATAGAACCTAGTGAATCTTATGTTAATGAAAATGGTGAAATTGACTCAAGAGTTACTGGACCTATTCCTGGATTTAATAAAACAACTAACAGAATGGCACGTGATAATAAAGAAAAACGTGTTTTTGGATATAAGTCATGATACACAAGAAGCCCTGACAGTTTATATGCAGGAACTTTTGAAAATTGAACCAAAACTTCTGCAAATACTGAATTTAAAACCATTATTCCTAATAATGAAGAATATGGAATTAACTTTTTTAGATTAACAAATACCGATCCTGATTTTCAAAAACATAACAATGGTTTAGTTGTAGAAATAGATGTTGCTAATCCAAAAGGTTATGCTAAAACGGTTGAATTAATTAACACTCTTAAAAAGAATGGTACAAAAGTAACATCATACAGAATTTTTAATATGGGTTCAAAAGATGGGAATCAAGCATTTATTCCTATAATGGAAGCTTTACCTGATGTTTTACCTCAATTAGAATTATTTTTTGAATCAACAAGTACTTCTTCATTAATAAAACTTGAAAACAAAAAAATTGACGAATTAGGCTTGTATACAAGTGGAAATAGTTTACTTCCTGACTGAAGTATTAATCCGTTTGCTCTTAGAAATGTTGCTTATGTTAACACTTTAGATTATAACGTTTCAAGTGATTATCGACCAGGTACAAGAGTTCCTACAAGAATAACTTTTGATGCCGTAGCATTTGACAAACAGAACTATAAACCAGGAACATCTGATCCTTATTCTGAAATTAATTTAGGTTTAAGAATGGCATTATTTACAAGAAATAATGAACCATTTTTCCAAGGCGGATTTGGTCCAGGACTAAAACCTGATCATAATGAAGGTGGCAATTCATATCCTACCGGACTTGATTTATCTAGAATTCCTGAAATGAAAAGTTTAAAAGGTCTTCAATATTCATTTATAAAAGACGGAAAACAATTTGATAGAAAAGTTAGAAAATTAATTTTATATAGTGACACTCCTAATTTTGAAATAAGTGTACAAGAAATGATTGATAGTCAGTTCCACAAAGTAATGTTTATTCCCGGTCCTCCTAACCCAGGTGAAGAAAGATTAAAGTTTGTTGGTGCTAGTGTTAAAAATATTTATTTATCAGGTTCAGGCACATTAAAAGACGAAGGTGCATCTAATTTAGAAACCTTTGTTAAACAAGTTGGTCGTACATATTTCAATACAAATACCAAAATTTTAGTTGATCCAAACAACGCTGCTTTATTAAAACAATTACAAGGAATGGGTTATAACGCTCATTATATAACTAAGGATGATTCTTTAAAAATTAACTAATTATTCATAAAAAATGTATTAAAGATAAAAGAAACTAAATTTTTTATCTTTATTTTTATTTTAAATAATTATTTTCAAAACACTATTTTAATTGTGTTTTTTATATAATAAATGAAATTAGAAGAGGTTTAAATGATAAGAGCAAAAAAGAAAAGATTAATTATAGTAGCTAGCACTATAGCAGCCGCAGTAATTGTTCCGAATTTAATTTCGGTTCCATTTTATATAAAGTCTTTTTCAGACAAAGTAGATATTACTGTACAAGCTCGTTATATTCCAGAACTATCTTTAATAAAAGATGGAAAAGTATCTTCAGATAATAGTGTTTCAAATATTGATAATCACTTAGAATTAATTAAAGAAGATGAAGTGGTTAAACCAATTACTCCAAAAATCGATCCACATGCAAATAGTATTGTTACAAGTATTACTCCTAAACCACAACCGGTTGAAGAAAAACCAAAACCTGATGAAGAAGTAGCAATTATTGCTAAAGATGAAAAAAAGGACGAAGAAGAAAAAGTTAATAAAGATCCTGTTGAAGGAGAAAAACTTGAAAAAACAAAACCTGATCCTGAACCTAGAGATGTTACGGTAAATGTTGATGGAGAAGATTTAAAAGTTACAGTTCGTGATCAACCAGAACGTACAAGATACAAAAGTGACATTGAAAACAAAATTGCTAATAGAGTTGAGTATATAGCTGATATTACACCTGATGTTTTAAATGTTGTTGTAACTGAACCATTTGTTAAAAAAACATTAGGAGCAGTAAGAGATAAAATTAAAGGTGAGTTTGCAAGAACTGCAAGTATAATAGGAACTCCCCAATCTAGCATGTTTAGTGTTGAAGGTTGATTTAAAGTAAATGGTGATCCAAATGTTGAATATTATTTCAATGTTTTAAAGAAAAATTTACTTGACAAACCAAATTTTGCTGATTATTTACTCGATCAAGCCAGACCTATTTATCCAGACAAGAAAAAAGAATTTTCAAAACCTGAACAAAAATACCAACTATATGGTTGAATGATAGCAAACATCGATTGAAGTAAAATTCCTCTTTCAAAAAATGCTCTAGAAGCACTTTCAAGAGGAGACATTATTCAACCTAATGGTGCATATATTAATGAAAATGGTGAATTTGATTCACACGTTTCAAGTCCACTTCCGGGTTACAATAAAGTTACAAATCGAATGACTAGAGACAATAAAGAAAAACGTGTTTTTGGTTATAACAATTGATATACAAGATCACCTAAATCTATTTATGATGGTACATATGAAGGTTGAGAAAAAATTAGGGCAAATGACGAATTTAAAGGTAAATATAATGTAAACCCTGAAACTGATGGAATTAATTTCTTTAGATTAAAAAATGATAACAAGGAATTTGAAAAGAATAACAATGGATTAGTTGTTGAATTAGATGCTTCAAATGCATCTGGTTATAAAAAGACTTTAGATCTTGTTAAGAGTTTAAAACGTGATAATGTAAAAGTTACTTCTTATAGAATTTTTAATATGGGATCTAAAGATAGTAGTCAAAAATTCCTTGATATTATGAAAGAATTACCTGATGAATTGCCACAATTAGAATTATTTTTTGAAAGTACAAACACAGCAGCACTTATAGGTTTAGAAAATAAAAAAATTGACGAATTAAGCTTGTACACAACAGGAAACAGTTTATTGCCGGAATGAAGTATAAATCCATTTGCCATTAGAAATGTAGCATTTGTTAATACTTTAGATTATAATGTTTCCAAGTCTTATAGACCAGGTGCTAGAATACCAACAAGAATTACATTTGATGCTATAGCTTTTGACCCAGTTAACTATAAAAAAGGTGAAAAAGATCCATACAAAGAAATGAATTTAGCTTTAAGAATGGCATTATTTACAAGAAATAATGAACCATTTTTCCAAGGTGGATTTGGTCCAGGTCTAAAACCAGATCACAATGAAGGTGGGAATTCATATCCAGTAGGTTTAGATTTATCAAGAGTACCAGAAATGAAAAGTTTAAGAGGTCTTCAATATTCATTTATTAAAGATGGAAAACAATTTGATAGAAAAGTTAGAATTTTAACTTTATATAGTGACAAACCAACTTTTGAAATTAGTGTTCAAGAAATGATTGATAGTCAATTTAATAAGGTTATGTATATTCCAGGACCGCCTAATCCAGGTGAAGAAAGATTGAGATTTTCTGGTCCTAAAGTCAAAAATATTCACTTAAGTGGAACAGGAACTTTACAAGGAGCTGGTTCAAGTAATTTAGAAACATTTATTAAACATGTAGGACGTACTTATTTTGATAGCTCATTAGTCCTTTTAGTTGATAAAAATAATCAAGCATTACTTGATCAATTAAAAGGCATGGGATATAAAGTAAAATTTATATCAGAAGATGAGACTCTTCCAATCAATTAATTTTGCTAAAAAATTCCATTAAAGATAAAAGTTTTATAGGCTTTTATCTTTAATTTTTATTTATAAATAAATAATTTTCAATTTAATATTTTAAGGTTGATTTTTATATAATATAGAAAATTATCAAGAGGTATTAATATGATTAAAGCTAAAAAGAAAAAGATTTTTATTATAACAGCTGCAGTTGTTAGTCCAATTGTTGTAACTCAAGTAGCAGCAATTCCATTCTATGTAAAAATACATAGTGATAAAGTCAACTTAAATGTTGCTTTTCGTGTTATACCACAAAATAGTTTAATTGAAAATGGAGCAGTTGATGCTTATAATTCTATTTCAAATATAGACAATCATTTAAAACTAATCACTGATAATGAACCAAAACCAGTTATTGTACCTAAAGAAGATCCGTATAATTCTAACACTCTTGTAAGTAGTGTTCCAATTGATAAACCTAAAGAAGAATTAAAAGATGATCCTAAGGATGATGACAAATTAAGCTTAGTACCGGCCGAAAAAGAAAAAGAAAAAGAAAAAGAAGAACCAATTAATAAAGAACCTGAAGAAGAAGTAGCGCTTGATAAATCTAGACCTGATCCTAAACCTAAAGACATTATTATTGAATATAATGGATTGAAATTAAATGCTAACATCACTGAACAACCAGAGCGTGTTAAATACAAAAGCGATGTAGAAAATAGAATTACGAATAGAGTTGATTATATTAATAATACAATTCCAGATATTAACAAAGTTGAAGTTACAGAAGGCTTTAGAGGAGATAATAAAAAGAAAGTCGTTGATAAAATTGAATGAGAAGTAAATAATACCTTTAGAGTTTTTAATGAAAAAGAATCAGAAACTTTTAGTGTAGAAAGATGATTGGATCAAAATCCAAGTGCTAAAGATAAATTTAAATCTTATGAAGCATTTTTAAATAGAGCTGATATAAAAGATTTTTTAAAAACTGAATCTCAAAAAGAATTTGATAAGAAAAAAGAAGAATATAAAAACGCTAAATACCAATGATATGGTTGATTATTAAGTAATGTTGATTGAAACAAAATACAAGCTTCAAAAAATGTTGAAGATTACTTAGCAAAAGGAATGACTACTAGCCCTGATAACGTTTATATTAATGCAAATGGTGAATTTGATTCTTATGCATTTAGTCCTTTACCAGGTTATAATGCTGTTACAAGTAGAATGACTCGTGATAACAAAGAAAAAAGAACTTTTGGGTATGATTCATATTACACAAGAAGTCCTAGATCGGTTTTAGAAGGTACTTATCCAGGGTGAAATAAAGTTATGATTTCTGAAGAGTATGGTAAAAAATATGATGTTCAACCAGAAGAAGACGGAATAAATTTCTTTAAATTAACTAACGACAAACCAGAATTTGGAAAAAATAATGGTGGTATTGTAGTTGAAATTAATGCAGGTAATTCAAAAGGTTATGCTAAAACTCTTGAGCTTATTAAAAAACTAAATGCTTCTGGAGAAAAAATTACTTCATATAGAATTTTTAATATTGGAGCTAAAGATAGTGAACAAAAGTTTTACAAAATTTTTGAAACCTTACCTAAAAAATTACCACAACTTGAGTTATTTTTTGAAAGTACAAATACCTCTGCAATTTTAGCTTTAGAGGATAAAGAAATTGACGAATTAAGCTTGTACACAAGTGGAAACTCACTTTTAGATGATTGAAGTTTCAATCCATTTGCTCTTAGAAATGTAGCTTTTATTAATAAATTAGACTATAATGTATCGTCTGATTATCCAAGAGGAGCTAAAATTCCTACAGTAATAACAATGGACTCAATTGCATTTGACCCGGTTAACTATAAAAAAGGCGCAGAAGATGCTTTTAGAGAAATTAATTTAGGCTTAAGAATGGCTTTATTTGTAAGAAATAATGAACCATTTTTCCAAGGTGGATTTGGTCCGGGACTAAAACCAGATCACAATGAAGGCGGTAACTCTTATGCTACCGGACTTGATTTATCAAGAATACCTGATTTAAAAAGTTTAAAAGGAATGCAATTTTCTTTTGTTAAAGAAGGAAAGCGTTTTGATAGAAAAATGAGACGTTTAATTTTATATAGTGATCAAAAAAACTTTGAAATCGATGTTCAAGAAATGAACGATAGCCAATTCTACAAAGTTATGCATTTAGAAGGACCTCCTAATCCAGGTGAAGAAAGACTTAAATTTAGAGGTGGAGTAAAAGTTGATGGAATTTATTTATCCGGAAAAGGAAAATTAAGTTCAGAAGGAACTCAAAATCTTGAAACATTCTATAAAGAAATGGGTCGTGGAATGTTTGCTAGAATTATTGTTGATCCAGAAAATAAAGCTTTATTTGAAGATTTAACTTCTAGAGGTTATAAAGTAGAGTATAGAAATCCAGATCATAATTTAAAATTTAATTAACAAAATCACTCGCATATACGAGTGATTTTTATTAATCATTCAATAATTTATTTGTACTGCATTTTCTTGAATTCTTCAGGACTCATAGCTTTAGCAAATTCTGTTCCTAAATCAATAACAGCTTGAATGTCTACTAATGAAGCTGAACCAATTGGACTATGTAAATAACGTTGTGGAATTGAAAGGGTTAATGTTGCAACTCCTCCTTGTCCAAACTGTAAGTTTGCAGCATCAGTTCCTCCACCTTCAGCAATATATTTATATGCAGGAATATTATTTTTTCTTGTAACTTCCATAACTTTTTCTACCAATAAAGGATCCATTAATGTACCTGAATCTTTTACTAAAACGGCTGCTCCATAGCCTAATTTAGGAATTCCAGTAATACAATTTGGTGTATCATGACTTGCACCAGTATCTACAGCAAAAGCTATATCAGGATTAATTAAAGAAACTGATGTTTTAGCTCCTCTACATCCTACTTCTTCTTGTACTGTCCCTACCAAATATAAATCAACAGCTAGGTCAAGATTTGCTACATTATTAGCTATGTGTACTAATGATGTAACTCCTGCTCTATTATCCATTGCTTTTCCAGCAATAATGTTGTTAGGAAAATGTAAAGTTTCACCTGACATGTAAATTCTATCACCCATTTCAATTCCAGCTTCTTTAGCTTCTTTTTCACTTGAGAATCCTAAATCAACATAAAGTTCATCATTAGTCATAGCTTTAGTTACTTTTTCTCTTTCTAAAATGTGCACTGATGTATGTCCAAAAACTCCTAAAAATTCTTTATTGTCCTTGTTTGTAACAACTTTAGCTCTTGTTCCAATTACTGTACTTGGTCAAATTCCTCCAACTGGACTAACCATTAACATTCCTTCTTTTGAAATGTTTCTTACTAAATATCCAACTTCATCCATGTGTGCTGCATACATAACTTTAGGTGCATTTTTTACTTTTGAAGGTTTGTGTAAAATAACAGATCCTAATTTATCTCTTGATACATTAAATTTACTTGTATCAACTTGTTTTAATATCTCTTGGACTACAACTTCTTCGTATCTACTCATAGCTTCAATATTCATAAATGTATCAAGTGTTTTTGCTAATTTTTCATATTTTTTATCCATGTTTACCTCTTTTAATATAAATAATATCAAAATTATATAAGCATATTTATAAATGCATTAAAAAAACAGCGTTTGCTGTTTAATTAAAATCTAATTGTGTTGTTGAGAAAGCTTGGTAAGCTTTTTCATTTGGTGATAATGAACCAAAGAATGTGATTTTACTTCCTTCAATATACAATGTAGCAGTTTTTTCTTTAGTTGAATTATAAGCATAAAGTGTTTCATGAACTGCACCATGTGCACTTGCTGCTTGTAATAATTTTGTACCATTGTAAATAAAGTTAAATGATTGAGCACCTGGTTCATAAACAACTTCTATAAATTTATTTTTCGGTAATTTTTTAATTTCATCTCATAAAACAGATGATTGGTCCAACTGATTTGTTCCTCAAACAGCTTTTCTGTTTTTTGGAATAGCATCAAATACTGCTTTATCATCCTTACTTGAGTTAGGATTATCACCAGGAGTGCTTGTAGAAGCACCTGGATTAGGTTTAACAGCGGTATCAGGTTTAGCAACCGGTTCTTTTTCCTTATTTGGCTCATTTGTAGTAGTATTTGTGTTTTTACTTGCACAAGAAACTGCTATAACTGCTAATGGAGCTATTGCAAGAACTCCAATTAATTTTCATAATTTCATATTATATTTTCTCCTTAATAAAGATATTTTTATTATATATTATCTTTTAGAAATTTTTTATATGTGAATTTTTAAAAAAAATATTGGTCTTTGACCAATATTTAAATTATTTTAAATTAAATGCATGCACATAATTAATTAAGGTTACTTCAGGTGAAGTTTTATAAATTATATAAACTTCATCATTTGACATTTTGTATAACAATGCTTTATTTTCAGCTTTAGTTTTGTGATTATATGTTTTTTCTGGAACAACTGTATGACCAGTTAAAACATCAGTAAGAACTACTCCGGCTTCTGTTTTAAATTGTTTCCCTTCGTATTTAACCTCTATAAATTTATTTGTTTCAAGTTTTGAAATTTCTTCTCATTTAAAGTTTTCGATACTTAATAAGCCCTCTTTTTTAAATCCTGTTTTTTCGTTTAATTTTTTAAGTGCTTCAAATTCATTTTTATCATTACTTGTGGTTGGTGTTGTTTCGGTTGTGCTATCAATAAATTTAATTTCTGTTAAATTTAGCACTAAATCTTTTGAAGTTATTGAACGCCCTCTTAACTCACCAGAGTTATAATTTTTAACTAAGTCAGCTATAGCAACTGTAATTGTAGCTGTTTTTTTAGAAACATCAACATTTTCCACTTTCCCTATTAAAAATGTATATTTGCTATTGTCGAAATTTTTAATTTCTAATTTATCCAAATTTGATGCTAAGTAGCTTACTGTTAGTTCTTTTTTAACGGGTTGTTTGATTGTTACTATTATTTTTTCTGCCACTTTATCAATTTCTTCCTGTAATTTTTTATCATCAGGTGATAATTCTACTGGTTTTGAAGCGTCAGTTGCTGGTGCATCAGTAAAGTTTACACCTTGAACAACGTATTCAACTTCTTTTGATTGTAAAGGTGAATCTTTTTTATCACCACTCTTATATGTTTTAGAATAATCAGCAAGTGTAAGTTTTAAAGCAACAGTTTTTTTAGCAGCATCTACTTGACCGACGCTTTTAAAAATAACTGATTTGCCTTCATTACCTTCAAGTTTTAAATTACTTAAATTATTATTTATATATTCTAAGTTAATTGTTTTAGGAACAGGTTTAGTAAATGTTACTTTAACTTTTTTAGCCAATTCATCTAGTGCTTTTTGTTCAGTTTCATCTGCTAATGAATTTTTACCTTTAACAAAAGTTACATCAGTTACTTTTAGAGTAACTTCTTTTGAAATAAGTGCTGAACCAGCTTTTAATCCACTAGCATATTTTTTTGTTAAACTCATAAGCTGGAATACAACTTCTAGTGATTTTTCAGCTTTATTTACATTTTTAACTTCTAATGGAGTAAAGTTATTTTCAAAGGTTCCATCTAATTTTGCTTTGTCTAAATTATTTAATAAATAATCTAAATCAATATCTTCAGAAATATCTCCAGTTAATTTTAAACTAACTTTACTTGCAATAGCATCTATATCAGTTTGCGCTCTTTTATCTTCTTCAACTTTTGCAGTTGTTTCTTTTTCTTCTTTATTTGCATTTGCTGCATCAGTATTGGTATTTGTTGATGCTCCAGCATTGTCTTTATTTTCTTTTTTATCCTTGTCTGTAGACGTATTCTCTTTATTATTAGTTGCTTCTGGACTACACGCTATTGCACTTATTGCAATAGGCATTGTAGCTAGTACTCCTAACATTTTTAATAATTTTACTTTCATATAATCTCCTATTATTTTTACCATTCAATTATATAACTTAATTTTAGACTTGAAAATTTATGATTTTTTTATACATAATTATCTTAATAAAGATATTTATTAACTACTTTATTTAATCAATTTTAATTAATTTAAATTTAATTATTGTTCTATTTTGCTTATTTTTAGCAAAATATGGAAATTAAAATTTTTATAGATGTTTTTTTATTAATATACTTATATTTTGGTATTATACTTATGCTTTAAAATGCGCCCGTAGCTCAATTGGACAGAGTGTTTGGTTACGGCCCAAAAGGTTAGGGGTTCGACTCCTCTCGGGCGCGCCATTTACAAGAAATTTGTACCAGAAAATAGCTTAATGCTATTTTTTTATTTCAAATAAAAAATAATTTTTTAAAAATTTAATGCATGCACTTTATAAATATATATTTAAAGCGCGCATATAAGGAACTAAAAAAATATTTTTTTCATTAATTTTTTTATGTGTATAATAATTCTATGTTTAAAAACGTTATGATTAAAAACAATATTAAGATGATTACTGATTCATTCTACGTAGTTGTTATTTAATCATGGCCTTGATTTACATATTATAAAATTTATACTTTTACAATATATAAACTTGGCTGCAGATTAAAAACTGTAGCCATTATTTATTAAATTGTTAAAAGTAAAATTAAAAAAACTATAGAGGAGCTTTTAACAATAGTAAACAATTTAGCGGGCACGCTTTGAGATTATTGAAAGGGTATAAAAGCCGAAATTAAAATAAAGGCATTTATTTTAATTGATAAGAAAACATAAAAGTTTCTTATTCTCTGGACTAAGTCCATTGGTGCTATAGTATTACAATCTTATTTTTATATTTATAAATAAGTTTTGTGGTGCTAAGCAGCAATACCACAAAACTTTTTTTAATTTAAATAAGGAGGCGACTTGAAAATTAAACAGTATCAAAAATATGAAGATGTACCTAAAAAATATAAATGAGATCTAGAAGCCATTTTAGAAGGTAAGAGTCTTGATGATTTATTAAAGGAATATGAAGAGCTTGTTAATGAACAAATATTAAATAAAGATTTTAAGTATGAAACGTTAGAAAAGTATTTAGAAAGTTTAAAATTAGCAAACAAAGTAACAAAACTTGAATTCCGGATTTCTAACTACATTTCAAACAATTTAAATACTAATTTAGTTGATGCTAAATGATTAGCGTATGAGCAAAAATGAGAATTATTAAATTCTGAATTAGCCAAAAAACTTGGTAGTGAAAACAATAGGTTTTTTAAACATATTGAAAAAATGAAAGTATGAAAAGAAGATTCAAGGTTAAAAAACTATAAACGTTTTATTGAAGACAATATTGAAAACTTTAAGCATAAATTAAGTGACGAAGTAGAAGAGTATGTTATTAAAACAAGCATTGGAAATCCTTCTCCATATCAAATTTTTAGCATTTTAAGCAATAGTGAACTTGATTATGGTTATGTTAAAATTTCAAAAGGTAAGAAATTAAAACTAACAAGAGCTAATCGAGTTTCTTTAATGAAACATTCAGATGGATTAGTAAGAAAAAATACTTATTTAAATCATGCTAAAGCATATTTAAAACACAAAGCTTCTTTATCTAGCGTTTTATATCAACATTTTAATGAATTAGTAACTGAAGCAAAAGTTAGAAAATATGATTCAACGGTGCAGATGTTAACGTCAAATGATAAAATGACTAATCAATCTTTATTAAACTTATTTGATCAAGTATCAAAAAGAAAACATATTTTAACTAAATACAGAGCTTATCACAAGAAATTTTATGAGGCTAAATTTAAAGAAAAATTTAATAAGTGAGATTCATCTAGAGAACTAGTTAATGTTAAAAGTGATTATAGTGTTGAAGAAGCAAAAGAGCTTGTTACAAAGGCATTATTGCCATTTGGTAAAGAATATTCTGAGCAAATTACTAAAGCGATGAATGAGTCATGAATTGACTTTATGTGTGTTAATTCTAAACGCAGTGGTGCTTATTCAATTGGTGGTAGTTATGGACTAGATAAAAAATATATTTTAATGAATTTTAATGGAGACTTATCATCAGTTGAAACTCTAGCACATGAATTAGGACATTCATTACATTCATATTATTCAGACACAAGGCAACCTTTAGAGCTTAGTCAATATCCAATTTTTCTAGCTGAAATTGCATCAATTTTTAATGAATCAATGTTATTTGATTACATGCTAAAACATTCTGATAATGATAAATTAAAGTTTAAAATTTTAGACACAATTATTAGTGGATTTATAGGAACAGTTTGAAGACAAATTGAATGAGCTAATTACGAATATGACTTGTACAAAGCCATTGAAGAAGGAAAACCAGCCAATAGTTGAGATTCAATTAGTAAAATTTATTTTGAAAATCAAAAGAAATACTCAACAAGTAAAAAACAATTAAAATACAATGAAATTGATCAATTTGGATCGATTTATGTGCCTCATTATTATTACGGTTTTTATGTTTATAAGTATGCCATAGGTCAATTAAGTGCCTCGTACTTTTATGAAAAATATAAAAATGAAGGACAAAAATATCTACAAGTTTATATAGATAAATTTTTAAGTTCTGGATGTTCAGATTATCCACTAGAGATCTTAAAAAGTATCGGTATAGATTTAAATGATGATAGTTTTTATCAATACGGATTTAACTATCTAGAAGGCTTAGTTGAAGAATGAATAAAACTAGGTAACAAATTATTTATGAAAAAAAGTAAAAAAACAAAATAAGGAAAAGAAATGAAAAAAAATATAAAAATATTAACCCTTTCAGCATTAAGTTTATTAAGTGCTGGAACTGTAGCAGCAGTTGTATCATGTGGCGGAGGTAAAACAAGCTCAGGTACTACAGATTCAATAACAACTGTTGATCCAGAAAAAGCTAACCCACATGCAGAAACAAATAAAGTTTTATCAAATATTTTAAATCCACAGAAAAGTACTGTTAAAGGATTAGGAAATCTTGATAAATTAGCTAAAAATAGAATTTATAAAAGAGAAATAAATGCTGAATTTAAACCAGCTGGACTACCTTGAGATATGTCATCTTCATATGGATCTTTCCAAATTCCTTTAAAAGATGCAACTACATCAAGATTATTAATGGTTGAAAACTATGGTGAAGCAGCCATAGCAACAAACAGTACAACTTCTGCCGAAGGTTTAGTTGTTACAAATAAATACGTTTTAAGACCAGCTGTTTGAAAATATAAATTAGACTTAGCTGATGCATTAATTTTAGTTGATGCTAGCGGTAAAGAAACTGTTTATGAATCGGATGCTGTTGATCATTTAGAAGAACAACCAGATGCTAAAGGATACTTTGCTAACCCATATGTTAGATTATTATCAAAAGACCCTAAATCAATTAACTCTAAAGAATTTAATGAAGCACTTAAGACAACAAAAAATATTAAATTCAGAATGAGAAAAGATGTTGTTTGATCTACATATGATGGAAAAGATTCAGGAACAAGAGTTGTAGCAGATGATATTTATATAGGATACATGAGATCACAACTATATGGTCAAGAATTTAGACGTGAAAACGGTGGATCTAAAGAACAAGATGCAGCATCTAAAAAATTAGTAGATTATCCTGGTTGATTAGCAGAAGGTAGAACATATGCTAATGAATATTTATTAGGATTATATGGAGTTGATGCTTCTAAAGTTAAAGCAAGAGACCAATTTGTTTCAACAAAAGATAATAGAGAATATGTAACATTCCAAGGTACTGAAGGACAAGTACAAAAATGAGATTTATTCTTAAACAATGTTACAGATTCATATGAGTGAGTAGCAGCGCCTAGTCAATATATTAAAAAAGGATATGGTGATGCAAAAGGATTACAATCAGATAAGGCAAATGTTGACTTTAATAGCGTTCATGCAGAATTGCAAAAAACAAAAGGTTTAGTTAAAGATGCTGGATACTACTGATATGGTATGACAACAAAAAATACTTTATTTGCAGGTAAGTTTTTAGGACAACCATTTAATGGAACACAAAGATACTGATCAGCAAAATTAAATAAAAATTATTGAGATAAAGAATATGCTGAAGATCCTAAATCTTTATTAGAATTACAAGAATGATACCAACAAACAGCAGCTGATGCAAAACAATTTGCATCAAACGAATTTAATGCTTATAGATCAGGAGACGTTTCAGTAATTTCGTTTTCAAGACAAGAACCAGCTAACCAAGATCTTATAAAAAGAGATCCTGTAAACTTTGGATTAACATATATCCAAGACAAAAACACTTCATCATACACAAATCGTTCAGGATGAGCACTTGTGCCTAGACCAGCAGTTAATGAAAAATTAGCTAATGCACAACCTATGATTAATGAAGTTGCTGCTAAATTATTATTTAACGTTGATGATTTAAGTAAAATGGCTAAAGGAACAGAAAAAAATCTTTTAGAATATACAGCAGCAGGTAGAGGTAGAGCATTTAGAACGCTTTTATCACTTGCAACTAACTGAGCCGGATTTGCAACACAAATTACAACCGGTATTCCAACAAGACCATGAAACTTTGGTTATGCAACAGAAGCTAAAATTAATGGTAAAGATCAAGAATCTGCAAAATATAAAACACCTCGTGATGCTCTAGAAGTAATCAATAATTACTTTGCTGTAGATGAAACAGGAAAAAAAGTAAAACTTGGTTCATACGCTAATAACGATGAATTAGATTTAAGAAAATCAGAAGAAACAGCTGTTAATGCTGGAGCAAATGATAAATTAAAATCTGCAGCTTTTGCTGAAGTAAAAGCAGAAATGAAAAAGCTTTTAGACAAGTTTTATGAAGAAAATAAACAATTTGCTGGTAAAAATGTAGAAATTACATTCCCAGCTAGATTTTTAGCAGTTGATCAAAAATTCGAAAATGCTGCAAACTTATTATTAAGTAGAGTTTATGGTGAATTAGATCCAAGATTGAAATTTACATTTACAAAAATAAATAATAGAGATGACTTTGACGTTAAGTGACAATCAGGTAAAACTGCATTTAACTTATTAGGTTGAGGTTACGACTATGAAGGACTTGGTGGAGGATTTGATGCTTCATCATGACAATCAGAATTATTTGCAACATTTGCTTTAATTGCAACTAAACCAGATGTAGAAGCTAAATTTGCTGCTTATCCAGCAATGGTAAGAGCTGCTAAAGCACTTCAAACTGAACTAAAAGGTAAAAAATTATCAGTACCATTTGAGAAATGATATACATTAGATCAAGCTGATATGGATAATTTAGGACATGCTTTAGGAAGAAATAAAATTGATGAAAAAACTGGTAAATTAGTAGATTTAACAAAAGAAGATGAAAAATTATATGACAAAGAAGATGGTTACTTCTTATCAGCTCAATTCTGATTAAAATACCAAATTTCTAATACAAATGATGAATTAATCCAATTGGCAAAGGAAATCGGTAACTTCTATGGAGTTTCTCTAAACCAATCACATACATCATTAAGTGAATTATTCACTGAAGTAGTTGTTAACCCTAACTACGTAAGACCTGTAGCATACGATAGATTTACTTCTTATGCTGATTACAAGGTAGTTTAGTAAAAACATTAAACAATTAACCATGCCCTGGTTAGTTGTTTCTATTAATTATGAAAGGAAAAAATGATTAAGTACATTTTACAAAGAATAGGCTTTGCAATACTAACAATTTTTATTATTATTTTAGTAGTTTACATTTTAGTAGCACAATTTAGTACTAATACATTTGCAACACAGTTTTTAGAAACAGGTACTGCAAGACCTGATGCTGAACGTGAATTTATTATTAAGTCTATTAATTTTCACTTAATTCCTGATGTAGACAATCCAGACGTCTACTTAGGTGGAAAATGAACTTTTATTAAGGAAAATCCAATTATTAGATTTGGTTACTGGATAAATGACATTTTTCATGAAAAAACCCCTTTTGGGTTACCATTTAACGAGTCTTTATTACAAGCAGCAGGAGCTAAAAATATTCCAGATTTCTTCTTTAGATTTTTAAGATATTCAGTTATTATAACTCTTCCATCGTTTGTAATTTCAGCTATTTTAGGTATTTCATTAGGAATATTTGCTGGTTATAAAAGAGGAAGTATATTTGATAGTGCTATAAATGCCTTCTCACTTTTCTTTATAGCATTGCCATCGTTTGTTATTGCGCCAATTTTAATTTCGATATTATTGACACAAAACATTCCGCCAATTTTCTATGTTCCAAGTGATCAAACAATTGCTACAGATGGATGAGGAAGAATTTTACTTTCTTGATTACCGCCTATATTTATAATTGTTTTAGGTTCATTAAGTGGATACATTACATATACAAGAAACCAAGTAATTACAGTTTTAACTTCTAATTATGTTTTAATAGCTAAATCTAAAGGTTTAAGTCAAGCAGAAATTTTCTTTAAATACGTTTTAAGAAATATTTCTATACCTTTAGCAGCGATGATTATTCCATCATATATTGGTTTATTAAGTGGGGGAATAGTTATAGAAACATATTGAAAAGTTCCAGGTTCATCAAAAATAATAGCCGCAGCTTTTCCTACTGGAGAAATAAACTTAATTATGTTTAATACATTCTTCTTTACAATTTTAGGAGTCTTTACAGCAATTTTAGTCGATCTATCATTTGCCTTTCTTGATCCTAGAATTAAATACTCAGCAGCTTCAAAACATAGTATTGTAAAACAATTAAAAGCTACTCAAATAAGAAGAAAGAAATTTGCTGAATTGGCTAAATCACCTAGCGCATAGGAAGAAAGGGAAATATGACAAAAAAAGAATTTAATAAAAAATATGACCTTTCTGACTCGCTAGTTGAAGGTTCATTAAAAAAATATATTCCACAAAACGATCAAAATTTTAATAACGTTGCTGGAAAACCTAAAAAAATGGTTGTGGAAATCTTTAAACGTTTTGCAACAAACTGAGTAATAATGGGTTGTTTAGTACTATTCTTAATTGTGCTTTTAACATCAATAATTGTTACTGCCTCAGCTAAATATAATGCTGTAAAACCTATATACGAATCAATAGATTTAAAACTTCTAGATGGTTCAGATTATACAGGTGGATCATCTATCTTTGTTAAACACTTACCACCAAAATATGATTCATTTGTTAAATATAGTTTACTAGTTGACTTGCCTACATGACAAAGAAACGTTAAGCTATGAAATGATCCAAACTATTATGGTGGATTTATCTTTAAAGAAATTTTAGGTGGAAACAATATAGGTTTTAAAGTTGATCCTATTACAAAAGATCTTGAAATTAATGCTTATCGTTTTTATGAAGCAAATACAATGTCAATTTTACTAAGTAATTCAGGCGTTGCTCAAAACTCTACTTTTGAACAAACTGCCGCTGCTGTAGCTAAATTAAGACAATTAAACCCAGATATTAATTTGCAAACATTTTTAGGGACTAACGAAAATGGAACTGATATTTGAACAAGTTCATGAGTTGGTACTTGACAAGCAATTAGACTTGCAATTATTGTGGCCACATTACAAACACTAATTGGAGTTTTAGTAGGAAGTTACTTAGGATTCCATGTTGGAACATGAATTGATACTGTAATAATGAGACTTATAGATATTTTCGTTGCACCTCCAACACTTATTTGATTATTAATCTTTGCAACACTATTTGGTACAAGTGATTTAACACTTGGAACCGCTTTAGTTTTTGTTGGTTGAACCGGAAGTGTTGGTTCAACAAGAATGTTTATAATAACAGTAAAAGACGAAGAATATATTTTAGCTTCTCAATCGATTGGTCGTTCAAAACCAGGATTAATTTACAAACATGCTTTACCAGCAATTATTGGTAAAATTGCAACTAATTATGTACACTCAATACCAAGCATAATTATGTCAGTGTCATCTCTAGCATTTTTAGGATTCTTTAAATCAGATGATGCTAACTTAGGAGCATTATTATCTAATGCTACTTCTGAAGCGATAAACAACGTGTGAATATTATTATTACCATCGCTTATTCTTTTATCGATTTCAGTTTCGCTACACTTTGTAGCAATCGGAGTGCATGATGCACTTGATCCAAAAGTAATTAAAATAAAATAAGGAGACTTTTATGTCACAAGTAAATAAATGATTATTAAATGTTAAAGACTTAAAAGTCTCATTTAAAATTAAAAAAGATAAATTTGTCACCATTGTAAGAGGTGTCGATTTAGAAATTAAACCAGGAGAAATAGTAGGTCTAGTTGGAGAAAGTGGTTCAGGTAAATCAGTTACTTCTAAGGCTCTTTTAAACATAAATGATAATACTTTTATTAGTGCTCAAAAAATGACTCTTGGTGATGTTGAGTTAAACAAATTAAAAACTAATAAGGATTGACAAAAAGTTAGAGGACACAAAATAGGTTATATTCCTCAAGATCCTTTAACCTCACTTAATCCAACTCGTAAAATTGGAAAACAACTTTTAGATGCGTTGAATAAAAATCATGATTGAAAAGAAAAAACTAAAGAAGAAAAGAAAACATATTTAGTTGGACTTTTAAAACAATTTGGAATAAGAAATGCTGAATTAATTTTTGATATGTATCCACACACACTTAGTGGTGGAATGAAACAAAGAGTTGTAATAACAATGGTTGTAGCTTTAAAACCAGATTTAATCATAGCTGATGAACCTACAACTGCTCTTGATCCAACTGTTCAAGCTTCTGTATTAGCCTTATTTGAAGAAATAAGAGTAAAAATGAACATAGCAATTATTTTAATTAGTCACAACATTTCTGTTGTTGCTAAATTCTGTGATTATATTTATGTTATGTATGCTGGAAGAATTGTTGAACGTGGTACTAAAAAAGATATTTTTACCGAACCAAAACATCCATATACTTGAGCTTTAATTTCTGCTATTCCAGAAAATAAAGAAGATAGACTTTATTCAATTAAAGGAACTCCCCCAGATATGACCAATTTACCATTAGGTGATCCTTTTGCTCCTAGAAATGATTATGCCTTAGAAATTGATTATGTTAAAGAACCACCACTTATTGAAATTTCCCCAACCCACTCTGCTGCAACATGATTGTTGCATCCGGATGCTCCAAAAGTAGAACTTACGGAAGAGTTAAAAACAAGACTTGCAATCTTTAAGAAGGTATTTAATGAAAACAGATAAAAAAGTAGTTTTAGGTATTGAAAACTTAAAAAAATATTTTATTAATCGTTCAACAATAAATAAAGCTGTTGACGGTATTTCATTTAATGTCCACGAAGGGGAAATAGTTGGACTTATTGGAGAAAGTGGTTCAGGTAAAACTACAGTCGGTCGTTCATTATTACGTTTATATGATGATGTTGACGGATTTATTACTCTTAATGGAAAAATAATTTCAGGTAAAAGAATTACTCGTGCAAGAAAAAAATTTATGCATAAAAATATTCAAATGATTTTCCAAGATCCACATGCATCACTTAATGGTCAAAAAACAATATTTTCAATCTTAAAAGAACCTTTAGTTGTTAATGGAGTTATTAGTGACAAAATTAAGGATATTAAAAAAGATTGAGGAGATATTCAAGAAAACTTTCATTACTCATTTTTAGAACATGCTAAAAAATGAGAATTAGAAAACTTAACATTAATTACAAACTTACACCAAAAGTTTATTCAAGAGTGAAATAAGAAATTTGATGCTCTAGAATTTAGTACTTCAGTAAGCAATGACGATAATTTTAATGCTTATTATAGTTATCTAGAAGAAAAAAACAATGATAATTCAACAGTTATTAATAAACTTTATACAAACACTGATAAACTTGTTAAGTTTTTTGAAAAAAAACAAAATGAATATCGTTTCAAAGTCGATCTTGATTTTGACGAAGAAGCCTTGGTTAAAGCTAAAGAAGAATATGAACTTAATTTAAAATTATCAACAAAATCACGTGAACATATTCAAAAAGAAGAACTTTTAGAAACTAAAAAAGAAGAACTTAAAAAATTAAAACAAGAAGAAAAAGATTTACTTATTATCAACAAAAATGCTTTTAAAAGCTTTATTGATGTATACAAAAATGATACAAAATATCGTAAGAATAATGCTTGAAGTTCAACAGAATTAAACTATTATTTCCACTCGAAAAAACTAGAAATAGTTTCAAGAGCAGCAAAAGTTACTACTCACGAATCACAAAAAGTTTTAAACTATTTATCATTTGAAGAAGTTAAAGAATTTGCAAATGAGCTTGAAGAATACTTAAAAGTGTTTTATGACAAAAATTTAAAAGTTGATGAGTCTAAATATGAATCTATTAAATTAATGTCAGAAATCACTAAAAAAGACTTTAAATTTAATATTTCAAAATTTTTAAAACTTTCAAATACAAGAAAAAAACATTTTTCAGAATTGATTAATAAAGCTAGTTCAGAGATTGAAAAATTAAATAATGAACTTAAAAATACTTCAGTGCCTGCAATCAATCAAGATCAGTTAAGAGCTTCAAAAGCTAAATTACTAGATGCACAAGTAGTTCATAATAAGGAACTAGAAAAATTCCTTGAAAAATTCAAAGTAAGAATTGCTCAACTTGAAAGTGAAGTAGAAGCAAAAAGACAAATGATTAAAGAGTGCAAAATTAAACTAGATGCACTTGATAAAAGATTTAAACAAACGCATGAAAAATTCATTAAATTTTTCGAACAAAGTTATATTAATCCTGCCAAAATTGCTTGTTTAAGTGATAAAAACGGAAATTACAAAAAATTCTGTTTAGTAAAATACTTTAGAAAAAATGAGCACACTCAAACTTATAAACAATTAAAAATAGAATTAAATGTTTACAAAACAAACGTTCTACAAAGACTTGATTCGATCAAATCATTTGACATAGAAAAAAAATATATAAATACTGATTTAAATAATATTTCTAAATTATTAGGAATTCATGAAATTGATTTAGCACTAAGAAATCTAAGCAATTCTAAAGTTGCAGCTTCAGGGCAAAGAATGTTTAGAATTTTTTCAGTTAATTCAATTAAAAAATTATTTATTAAAAATACTATTTATAAATCGCTTGAAGATGTTGGTTTATTAAAACAATTTGCTTATCGTTACCCTCATGAATTTTCAGGTGGGCAAAGACAAAGAATTGTTATTGCGCGTGCGCTTATAACTAACCCTAAAGTTATAGTAGCTGATGAACCAATAGCTAGTTTAGATATTTCAATTCAAGCCCAAGTTGTTAACTTACTTAAAGATTTATGTAAACAAAAAAATATCGGAATGGTTTTTATAGCTCATGACTTAAGTATGATTGAATATGTTGCTGATAAAGTTCAAATAATGCACTTAGGAAAAATTGTTGAATCTGGAGATACTAATAAAATCTATGAAAAAGCAATCCACCCTTACACAAACAACTTATTTAAAGCTATTCCAAAAATTTCAAATGCAACAGAAAAATTCCAAAACGTTTCATTTGAATTATCATACTTAGAAGAACAAGTTTATCCAAACGTTCCTGAGCAAAAAGAAGTTGAACCAAAACACTTTGTTTATGGAACAAGCAAACAAATTGATCAATGATTAAAAGCTGATCACTTTAGAGCAACAGGACTTAAAAAAGACTAATGAAAAAGTTTGGGATTTCTCGGATTATTGATTATGTAAAATTTGGTTTAAAATACAAATATACCTATTTTATAGTTCTTTTCTTCTTGATATTATTTGCTATTATATTAACTCTTTCACATTTTTATTCGAAATTAAAATTTTCTGATTCATTATTTAGTTCTTTAATGGTTACATTTCTACTTGACTTATTATGTTTAATGTTTAAATGAGGTTTTTTAAGAAACTCAATTAGCCGTTTTAAAGAAGGTAGAAAAAACTCTAAAGAAAGAAGTGATGAATTAAGAATGAAAAAAATGAATCCAACCGAACTAAGAGCACATAAAATAGCCAAACAAAAAGTTGAAGAGCAAGAATTAAAAGCTAAAACTTACAAATCGAATTTAGGATGATATTTTATCTTAATAACATTTTTTATAGCTATTTTAATTACAATACCTTTCATAATTTAAATAAGATGTCTGCTTAAGTGCAGGCATCTTTTTGATAAAATTATTCTATGAAACTCGAAAAATTTATCTCTAATGTTACTGATTTAACTCGTAGCCAAATTAAAAAACTTCTAAAAGAAAAGAAGGTTTTTATTAATGATAATTTAGTAACAAGTGATTCAATTAACTTTAAAGTAGAAAAATTAGTAATTGACCAAATAGCCTATAACACCGATGAATATGTTTATATTATGTTAAACAAACCACAAAATTATATAACCTCACATAAGGACGAATTGTATCCTAGTTTATTTAATTTAGTAAGCGATGCTAAACGAAAGAATTTAATAGCATATGGTCGTTTAGATGTAGATACTGAAGGATTATTACTAATTAGTGATGATACAGAATCTTCACACAAGCTCCTTTCTCCTAAACATCATGTTGAAAAAAAATACTATGTCGAAGTTGATAAAAAGATTCCCACTTCATTAGTAGAAATTTTCTTAAATGGCTTTATTATAGATAAAAACGACAAAGTATTGCCTTCTAAATTACTAATAATTTCTGACAATAAATGCTATTTAACAATTAAAGAAGGAAAATTTCACCAAGTAAAAAGAATGTTTAAAACTCATTACTTAAATGTAACATTTTTAAAAAGAATTGAATTTAATAATTTAAAACTAGATGAAACATTAAAACCTGGTCAATGAAGATATTTAACAAAAAAAGAAGTAGAACTACTTCTTAAATTTTAAGCAACCAAGTTGCTAAACCAATTATTAATGCAACAATAACAACAATTAAAATAATTAATCACATATATTGTTGTATTAAATATTCGTTTTTAACTTTATGATAGTCTTTTATGTACTTTTCTAAGTCTTCCGGACTATTATTTTTTTCAACTAATAAAATTAGTTTTTTATTTTTTTCTACTCATGCATCTTTTTTTGTTTTTAAATTTTTAATATATTTTTTATTATTTTCTTTTGCGATGTCATTATTTATTTCATTTAAAAAGTTTTTTTGTGCTAAATAAAAATTTTTATTTAATTCATATTCTTTGTCTTGGTTCATAGTGTTTTTATTTTATCACTAATAAACAAAAAAGATGCTAAGCACATCTTAATTTGTATTATTTTTCAGGATTGTCTGAAGCTTTTACTTTGTCTTTAAATTTAAATTCAGCTGGTATTTTAGAATCGTCTAGACCATCAGGGAATAAAGCGGTTTTTAACTCTTTGTTTTCTTTATACATTTCTCTAAGAGCTTCACGATAAGAAAATCTTTGGTTTTCTCCTCCACCATAAATTAAATCGTATTGTTCCATGTTATATGGCCCATAATACTTGTTATAGTCTAATCCTTCAGATCTAAATGCTGCTGCTAGGCTTGTTAGTGCGCTAGAGTGAGAAACATGAAGTATTCCAACTAATTCATTGTTTTGATTTCTAACACTGGTACCACTAGCACCTCCACCCGGTGCAAAGTGTCTGATCATATAATTTAAACCATATCCTAAGTATCTATTTCTAAACCCTTCAGGAGCATTAGGGCTATTATTATAATTATCAGGAAGTTTTCCTTTATTTTCTGTTGATGCTGGGTATGTGTGAGGTCCTTTATTAACAAACGGGTTAGAGATCATTGAATCTAATAATCCTGGTTTGTTAATTATTGATCTATATCCAATCTCACTAGATAAGTAATTTCCTTTTGAAGCTTCGTTTTCGTTGACGCTAGATGCTAGTGCTGTTTCGCTTTTACCCATTTTGTCATATCATTTTCTTCTACCATTAACTCATAAACTAACCGAATGAGTTCCGGCATTTAGGTCGGCTTCATCAATATATGGTCTTAAAAAGTGATCTGCAAAATTACCTGATTGTGTAAGAGGATAACCAATTGCTATTAAAGAATCGTAAGTTTTATTAGGATCTTTTTTATAAACTGGATCAACATCGTTATTTGCAAACGGTACTCCAATTTTGTTGTAATCTTTTAAATAAGAGTTACTTAAAAACTTAATTTGTTTATCTTTATTTTTATCATCAGCATAGTTATTAGTCATATCTCTTGCTAAGTCTTCATGACTAGTATATTTTTTTTCTACCGGTTTACCAGCGCTCCAAACTGTAGGACTAATTGGTAGCTTTTCAAAATCTACTTCAAAAACAGCAAAATCTATAAATTCTTCAGTGTCTTTATAAGGTGAATTAGGTTCTAAATAATCTTTTGGAGATGACTTTAAGAAATTTAATCCCATATATATAGTCTTGAAAGCATCTTTTTCATTACCAAATGATCAATTTTCATATTGTTCACCGTAAGCACTAGTTCTAAAAGTAGTTCTAGTTCCTACATCATTTTTTAATCTTAAAAATTGGAAAGAAGTTGATGATTTATCCTTTGATTTAGTGTTATAAATTTTTTCATTTTGTATATTCATTGCCTCAGCAACGTGTACATTAGTAGCAAAATATCATTTCGTTGGGTACTTTCCATCAGTTCTTTTTTGATAATCTAGTATTCAAGTTGTTCCATAATTGCTTGTAAATTCATTTCCTTTATCGTGATTAACAATATATAGTGAAAATGTTTGTAAACCAGCTTGTTTATATAAATCATTTGGTAGAGTTCTAGCTAAACCAAGTGAGTATTTTTCATCAGAGTGAGAATCTATTAATGATGGACCTTTTCCAACTTCTGTACCGATGTTGACGTTTAGCCCTTTAGTTTCGCCTTTTTCATCTACAAAAGGAATAGAAAATCCTTTCAGTTTAGCATTTTTAAAAGAATCTTGATTATTTTCTCTTGCTTTTTTATCTAGTTCTTTTATTTTGTCTTCAGTTAAATCATTTTTAGTATAAACTGAACTACCGGTTCCACCTTCTCTAGGTGTAATAAATGGCATGTAATTTTCATTATCAAAATCAAAACGTTCTAGACGAGTTTTTTTAGCATAAGAAGTTAAACTTTTTGGATCAAGTTTGTGATTTCCACTAATATCAGCGCCCTTAGGAACACCAAAAGGATTCTTAATAAATCCAGTTATTTTTTCGACTTTATTAATAAAGTTTTTTGGATTTTTTGCATCAACAAGTTTATAGTGAACTTCTAAAGTACCTTCTTTGTAGTCAGGTTTTAACAATCTAATGTCTTCAACTTTTACTTTTGAAGCAATATCTTCAGGTGCATCAATTTTAAAATCAGTTGTTAAAGGTTCGCTTGGATCTAATGAAGCTATTGGTTGAAAACTATTGTATTTAATTTTAAGATCTAGTTTTTCAAGTTCACTTGTGTTTCCTGATTTACCTTCAGTTGAAGAGTTGGTTTCTTTTGACTCTTCGCCTTTTTCTGTTATTGAACTATTAGTATCTAATTTTTCACTTGTACATGCAATGGCAAAAATAGGTAATGCACTCAAAGTTAATGCACTAAAAATTGCTAATATTTTTTTCTTTGATTTATTCATAAAAACTCCTTACTTAATCTAAAGTATTTATTTTTTTTATTATATAAAATATTACTTAGTATTTTAAAACTATAAAAATTATCATTAATATTTAAAATATTTTAATTTTTTTTCTTTATTTTCCTTGTTTATAGATAAATAAGGCAATCAAAAAAGTGCAATGCACCTTTTTAAATTAATTATTTTCTGGGTTGTATGAAGATTTTACTTTATCTTTAAACTTAAAATCTTCAGGAATATTTTCTTTTTCTAATCCATTTGGTAATAGATTTGTTGTTATTTTTTTACCTTTATAAATTTCTTTTAAAGCTTCACGATAAGAAAATCTTTGATTTTTTCCTCCACCGTAAATTAAATCATATTGTTCCATCTCATATGGTCCATAATATCCACCATAATCAACTCCTTCAGATCTAAATGCATCTGCTAAAGCAACTAATGCCATTGGATTAACGGTATGAATAATTCCAGCTACTTCATTATTTTGGTTTCTAACGCTTGTTCCACTTGCACCACCACCTGGAGTAAAGTGTCTTAGCATATAATCAATTCCATATTTTAAGTATCTGTTTTTAAATCCATCAGGTTTTTTGACTCCATTAGCTTCTTCAGGTAAATCAGTCTTTTTACTTTCATTTGCTTGGTATTCAAAAGGATGATATCCACTAACTGGAGAACTAATCAACATATCAGTAATACCTGGTTTATCAATAAATGATCTATAACCAATTTGTGTTGATAGATAATTTCCTCTTGATGCTGCTTTTTCATCAACTCCCGAAGCTGCAGATGTTTCAGATTTTCCCATTTTACCGTATCAACCTCTACGCCCGTTTACTCATAAACTTACAGAAGTTTTACCAGCTTTTAAGTCAGCTTCATCTGCATATTGGTCTAAAAAGTAATCTAAGAATGAACCACTTCAAGTTACAGGATAACCTAAAGCAAATAATGAATCATATTCTTTAGTAGGATTTTTCTTATAAACAGGATCTACTGGATTGTTTGCAAAAGGAACAGCTATCTTGTCATAGTCTTTTAAATATGAATTTTTAATGAATTTAATTTGAGCATCTGGAGTATTTGCATAATTATTTGTCATATCTTTAGCTAATTCTTCAGCACTAGTATATTTTTTACCATTATTATGTCCTGCTGTTGCAACAGTTACAGAACCAAAATCAATTTTTTCAAAGTCTAATTCGAAAATAGCAACATCAGCATATTCTTCAGTATCTTTATATGGAGAGTTAGGTTCTAAGTAATCCTTAGGAGAAGTTTTAAGGAAGTTTAGCCCCATGTAAATTGTTTTAAAAGCAGATTCATTTTTTGAATTAACAGTATCAAAAGCAAAATTTTCATACATGTCACCATATGCACTAGTTTTTAAAGTTGTTCTAATTCCAGTATCGGGTTTTAATCTTAAAAATTGAATAGTTTTCGTTGTTTCTCCAGTTCTGGTTTTATATAAAGGTTCATCTTTTAATCTCATAGTTTCAGCAACGTGAACATTTGTAGCAAAATATCATTTGGTTGGGTATTTATTATCTTCTCTTTTTTGATAATCTAAGATCCAAGTTGTTCCATAATTTGCTTTGTATTTGTTCCCTGATTCATGATTATTAATATATAGTGAAAAAGTTTGTAAACCTATTTTTTTATAGATTTCATTAGGTAATGTTCTTGCTAATCCGCCTGCAAATTCTTGATCTGAATATGAATCAACTTTTGAAGGTCCTTTTCCAGTTTCTCCTGATTTATTAACGCTTAAACCAGTTGCTTTTTTTGTTGTTTCATCATAAAAAGGTAATGAAAATCCTTTGTATGTTGCATTTTCAAAAGTATCTTGATTATTTTTTAAAGCCATTTCATTTAATTCTTTTATTGTTTCTGGCTTTAAATTATTTTCTGTATATGTTGAACTTCTTTGTCTTCTTAGTAAATTCATATATCTTTCATTATCTTCATCAAATCTTTGTAATCTTGTTTTAGAAGCATATTTATATTTTTCAGATACATTTAGTTTATCATTTGAACTAATATCTTCACCACGAAACTTATCGAAAGGATTTGTCATAAAACCAGTAATTAATTTAGTTTTTTCAATAAATTTTGTATTATCTTTTTTACTTGTTATTCTATATTTAACTTCAACAGTTCCATTTTTTGCACTAGGATTTAATAGTCCAATAATTGAAATATCATAATCTTTTAAAATTTTTTCATCTGCTTTTGGTTGATAATTAAAAGTCGTAGTTTCATTTGCATACAATTGTGGAATAGGTTCAAATGCTTTGTATTCAATATCAACATTCAAGTCTTTAAATTCTGATGATTCATTTTGATTATTTGCAACACCTGAATTTAATTTTTCATTTTTTCCATCTTGCTTTTCAGTTTCTTTTCCATTATTAGTTGCACTTGTATCAGGTGTTGAACAAGCAACAAATAAAGTTGAAACCGACAATAAAGTTCCAACACTTATTAAAGTTAAAATATTTTTCTTTTTAAATTTCATATCTACCTCATAACTCTTATATTTAAGCGTATTATATATTTTTGCTTTTATTTTTAAAAATAAAATTTGCTTAAATAGCCAGATAAGACAATTTTGAAATAAACGTTTTATAGGTTTATAATTTTTCATAAATCTTAAGTTTTGTTTAATATTTTTTATAAATAAAACTAGAAGGTATTTTTTTAACTTCTAGTTTTTAAATTTACATATTTTGCTGTCTTAAAGCTATTTTGGTAAAAAGTGATTTTTTAAATGGAATTATCAAATTCACTAGGATTTATTTTTTTATCAGACAATTTGAACTCTTGAGGAACATTTTCTAGTTTTAAACCTTTGTCAAATAAATTGGTTTGATATGAATCTCCATATAATTTTTGTAAAGCTTCACGATATGAGCTTCTTTGATTTTTTCCACCACCATAAATTAAATCATATTCTTCCATTTGATATGGTCCATAATAACCATTATATGTTACACCTTCACTTCTAAATGCTGATGCTAACGATGTTCGAGCCGATTGACTTGAACTATGTACAATTCCTACTAGTTCGTTTTTTTGATTTCTAACACTAGTTCCACTTGCGCCACCACCAGCTGCAAAGTGTCTTAAAAAGTAATTTATACCATAAGATAAGTAACGATTTTTAAAATTATTTGGCTTGTCTGTAGTAGCAAATGAATCTGGCAATTCATTTATTTTATCTTCATCAGCTGGATATTCATATGGACTTTTATTACTAAAAGGACTACCAATCATCATGTCTAAAATTCCAGGTCTAGTAATAAAGCTTCTATAACCTAATTCAGTTGATAAAGTATTTCCTTTGTCAAGTTCTTCATCTTTTAGTCCAGTATTAGCTGCTGTTTCACTTGTGCCTAGTTTTTTATATCATTTTCTATAACCATTTACTCATAAGCTTAATGAATTATTTGCTTCTGAAAGATCATTTGCATCTTCATATTTATCAAGAAAGAAATCTAATCATGAACCTAATCCGGTTATAGGATAACCTAAAGCAAATAGTCCATCAATTACTTTATTTCCATTTTTAGCAAAAACAGGATCTTTAGGATGATTTGCAAAAGGTCGACCGATTTTGTCATAATCTTTTAAGTACGAAGTAGATAAAAACTTAATATGTTCGTTAGTTTTGGTAGCATAATCGTTTGTCATATCCTTAGCTAGTTCTTCATGAGTTTTATAATTCTTTGCAACTTCTTTTCCAGCAGTATAAACTCGTACTTCATTTAAGTTAAATTTTGTAAAGTCAACTTCAAAAACTGCAAAATCAGCCATTTCTTCGGTGTCTGCAAAAGGAGAATCTGGTGCTAAATATTCTTTAGGTGAAGATTTTAAAAAGTTTAATCCCATATAAATTGTTTTAAAAGGATTATTCTCAACGCCAAATGCTCAGTTTTCATATTCATCACCAAATCTTGTTGGTCTAAAAGTAGTTCTAGTTCCAACATCGTTTTTTAATCTTAAAAATTGAACTGTATTAGTTTTAACTTTTTTAGAACGAGTTGGATAATTTTTATCATCAACAAATTTCATTCCATCAGCCACATGCACATTAGTAGCAAAGTATCATGTTGTTGGGTATTTACCAGCTTCTGGTTTTTTAAAGTCTAAAATTCAAGTTGTTCCATGTTGTGCAGATACCCCTGGGTTGTTAAAATATAATGAATAAGTTTGTAAACCAATTTGTTTATACGTTTTACTTGGTAGAGTTCTAGCTAAACCTAAAGAATAAGGCTCATCAACATATTCATCAATTAGCGAAGGACCTTTTCCAACTTGAACACTCATATTTAAATTTAGACCAATTGCTTTACCACTTTTATCTAAATAAGGAACAGAAAATCCCTTGTACATAGCGTTTTTAAACGTTTCTTGATTATTTTCAAAAGCTTGTTTATCTAATTTTGCTATTTGCTCATCACTTAAATCGTTTTTTAAATATGCAGCTCTATCTTGTCTTTTTAACAATTCCATATATTTAGCATTGTCTTCATTAAATCTTTCAAGTCTTGTTTTAGAAGTGTATTTTAACAATTCACCTTCTGTAATTGCTAATTTGTGATTGCTACTTATATCACCATTTCTAAAAACGCCAAATGGATGTTTAAAAAAACCTCCAACAACTTGAACTTTTTCAATAGAGTCGTTTGAATCTTTTAAATTTACAAGTTTATATTTTACTTCAACTGTTCCTTCTTTAGCATTAGGATTTAATAATCCTATAACTTCAAATTTATATTTGCTTAAAATTTCATCACTTAAATTACTTTTAAAATCACTAGTTAAAGGTTCGTTGGCATAAACTGTAGGTTGTGGTTCGTGTCCTGAATATGCTATTTTAATATCAAAATTTTCTAATTCTTTTTTAACTTCTGAATTCTTTTCGTTAGACTTGTTTGTTGAGTTATCAGTATTAATATTTGATGATGAACAAGATGCTATAAATATAAATGGACTAATAGCAGTACTTGTTAATAAACTTTTTAAAATAAACTTTTTCTTAATCATATTCACCTCTTTTATTCCTTTATTATATATAATCTATATATCTTAAAAATATTTTCTTAATTAAAATAATTAGTGATTTTTTATGAAAAATTAAACTTAAAAAATCACAATAAAAAAAAATAAAAAATTTATTTGATATTTATTTTTTGTTGTTATAATAATTAAGCAAATCACGCCGATTTAGCTCAGCGGTAGAGCAGCTGGCTGTTAACCAGTTGGTCATTGGTTCAATCCCATTAATCGGCGCCATATTTGGTCTGTTGGTGAAGCGGTTAACACACATGGTTTTCATCCATGCATACACGGGTTCGATCCCCGTACAGACTGCCATTTTTTTGGAGGATTAGCTCAGTTGGGAGAGCGTCGCCCTTACAAGGCGAATGTCATGGGTTCGAGTCCCCTATCCTCCACCACGCCGTCTTAGCTCAGTTGGTAGAGCAACTGACTTGTAATCAGTAGGTCGTAGGTTCGAGTCCTATAGACGGCACCAGACACTAGCAAAGCTAGTTTTTTTTATTTTTTTGACGTAATTAAATAAGCAAAATATATAAAAATAGATCGATTTGAGATCTATTTTTTATTTATTATTTTAGATTAACACTTAAAAATTCTAGTTCTCATAAAATGTTATCTACTTCACTTTGATCACCAATATCTTCTTTTAATAATTGTGTTGCTCTTTGTTTTAATTCTTGAATTCTTTTAAGTTTGTCTTTTTCTATTTTTAATGTGTCTATTGTCATTAATGAATCACTTAATTTTTTTAATTTTTCAATGTTTACTGGAGAATTATCTTTTTCTTTTATAACTTGTACCAAGGTCAATTGGTCATTTTCATAAGTAATTTTTCAGGATAATAACAAATCATCTTCTTTTTTAAGTTTAAAAATATTATAGATTTTATCTAAGTACCCTAAGTTTACTTGTCTAGTTTTTTTTGTGGTTTTATTATAAACTTGTGCACTTACTAAAGCATTAGATATTTTATTAGGATCTTGAACAAAAATTAATCTATTTTGTTCTGCTTCAATAAGTGAAGTTGATTTATATTCAATTCATCCTTGTTTTGAATCTGAAATAAAAGGAGTTGAATTATTTGTTAATTTTTCATAATTTATTTGATCATTTTTATTACTTGAAGTGATAATCTGATTATCACTATTTTCTAATTCAATGACAAATTTAGAAATTTTAAATTCAATTTTTGCTTCAGTTTCATTTGTAACTCTTATATATTTAGCAAGTTTATTTTTTGCAGTGTCAGTGTTATTTAGATCAGTTCAATTTACTTCGTTTTCAGAAATTTGAACTTTAAGTTTATCTTTATTCCCTGTTGCTAAAAATTCAACATTTTTAAGTAACGAAATATGATTTAATTTTAAACCAATATATTGATTTTTACTTAATGAAATATTAGGATTTTCTTTTGTTGCTACATAAGTAAATAAATTGTTTTTATTAACAAAAGCTCCTAATTTTTCCTTGTTTTCGCCGTTATAATAAAGACCTTGATTTATATTTTTATTTTCAAATAAGTTTACATCAAAACTATCAGTTAATCTACCATTTATACTAAATTCTCTAAGCGCTATTTTATTTGCATCGTTTTCTCAAGGTACTACTTTTAAAGCTTTAACGTTATACAAATTGGTTTTTAAAATTCTATTATTATTAATACCTGAATCTAATCTGTCAACTATTCCATTAGGAACATCAATTCAATTTTTATTATCACTTGTATAAATTATTTTTGCTTTTTTAAATCAATTTGAATCTTGTTTATGCTCACTTCCAGTAAATAATTTAATTTGAGTAATATTAGTTGCAGAATCAAAATTTAATTGGTAAAAATCTTCTGAGCTAGCACTTTTATTAGATCAGGTTGCAGTTTTTGTATCATTATCTGTAGCTAAATTAAGTTTTTTATCGTTATAAAATTCACTAAATGATGAAGTTAAATTACCCGTATTTACAATTCCAGACTCTTTAAAAGAATTTTGAGCTAATTTAGTTTCAGAACCAAATTCTAAAATAGCTTCTTTTAATATTTTTGCAAATGGTATTAAATAATCTCTTCCTGGTTTTACAAATTTTCTTTGATTTAAAGGTTTTGAACCTTCAAGTAAATCAAATCTTTCTACTTTTTGAGATAAGTTAAATAAATCAAGTGCCTTAGAAGCATAAAACTTAGCTTCACTCATTTTAGCTTCTTTTAATTTGTTATTTGTATTAATTTGATCAGCTTCTTTTTTAGCTTGATATGCTTTTAAAGCAAGATCTATACTTTCACTTAACTGGCTTAACGATAGTCCGAAAAGTTTGATTTCACTTTTTAATTGGTCGTTTTTAGATTTAGACATTAAGTTAACATAAGCCTGTTTTGTCTTAATCATATCTTGACTTATTTTTTTAAAAGCATGAGAGTTTAATAGTTCTGAATAATATATATTATTTTTAAGAACTTCAATTTCTTCTCTTATATCTTTTGATTCATCATCTATATTTACTCCTCAATATCCACCATCAGGATTCTTTGTTGAAGTAATGTGTTTTGCTAGTTGTTTAAGTTCTTCATGTGCATCTGGTTCTATTTTTTTAAATGCATTTTCTCATACTTTTCAAGGTTCATATCCTTTTATATTTCAGCTATAAGATGAAATAGAACTAATTGAAATTTTAGATAATTCAAATTCTTGCATAGGATTTGTTACAACTCCGGATAAAGAATCTGCTTGAACATCAGATTCAAGCATTGTTCCAGGACCTAAATTTATTGCGGTATAATCTGGATCATTTACAGGTCAATTCAATCAAAATAATGATGATCTTTTTGCATCGGAATTGTTTTTAAACCACTCAGTAGAATATTTGCTAACAGGAGCTAAAACTGACGTACCAGTATAAAACATAAATAAGTCATCTTTAGGTAATTGATCTTGATATTTTCTTAGGTCTAAAAACGATCCACTTCAAGAAAGTCATGTGCCTTCATATTTTGGTTGACAAAATGTTCAAAGTTTGACTTTTCTGCCTTCACTTTTTCCTCATTTTACTAGTTCATGCATCATTTTGGCAATTAAATTAACCGGCTGCCCTCCTACATCATCAGCCTGAATTCCAAATTGTCTTATTCCAATATCGTATAATTGCTGAAATTTTGCTTTAGCTTTAATTAATTCATTATTAAAGTCATTACTTAAATCAATTACATTATTTTTATTAATTCAAGGGTGCATTGTTCAAGTAAATTCAACTCCATTATCATGTCCTATGTCGACAGTTTTTTTGATATTAGCTAAAGATTCATTTGGATATGTTTCATCTCATTTTTCAGCATGATATGGATCGTCTTTAGGAGCAAAAATATATGAGTTTGTTTTGTATTTAGATGACATTTTAATTAACGATTGTCTACCCTTTCAGGTTCATGGAACGCCATAAAAACCCTCAATAAATCCTCTTATTTTTGTATCAGCATAGTCATTTACAATAACTTCTCTAAGCGCAGAATTTTTTAGTTCCTCTAAAATTCATTGTACTGTACTTAAAGCAGAAAAAGCTGCTGCTTTATCCTTAACAATTAAAACAATTTTGTTATCTTTAATTATTAATGAATAAGCGTCTATTTTATTAAAATTTACTGTTACATATTTTTTATATTTGTGAAGTATGCTTGCCGTTTCTGGGCTTTTATCATTATTGGCAATAATGTGTAAACTTGTATTTTTGTCATCATACTTATTAGCTTTATTTAAATTTTTAATTTTTAAAGTTGTTTCTACATAATTTTCTAAATGCTTATCACTTATGTTTTTGTCTAAGAAAACATTAATATTTTTAGTTAAATAAAAAGCGTTCATTTCATATTTTATGTTTTGCGGTTGTGGATTTATTGTATGCTGGTATCGTATCGCTTCTTCTAATCATTCTTTTTTATGCTCAAAGAAGCTAGATTCATCTTCTGTTTTTATTTGTTGTTTATTATCTTTATCATTTTGATCTGGTTCATTATTTTTAGAATCATTTTCTTTTTTATCTACTATAGTATCGTTAGAAGAATTAGAATTATTTTTACATGAAATTGTAATAATTGGAAATGCTGTACTTAAAGCAACAGATCCAATTGAAAGAATTATATTTTATTAGTTTTTTTCATTTTTGCTCCCTAGAAACTGATTATGTTTCATAATTATTTTACTTTTAAGAATCAAGCATTTTTCTTAATAGTTTTTTGATTGAAATTATTAGTAAATTTATTTTTAAGATGAATATAATTAATTCCTTAAAAAATAAATATTTTTTCATATTTTTTATTTATATTTGAAAAAAATATCTATTCAAATATATGTTTAGTTAAATAAAATAAAAATTTTTAAAATTTTTTGAATTTTTAATACATCAATTATGAAAAATATTTCATATTTATTAGAAAAATTTAATTGTATTTTTAAACAAAATTTCACTAAAAAACAGTAAAAAACTTAAGTCATTTACAAATAAAAATGCACGCAGATAATTAGAAAAATTTTCATGAATTCTTAAATAAAACAGCATTTAAAAATAATGAAAAATAGACCAGATGGTCTATTTTAAAAATATTATTTTCCTTTAATTGATAAGATTTTTAATTCACGATAAACTGAATCTATTTCTGATTGATCACCGATATCATTTTTTAATAATTGGCTTGCTCTTTCTTTAGCTAATTCAAATTTAATTTTTTCTTCTTCACTTAAGTTTTTTAGATTTAGTGTTTTTATTTCTTCTAGCATTGCTTTTAATTTATCAGTTTTTACTGGATCGTTATTTTTTTCTTTTATTACTTCAAGCAAGGTTAATCCGGTATCTTTATAAGTTACTTTTCATGATAGTAAATATTCATTTGGATTTTGTAATTTAAAGATATTTATAGCTTTATTTAAAGTTCCTAAAAGTACTTCTTTATATTCTTTTGTTTCTTTGTTGTAAACTTCTGCTGTTACAATTGCATTTGATATTTGAATTGGTTCTTGAACTAAATATAATTTATTGTATTCAGCTTCTTTTAAAGATGAAGATCTGTATTGAATTCATCCTGTTTTATTGTGTGAAACAAATGGTGTTGGTGCATTAACTGTTAATTTAGAGAAAGAAGCTTCATCATTTTTATTATCACTTGATGTTATTGAGTAATTGTTTTGATCAACTAATTCAAGTTCAAATTTTTCTACTTTAAATTTTAGTGGTGTTTCTCCTTGGTTGATAACTCTAACATAACGAGCAAACTTATCGCTTGTTGCAGTTGAACCTGGAAGGTTAAATCACACTGCTTGATCATGTGAATATTGAACCTTTAAATCTTTTGAAGGTGTATTAAACTTGTATGTTAAACCTTTTATTTTTGAAATGTAGTCAAGTTTTAGTCCAAAATAATCGTTTTTATTTAAAGTAATATCTTCGTTAGCTTTTGTAGGGGTGTATGTAAAGACATTTCCTTTTTTAATAAATCCACCAACTTTATCTTTATTTTCGATGTTAGAAATAACACCTTGATTTACTTCTTTATTTGCAAATAAACTATTGTCAAATTTTGTAGCCAACATTCCATAAACGCTAAATTCTCTTAGCGCTATTCAGTTATTATCATTTTTAAGTGCAACAGCTTTAAGAGCTTTTACATTATTAATATTTATATTTAAAATTCTATTATTATCTTTACCTTTTTCTAGTCGATTAACTTGTCCATTTGGAACATCTTGTCATGTTTTTCCATCAGATGAATATACTAATTTAGCATCTGTAAATCAGTCACCATCTTCATTTATAGCATTTCCTGTAAATAAATTAACTTTAAAAATGTTTATTGGTTGTTCAAAGGTTAATTGATAAAAATCTTCAGCTTTTCCTGAACGATTTGCTCAAGTAGAAGACTTTGGATTGCCATCATTACCAAATGTTAAGTTTTTGTTTTCATGGAAGCTATCAAATGAACTTGTTAAGGTTCCGCCTGTTATAATTCCTTCTTCAACAAATGATTTGTCAGGTAATTTAGTTGCTGTTAAAAATTTTGAAACTGCATCTTTTATGGCTTGACCTAGTGGAATTAGGTAATCTCTACCTGGTTTAACATATTTTCTTTGTCCTACTGGTTTAGAACCAGGCAATAAATCAAATCTTTCAATATGTTGAGATAAATCGAATAATTCTATTGCTTGAGTTGCATAATATTGAGCTTGTAAATTTGTTAAAATTTTAAGCTCATTATTAGGATCACTAACTGCTTCAGCTTTTTTATATGATTTATAAGCTTCTAATCCTAACTCAATACTTTTTGCTAAATAATTAAGCGATTTTCCAAATAATTTTAATTCACTAATAAGTCTTTCATTTTGAGAACTATTCATAAATTCTTCATAAGCATCTTGAGTTTTTTTCATGTCATCAAGAAGTTTTTTAAGTGCTGTTTGATCTAAATTAGTTGATGAAGATACATTATTTTTAATAGTTTCAATTTCAGTTCTTATATGTTTTGACTCATCATTGATGTTAACTCCTCAATAGCTTTTACCATCAGGATGTTTTGTTGAAGTAATATGTCTTGATAATTGTTTAAATGCTTCAGCTGCGTTTGGTTCTATTTTCTTAAATGAGTTTTCTCAAACTTTTCAAGCATCAAAACCTTTAATATTTCATGTATAAGCTGAAATAGCACTTACCGCAACTTTTGTTATTTCAAACTCTTGCATTGGATTAGTAACAACTCCACCTAAAGAACTTGGATCAACATCACCTTCAAGCATTGTACCTGGTCCTAAATTAATAGCAGTGTAATCAGGATCGTTAACTGGTCAGTTTAATCAAAACATTACTTGTCTTTTTGCACTTGAGTTATTTTTAAATCAATCAGTTGAGTGTTTGGTAACCGGCGCTAAAACCGATGTTCCTGTAAAACACATGTAAAGATCTTCAGTTGGAAGCTTTTCTTGATATTCTTTTAAACTTTCTGCTGAACCACTTCATGTATTACCTGTTCCTTCATATTTAGGTTGACAGAATGTTCAGAGTTTAACTTTTCTACCATCTTCTTTTCCTCATTTAACTAATTGATGCATCATTTTAGCAATTAATTCTACTGGTTGATTACCAACATCATCTGCTTGAACACCGAATTGTCTAATTCCTGCGTCATATAATTGTTGGTATTTGGCTTTAACTTTTACCATTTCTTCATCGAATTTATTTCTAAGATCAATAACGTTATCTTTTCCTATTCAAGGGTGCATTGTTCATGTAAATTCAACACCATTGTTATGTCCGACTTCAACTGTCTGTTTAATATCGTTAAGTTGATCTTCAGGATATTTTTCATCTCATTTCCCGGCATGATAAGGATCATCCTTAGGAGCAAAAATGTATGAATTTGTCTTATATTTAGAAGACATTTTCATTAATGATTGTCTACCTTCTCAAGTTCAAGGTACTCCGTAGAAACCTTCAATAAATCCTCTTATTTTTGTATCAGCATAGTCATTAATAACTACTTGCCTTACCGCTGCATTTTTAGAGTCTTCTAAAATTCATTGCAATGTTGAAAGTCCAGCAAAAGCACCTTCTTTAGTTTTTGTAAATAAAACAATTTTTCCTTCTTTAATGATTAAAGAATAAGCATCTATTTTTGTAAAGTCTACAGTTGCATCTGCTTTGTATTTTTCTAATTCAGTTTTGTTTTCTGTGTCCACAATAATAAGTTTTGTATTTTTTTCGTTAGCAGTTGTTGATTTAACCAATCCCCTAGTTTTAAAGGTTTCTCCTAAATAATTTTCTAAATATTTATCTTTAATTTTTTCGCTAATAGTAACATCCACATTTTTTGTTAAGTAAAACGCCTTATCTTCATACTTAATTGCTTGCGGCTTAGGATTAATTGTATATTCACGTTTCATGGCTTCTTCTAATAAACCGTCTTTTTGAGTAAAAAATTCTGCCAATAATGCTTTTTGTTCAGCTTCTTTTTTATCTGCTAAAACTTTTCTAGCAGCTGCTTTCTCTTTTTCATTTTTTTCATCTAACATCTTAAGTGCAGTTAATTTTTCTGACATTGATTTTTCTAATGATGCAAAATCAAATGGTGTTTTTCTTATATCTGTCTCAACATTTGTATTTGAATTATTGTCTTTATTATCAACATCATTGTTTGCATTGTTGTCTTTATTTCCTGCGTTATTATCTTTACTTGCAGTAGTTCCACAAGAAAGAGCAATTAAAGGAAAAGCTCCTGCAAAAATTATTGAACCAATTGTAAGAATAATTGATTTCTTATTTTTTTTCATATTTTCTCCAAAGAAACATTTATGTGTTTCATTATTATTTTACTTTTAAGAATAAAGGCATTATTTTTAAATATTTTTGAGTGTTTTAAAATAGATATTTTCAAATATTTTAAATATAATTAATACATAAAAACAAATGATATTTTTCATTGTAATTACTATTCTTAAGAAAAAATAATTATTTTTTATGTTGCTTTAATAAAAAAATTTCATAATTGCTAATTTTTTTTGAATTAAAAATACACTACATATGAAATTTTTTTCATATTAAAATTTTGTTTTTTTTTATTAATTTATAGAAGATAAATTTGAATAAAAAACTCTATTTAATCATTTTGAATTATTAATTTTTAATATATAATAAATAAGCACAAGCGCGAGTGGTGAAATTGGCAGACACGCTAGATTTAGGCTCTAGTGCTTTACGGCATAAGGGTTCGAGTCCCTTCCCGCGCACAGAATTAAACGATTAGTCGTTTTTTTTTTGCTTTTTTGAAAAGCCTATAAAAAGGAAAAAAGTATAATTTTCATTCTATTAAAAATTTAATTTTTATTATACATATAGTAAAATACTTATATGACAGAAGCAAGATTAATTAGAACTTCTACAAAATCATTTTATGGTTTAGTAGCATTAGTTTTATCAGTAGGACTATTTATTTTTTATTGGACTACTAACATTTTTTTATTGAGCAACAAACAGTTGATTTACAGAAACAATTTCAAAAAATCCTACAGCTTTTTTAGTAGTAATTATTATAGGGTTAATTTCATTTTTTGTGGTTTCTATATTTGGAAGTCGAATGAACCTCTTTTTCTTATTACTAGGATTTTTCTTTTCAGTACCGTTTTTAGCTTTTTTAATAGGGACTTCATTAGCATTTTATCTTCCTAATTTAAATTTACAATGAACCTTTTTATTGTTTGCAGCACCAGTAGTTATTATGGGTATTTTTGGAATTATTGGATACTATGAATTAATAGATATTACAAAAATTTCAAGACTTTCAATGGTATTAGGAGTTGTGTTTTTAATATGTGTTATTGTATCATTCTTTATTTATGGGCCTTCTTTACACATGTTAATTACAGTTGTTGGTTTAATTCTTATTTGTTTAGGAACATCAATAGATTTTTATGTAATGAGAAGAGAATTTGAAACAGCAATTTATCACGATAAAAAACAAATGGTAAAAATTTCAGTTTATTTTGGAATTAGACTTTTCTTCAATTATGTAATGATGTTGTATTACTTAATAAGATTTTTAGGAATATTTTCAAGAAATTAATATTGGTTATCCAATATTTTTTTTAATCAAAATTTATGTTTGTTCTTTTATAAAAAACATCACTTAGGTATTTTTCTTGCCATATTTGTATATGATCTAATCTAGCTAAATTTTGCGCTTTAATTAATTGATAGTAAAAATTTTCTTGATATTTATTTTTAGTAGAAAAATACTTACTATTTTTTTTATTATTTATGTAATAAACTATACCGTAGCCATTTTCTACTATTTTAAGATTTATATTTGTACCATATAAATCGCTTAAAACACCTACAATTCTTCCGTAATGATCAGTGCTGATTTGTTGTAAAAATAATTCAAAATTTGTATTTTGAACAAGAAATGATAAATATTCTTTAGCTTTTAAAGCGTATATGTTTTCGAGTTTAGCAAGGTAATTTTTATTAGTTTCTTTTAATGTTTCTGGCGTGTCAAGACCATATAATCTTATTTTTATTTGTTTGTCATTTTTTATAGCTAGTAAAGTGTCGCCATCATATACTTCAAGTACTTTTATTAATTCTTTTTGTGGTTCATTATAAAATTTATTTTTTGTGTTAAGTGTTGTATTTGGACTTATTTGTTTTTGACAGGAAACAAAAAATAGTGATCCAAATATCAATAATAATAAATATATTTTTTTCATATTATAATATTCTCTTGTATTTTAAAGTGAACAAAAAAAGTAAAAAACCGCCTAAGCGATTTTAATTATTATTTATTAAGCTTTGTTGTTTGAACCAAATTCATAAATTTTTTCTTTTACAGTTTGACACATAGCATCAAATCCATCTTTATATAATTTACGTGGGTCAAAGTTTTTAGATTCTAAATCTTTACCACTTTCTATGTAAGCTCTTAATGCTTTATGGTTAGATTGTTGTAATTCAGTATTAACATTAATTTTTGTTACTCCTAAACTAATAGCTTTTTTAATTTGGTCACTTGGAATTCCTGATCCACCATGTAAAACAATTCCAACTCCTGCAGCTTTAGAAATTTTTTCTAAAGTTTCAAAACTTAATGTTTTTCATGATGTTGGGTATGGACCATGAATGTTCCCAATTCCTGCTGCTAAAACATCAATTCCTAATGAAGCCATTTTTTTAGCTTCTTCTGGATCTGCAAATTCTCCATTTCCAACGATACCGTCTTCTTCTCCACCGATTGTACCAACTTCAGCTTCAAATGACATGTC
Organism: Mycoplasmopsis alligatoris A21JP2; assembly: GCF_000178375.1. Taxonomy (GTDB): domain Bacteria; phylum Bacillota_I; class Bacilli_A; order Mycoplasmatales; family Metamycoplasmataceae; genus Mycoplasmopsis; species Mycoplasmopsis alligatoris. Next base: position 2,350 of record NZ_ADNC01000007.1, on the reverse strand, counting down.
TCTTTCTTTAGCTAGTTTAACTAATTCAGCTGTTTTTGAGTAGTTTTCGTCAAATTTATAGTGACTTCCATCAAACATAATTGATGTGTAGTCTGTTTTTAAAGCCTTTAAAGCACCTTCGTATGAACCGTGGTCTAAATGTAAAGCTACAGGGATTGTGATGTTTAAATCCTTGATTAATCCTTTAACCATTCCTGAAACAGTTTCAAATCCTCCCATGTATTTTAAAGCACCTTCACTTGTTGCAATAATAACTGGTGATTTTTCAGCTTGTGCTGTTAATAAAACAGCCTTTGCTCATTCTAAATTGTTGATGTTAATGTGAGGAATTGCGTATTTTCCTTTTTTTGCTTCTGCAAGCATTTTTTTTGCGTTTACTAATGCCATTTTTTCTCCTATTTGTAGTAACTAATTAATTAAATTTATGAACATTTATTTTTCATAAACCATCTGAATTTCTGCTAAAGCTACCTGTAACAGTTAAAAAACGATATAGTTCACCTAATTTTTTAGTTTTGATTTGTTCGTAATCATTTTTTTCGTTAACAAAATTATTTGTTCAAGACTCTCTTAAATTGTTTTCTACATGCTCAAAAATTTCTTCAAATGTAAATCATCTATCTTTGTCTGAACTTACAACTTCTATTGCTAAATCGATCATTGTTTTCATAGTTGCTCCTTGCATTGATTATATGCATATATTTTAAAGCATTTTTAAAAAAATATAAGAAGAAATTTAAAGTTAATTATTGGTTATTTTTTATGATTTTTGATCTTTTTTTCTTGAAAACATTTATAAAAACTGGAGGTAAAATTATAATCGCTAAAAATAATATTAAAGTTAGAAATGATAATAAACGTCCGCGAAAAGCTATTTGATAAATTTCTTCTTGAAGTGTATTTTTTTGACTAATTATTAAAATTAAATCAACTATTGGATATAAGAAATTTACAAAAACAACTACAAATAAGAATAATGTGACAATAATATTGACAACTTTAAAACGTTTTGAAAATTTCTTTGGTGTTCTTCTTGATTCTAAAATTGCTCCAAAAAAAGCTATAGCCATAAAAGCAAAAACTAATAAAGAAATTCAATTTGACATTAAATCCGCAAAATTGTATAAACTACTCATTCCACTACCGTATAGTTGATAATATCCACTTGGATCTTCTTTCGGATAATATAAAGTTGCTCCTAAAATACAAAAAATTAAAACGATTGGTAAAATTAAAACAAGTGAGTAAACAACTCCAACTACTGGATAAGATTGATTAGTTTTTTTAACTAATTTTTTATAAAAAGGTACATCATGCATTTGAATTAATTCTTCAATAAAACGAGGTATTCAAAGACTAAAACCATTAATTATTCCAATTACACCTATTCCTATAGACAAGTTGATTAAGCCATAAATTCAAGCTAAATTATTTTTCGATAAAAAGTTAGAGTATTCTTTAAAATCACCTCTTCCATTTAGTGACATAGCTAAAGCAACAATTAAATGAATAATAGTTACAACACTTAAACCAATTAATAATGCTTTAGGTGTTTTTTTAGGATCTTTTAATTCATTACTAATTCCTGTTGAAACATAAAATCCATCATAAGCAAAAAAGATTCCGGCTCAAGAAATAAAAAGTCCACCAAAAGGCATAATATTTGAAAAACTCATTGGTTTTGTAGGGTCAGAAATTTCTATTTTTTTAAATCAATGTATGTCCAATTTATTACCATTTTTTACTTCTATAATAAAAATGCTAAATCCAACAATTATTGTTGCTACTAAAGCAAAAATTTTAAAACCGAGTGTTATTGCATTTTGAATTGTTGCTAATTTTGCCTTTAGACCAGAAGTGACTATAAAATAGGCACTTATGACTAAAATAATAATTGTTCATATTGCCCAATCAGCTTGAGTGTTAAAGTTATAAAAACCAAAGATTCTGGCTCCATCTTGAAAAGACATTATTGCATAAAGTGGCATAAAAAAATAAGTTAAAGTTATATTTATATAAAGCGTAAAATTTTTTGACATTTGATAAGTCATTCATGTATTGAAGCGATGATTTCATCCAACAATAGATAAATTTCCTTTGTTCTTTGCACTTATATCCAGCAGTGAAATACCCATTAAAACAATCGCTAATGATGCAATTATTCAGGAGAATATTGCTAAAAATAGCGAGTAATTATTACTTTCTAAAACTGATTGTGATTTAAAAAATATACCTGCTCCCATTGATGAACCGATAACGATTAAAATTCCTGTAAAAAAATTTATTTTTTTGCTTTTTGGCAAATCTGTTAAACCTAAAAGTGATTGTTCAACATTGTTGCCATCTTTAT
>NZ_ADNC01000008.1 GCF_000178375.1 Mycoplasmopsis alligatoris A21JP2 | reverse complement strand
AAAAACAAATTGCTGAAACCGCTATTGAACTTTCAAAAAAAATTCTTAAAAAAGAAATTTCAAAAACAAGTCAAAAAGAAATCATTGATGAATTTTTAAATTCAAAACTGAATAAAGAGGAAATCTAATGTACGTAAAAGCAAATCCTGTTGGATATGCAATTGCTTTTTATGACTTAGTTAAAGAAAAAAATGACTTTTCTTTAATTCATAATCAAGTCAATGAATTAAAAGATGTTATTGCTCAAAATAAAGACTTAATTTTATTTTTAAGTGCTAAATCAATTACTTTAGATCAAAAATATGAATTAGTAGATCAAATTTTTGCACAATATGATAAACGTTTAATTAATTTAATAAAAGTTGTTGTTCAACGTAATAATGCCAATGAATTAAAACATATCTTAATTCATTATTTACGTTTATCAAACACAGAATTAAATATAAAATTTGCAAGAGTTTTAACAGCACAAAAATTAACTAAAGTTCAATTAGAAAAAATAAAAACAAAACTAGAAAATTTATATAATCAAAAATTTGAAATTAGAAATGAAATAAATGAAGAACTAATAAGTGGTTACCAAATTCATTTAGGTTCAGAAATTATAGAAAAAAATATAAATAATGATTTAGAAAAAATCAAAAATACAATAATAAATGAAAAAGGAGGAATAAATGGCAAATAAACTACAAGATATTTCAGCTATTATTCGTGATAAAATAAAAAACTTTGATAGCAAAATCGATTATGCAGAAATAGGTCGTGTTATTTCAATTGGTGATGGTATAGCATTAGTTAATGGTTTAGAAAATGTCATGAACTCCGAAATAGTTGTTTTTAACGAAAATACCTATGGACTAGCCTTAAATTTAGAAGAAGAAGTAGTTGGAGTTACCATTTTTGGAGATATTACTTCTATTTCTGAGGGTGATATAGTTAAAAGAACTGGAAAAGTTATAAGTGTTGGAGTCGGTGATAAAATGCTAGGAAGAGTAATTGATTCACTTGGAAATCCAATCGATGGAAAAGGCCCAATTAAAACTACAAAAACAAGAGAAATTTTCCGTGTTGCAAGCGGAGTTATGTCAAGAAAAGAAGTTAACCAGCCTCTAGAAACCGGAATTATTGCAATTGATTCGATGATACCTATAGGAAAAGGCCAACGTGAATTAATTATCGGTGATAGACAAACTGGTAAAACAGCTATAGCTATTGATACAATAATTAACCAAAAAGGTAAAGATGTTAAATGTGTTTATGTAGCAATTGGGCAAAAAAATTCAACTGTTGCTCAAATAGTAAAAAAACTTGCTGATACAGGAGCGCTTGAATATACAACAATTGTAGTTTCAGGAGCAAGTGAATTAGCACCTCAACAGTATATTGCACCTTACACTGGTGTTACAATTGCTGAAGAGTGAATGGAAAAAGGTAAAGACGTTTTAATTGTTTATGATGATTTATCAAAACACGCTATAGCTTATAGAACCTTATCATTACTTTTAAGAAGACCTCCTGGTCGTGAAGCTTATCCTGGAGACGTATTTTACTTACACTCACAACTTTTAGAAAGAGCAGCAAGAGTAACCAAAGAAAATGGTGGAGGTTCTATTACAGCCTTACCAATTATTGAAACTCAACAAGGTGATATCTCTGCTTATATACCAACAAATGTTATATCTATAACCGATGGACAAATTTTTACCAAAGAAAACTTATTTAACTCAGGACAAAGACCTGCTGTTGATGTTGGTTTTAGTGTTAGTCGTGTTGGTAGTGCTGCACAAATTAAAGCTATGAAAAAAGTAGTAGGTTCTTTAAAACTAGAACTAGCGCAATATAATGAAATGCTTGCTTTTGCTCAATTTGGTTCTGATTTAGATGATTCAACAAAAACCATCTTAAATCACGGAGCTAAAGTTTATGAATTATTAAAACAAGAGCAATATCAACCAATTTCACAAATTGCTCAAGCAATAATTTTACTTGGTGTTAAAGAAAGAATTATTAACCCGTTACCAAAAGAGTATATTAATGAATATCGTGAAGCAGTTTTAAAATACGCTGATTTAAGTGGTGATGGAAACGTAATTATCTCTGAAATAGCAACAAGTGGTGAAATTAGTGCTCAAAATTATCAACTTCTTGAAAAAGCATTAGTTAAAATAGTAAATTCAATAGTTGCTTCAATTCCTAACTACAATCCAGAAGTTCACAAATTAATGCCTGAAAAATATAGAGAGTCAAAATAATGGCTAGTTTAAATATTTTAAAAGGTCGCATTAATGTTGTAACTAATACTAAAAAAATAACTCATGCTATGGAGCTTGTTGCTTCATCTAAACTTAGAAAAGCTCGTGAGTTATATGAAAATATTAAAAGTTATCAAGATAATTTAGAAAAAACATTTAATGATTTATTATTACATGTTAATCCAAACGAATTTAATACACTTTTTCCTAAACACCCTGGTATAGAGGCAAATATGTACATTCTTATTACCTCTGATTTAGGTCTTTGTGGATCTTATAATTCAAATTTAATTACTTATCTAAAACAAAAAATTCAACCTAAAGATATGGTTGTAGTAGTTGGTTCAAAAGGATATGCTGCTCTATCAAATAGCATTTATAAAGACCAAATTATAAAAGTTTATCACGATTATGGTGACACAGTTTCTTATAATCTAGGTAATGAAATTAGCAAATTGGCAATTGATACATATTATGATAAAAAAATCAATGGTGTTAATATTATTTACACTAAGTTTATAAGTAATGTACAACAAGATGCAGTTGAATTTAAATTATTTCCTTTTCAATTACCTTCAGGAGATTATATTAAATCTTCTGTAGTTGAATTTGAACCAGATGCTAATACTATTTTAAAAAATTCAGTACCTTTATATGTAGGAAGCATGATTTATTGTTTAGGTACATCCGCTAAAATTTCTGAAATGGCTTCTAGAAGAACTGCTATGGA
>NZ_ADNC01000009.1 GCF_000178375.1 Mycoplasmopsis alligatoris A21JP2 | reverse complement strand
GTTAAAACCAAAGAATATGCATAACAATTACGAGTATATAGACCCGGACTATTCATATACCGATCCTAAAACCGGTGTTCTTAAAAATCTCGGCGGAATAACAAATCATGACGATTTAGTAAACTTTGAAAGTATAGCCGTTACAAAACGAAGGAATGAATTAAAAAAACACCCAATTAAAATTAAGAATACTGCTTCTTTACTGGAAATTCACGCCCTTCTATTTAAAGATGTTTATAAATGGGCAGGAAGACTACGGACAGTTGAAATCAGTAAAATGGGGAAACAGTTTTTTCTAACCCCCTTCTTTGAAAAGGGAGTTTCTACGGCTTCTCGCTCTGGAAAAAGGCTTTGACATTGACCTTAACCCGCCGGATAATCCGGGGATTTATGAGCGATATATGTCGGGAACCATAGATGGTGATATTCCTAAATTACAAGATTTGCTACAAGAACTTATGCAATGACTGGGCTTTTATCCACTAGACTTCCTATCAACTAAAGTTATCGCCCGCTGCTAAAATCGGCTCAAAATACTTCCCGATAAATTCCGGCTTGATGCGCAAAAGTTCGTCACGGGGGATCTGGGTGAGGACTTTCCAGCCCAGGTCGAGGGTGCGGCCTATGTCGCGGTTTTCAAATTCGCCCTGGGTTAGGAAAATCTGCTCGAACTTTTTCGCCGAACTTGAGGTACTGCTTATCGTTGTCCGAAAGTTCTTCTTCGCCGATGATGGGAGGCGAGGTTACGCACCTGCTTCACTTTTGAGTAGGCCGCAAAGAGCTGGCTCGAAACGTCTTTGTGATCTTCCCGGGTCATACCGGGGCCTATGCCGTCTTTCATGAGACGGGAAAGGCTGGGGAGGCCGGCAACGGGCGGATACACGCCGCGCTGGGAAAGCTCACGGTCAAGGACTATCTGGCCTTCGGTGATGTAGCCTGAAAGGTCGGGGATGGGGTGGGAGATGTCGTCGTTGGGCATGGTCAAAATAGGGATCTGGGTGATGGAGCCTGTGGAGCCTGAAATTTTTCCTGCCCTTTCGTAGAGGCTCGCTAAATCCGAATAGAGGTAGCCGGGGTAGCCTTTGCGGCTGGGGACTTCGCCGCGTATCGAAGAAACTTCACGCAGGGCTTCGCAGTAATTGGTCATGTCGGTCATTACTACGAGGACGTGCATATTCTTTTCGTAGGCCAGGTATTCCGCGGCGGTTAAGGCGCACTTGGGGGCCACCAGGCGTTCGAGGCTCGGGGCGTCGGCCAGTGACAGGAATACTACTACATTGGCAAGAACGCCGGTGCGTTCGAAGTCGTCGAGGAAGAAACGGGCCACGTCGTATTTGACGCCCATGGCGCAGAAAACCACCACGAAGGGTTCCGCGGATTTGCCTGACGATGATCCGTCGGCGTTTATGATCGTGGCCTGGCGCACTATTTGTGCGGCGAGGCGGTTATGGGGAAGGCCGTTGCCCGAAAATATCGGAAGCTTCTGACCCCGAATCAGGGTGTTCATGCCATCGATGGCGGAGATGCCGGTCTGGATAAAGTCCCTGGGGTAAGTGCGGGCGTAGGGGTTTATGGGAAGGCCGTTTACGTCATAGCAGGAGGAAGAAAAAATGTTGCCGTAGCCGTCAATGGGTTCGCCAAGGCCGTTAAAGATGCGGCCCAATAAACCGGGGCCGACCCGGAGCTCCATGGGCTTGCCCAAGAATTCGACGCGGCTGTCGTCGGCAGAAAGGCCTGTGTTGTTGCCGAAAAGCTGGACGGCGGTCCAGTCTTCGCTCATGTCAACCACGCGGCCGAGGCGGCGGCCTTCTTCCCTGTCGTAGACTGCCACCACTTCGTTGAAGCCCACGTTGCGGCTCCTCTGGGTGATGACCACTGGTCCTTCTATGCGGGTTAAGCCCCGATACTCAATGCCTTTCATCGTAACCTCACAACATCTCTTTGGTGCGGTAACTGCGTTCCAGTTCTTCAAGGCTGGTCCGCATGTTCCGCTCGAATTCCGCAAGCCCCTCGGCGTCATCGTTTTTGATTCCGCTCTTGAGGCGCGAAAGTTCCTCCCTGAT
>NZ_ADNC01000010.1 GCF_000178375.1 Mycoplasmopsis alligatoris A21JP2 | reverse complement strand
TTAAATTTGTAATCTACTTTTAATTCAGTGTCATTAATTTTATCATTGTCAAAAATTTCTAAATCTTTTAAATTTTTTCAATTATTTAATCAGTTATAAGCTAATAAATTACCTTGATTTTTTAATCTTTTTAATGGTTCTTTTAAATCTACTACTGATATATTTAAATCGTTATCTCCATATAAGTTTCAAACTACTTCAAAGTCTAAATTAGCTATGGTATAGTCGTTAAAGTTATAATCGCCTTCTTCTAATGTTATATTTTTTCTTGGCATTAAAATATCAGATTTATATTTAGTTCCTGGTTGATGTTTAACTACATGTTGGTTTGTTATAACATAAAATCTTAAATCGTTTGGATCACTTGAAACTTTTGATAAAACCGTTGCAGTTCCATTTAATAATTTAAATACTCTTGAATTTAAAAATTTATCTTCGGAGATTTCATCTAAATAAAAGTCAGCATTGTAATCATTTTGTTTTGTTGAAAGTATTGGATCATTGTTTGCGCTTATGTAAATTTTATCTTTAGTTAATAGAGATTTTAAAGTACTTTTTATTCCGTTTAAAGTAATAGCATTTGTATGCGCTCTTAAGTTTGGATTATTTTTAGCAACAATACCAACTTTAAAAGTTAATGAATCATTAGAGTTTTTAACATCATAATAATATAAGTCAAAAAATCTTTTGTAAGTAGCTAGTAAATCTTTAGGAAAAATATAGTACTGCATTAATAAAGGATTTTTAACAAAATCAGCTGCACTTAATTGATTTAAACCTGTATCAAAGTATGTTTCATCTATAGTATTTAACACTCCTAGATATCTTAATAATATTAGATTATTAGTTTCTTTAGTCTCAAAATGACTATCATTTAATTTTTTTGGATCAGCTTCTTTAAATAAATACAAGTTTTTTTCAAAAACATTCATTTTTTTAAGGTATTTTAATTCATGTTCACTTGATTCAATTATTTTGTCACCAAAATGTAATTTCAATTTAAATTGAGCAGTTTGAGCATCATAATTTTTACTTGTTATTTCCATTGTAAAATGAATATTATTAAATTTTCTAAAGTCATAAAAATCTTCTATTTTATCATCTACACTAGGAATAACGTTTGAATCTTTTAATCTAATTATTTCAAATGGATTATTTAAATAATAATCAATAGTTTTTTTATTGATTTCAGAAATTGGTGTTTTTTCATCTAATCATCCGCTAGGTTGTGCTTTTAGTACTTTTAAAAGTTTTCCTTTAAAAAGTAATTTTATAAAGCCTTTTTCATATTCATAGTCAAAATAACGATACTTTTTAAGTGAATATAAATTAGTACGTTCTATAAAATCACTAAATTTTAATCTTGATTGTAGTTCTTTATCAAAAATTAAATAATCTTCTAATTTAAGACTTGGTAAAGCTTCATTAACTAATGATTCTATTTTATTTTTAAATGAATATTTACCGATAAATGTGTATTTATCGATTAAATATATTGTGTTAATATCTTCAGGATCTAAAGCAATTTTAATATCTTTTGAGGCAAGTAATTTATCATCAACTTTAAAAACTAAATGGAAATTTTCTTTAGTAATAGAACCTGAATATAAGTTTTTAAATTCACTTCTTAACTCTAAGGTTTTTAAGTCATTAGGAATTGTTAAAGTTGTAGTAACAGGAACAGTTTTAATCAAGTCTATAGGCTTTTTAGGATCTTTTTGATTATCAGCTGGAACTGGTTTATTATTTGGTTCAGGTGTTTTTGGATCTGTTGAAACATCTGGTTTCTCAGGTGAACTTATAGGTTCTTTTTCAGGATTATTATTTGGTATTTTATCAGTGTTATCAGGAATTTTTTCTACTTCAATATCGCTTGGAGTATCTTTAAAGTTAATAGTATTTTCAGGGCTTACTGGTTCTAGATCAACAAAACCATTTTTATCGATGTTTTTAGGTTTAGTATCATCTTTATTTAGAATAATATCTTTATTTGGATCAACTTTATTTTCAGTATTTTCTTCAGTTTTGTTTGTATTATTTTTGATTAAATTTGAAATAAGTGCATTACATGATACAGTAAAAAAAGGCAAAATTATTGCACTTGTTGCTAAGGTTAAAATTTTAATTTTTTTCTTTTTATTCATGTTTAAATTATAAATAACTATAAAAAAAATTTAGATTTCATTGAATAAATTTAATAATTGCCTTTTTTTGCATTAAAAAGCATATTTTTGTATTAAAAAGCATATAAGGTTTAAAAATATTTATAATATATGTATGAAAAATAAATCTAAATTCAAGTTAATTTTAATTAACATGGCAATTATGCCATTATTTGTTTTGTCTTGTTCAAGTAAAATAGACACTACATCAACAGTGGATACAACCGAAAAAAAAGATGAAGAAAAAGTTCTTAATAATACAAATAAAAATGATATATCATCTCCTAAAGTTGATAAAACTGAATCTGAAAAAGATAATACTTCATCATCTACTATTGATAATTCTAAAGTAGAAAAAAATGATAAAGTTGATAATTCATCCTCTAATTCTAACAACAAAGAAATAGAAAAAGTTGATAAAATAAAACCAGAGGATAATCCTGAAAATAATAATTCAAATTCTTCTAATAAGCCTATAGAAAAAGAAAAGATTGAAGAATCTAAACCTATTGTTGGTGAAAACAAAAATAATGAATTAGCGACAAGTTGAGAAACTACTTTAAATTCTAAATTCGGAAGCAAATCTGAGTTTAAAAATAATGTATATTTAGGTGAAAATTTTAGACCAAACGGTTCATTATATTTATCTAATCCAGTTAGTATAAATTCATATCGAAATGTTTATGAACAAGCTAAGTATGATTACAAAAATTTAACCACTGAACAAACAAATGCAGTTAAAAAAATGCAAGAAGAAGCGCTTAAAGATAGAGAGTGACTTTTCAATAGCGACTTGAATAATAAAGCTAATTTAATTTCTAAAAACTATCATATTGTTGAAAATGCTAAAAAAACTGGTAAAAGAGATGAATTAATAAAATTTGCAGGATGATTAATTTTAGATTGAATAATTACAGCACAAGATGTAGAACACTTGGACATAGAATGATTAGAATTAACAAGAGAAGAAGGATTTAAAATTTTAAGATTTTTAAGGAATGATTTAAGTGCGTTTTTACCAAGTTTATATGAATCACCATCGCTTGGTTTTGAATATACAGATGGAACAACAGATCGTGATAATAAACCAGATATGTCAATTTCTGAAATGTTTGCAAATAGGGTTTTAGGAAGTAATAAAGATAAAAATGAAGATCCAAGTATAAATAAAAAAATAATAAAAACTTTCATTAATACTGTTTTTACATCTTCAGAAGTATCTAATCCTAAGTTAGCATCTTATCTAGAAACATTTAATAAATTTCAAAGAACAATTTCATATGGTTTAGATAAAGATGAGGTTGCAAAAGCCTATCTTGTTGGGCAATTTGTAACAGGTAATTTTTGATATCAAGCAGCAGCTACAAGAAAAAGTCCATTTAGTGCCATAATTGATAGAGAAGCAATTTGCGATATTTATGCAAAAATGTCACAAATATTTTTAAGATCGTTAAACATGGAAGCTAGAATAATGGCAGGTGTTAATGGTGGAACTGGTCATGGATCATTTGCTCATGCCTGAAATCATGTAAAAATTAACAATAAATGATTAGGTTTTGATACAACTTTATCAGATAGCCATGGTAACTTTAACACATTGGATGCAGCCATAAATAATTTAGAAGACAAAAATTTATTTTTTACTAAAGAAAAACAATTTCAAGATGGAAAAGGATCTATTGGCGGTTATGGAACATATACAGAACTAAAATCACTAACTGGTGCATATGAAAATGGAAACAAAGATGATTATATTGAATTAAGTTCGGATAGAGGTTTTTATTCTGGTGGAAATATTTGAGAAGGTGTTAAAAATACTCCAAAATTTTCTAACAAGTTTTACTTTAATAATAATTATTATTTAGTGAGATGAGATGAAGACAAAGATTTACCTATTTTAGTAGAATCTAACAAATCTCATGGAGAAAATTTAGAATACAAAAATTTATTTGAATTTAAGGAACCTATCTACATTCAAGGAAATGTTGAACCAGGAGCAAACACTTTAAGTGTTTCACAATATAATGATAAATTAGTTATTACTTATCCTACTGGTATTAAATATGGATACAACAATATGTTTACAAAATCAGATGATAAAGGAAAAGTTCTTATTTATGATTTAATTAATAAGAAAGTTTTACATGAAGAAACTATTAATATGGTTCCAATAAGTCATAAAGTATTTTTAAATCCAATAGATTCAGAAGTTTATCTAGGAATTATTCCTAGTGTCGCAAGTAATGGAGACATAAAAGCGCAAATAAAAAGAATGGAAAGACCTGTTACAAAGTCAATTAAGATAAATAAAGATATTATTAAGCCAAGTGATTTTGTACAAGGTGATAGAAGTAAAATCGATCCAACTTTATTGTCTCTATTAATTTCTAAAACTGATACTATTTTAGGTAATACATTGGTTGGCTTAGGGTACAATAAAATAGAAAATCAAGATATCTACAAACAAACTACATTAGACTTAGATACAGCCAAAAAAGTTTTAAAAAGTGAATCAGTAAAAGATGAAAAAGTTCTTAAATATGTTTATGATAATCTAGAAAAAAGTCTACAAAAATTAATAGATAATATTAAAGTCAAAAAATCTAAACCTATCATAAGTAGTGATATTAGTGCTACAAAAGGTTCTGATGGAAGATTGAATCTTTCAATAAGCATAGAAAATGATCCAGACAATGATTTTAAAATTTATTGATTCGAGGACGATAAAATTATTTCAGAAGATCAAACAAGTATAAAAGTTAGAGCAACTGGGAATGAAAAATATTATGCAATAGTTTTAAGTTTAAACATGGGAATGTATCAAAGTAACTACAAAGACTTTATAAAAGACACTTATTTAAAATCTAGAGTCATAAGTAACGATAATGAATCAACATGAACTAATTCTAACAGTACTTATAAAGAACCGATTTCAAGAAAAGTGGTTAGCGATTTATTAAGATTTACTAGTGATTTACAGTATGATTCAACTAAAAAAGAATTATCTACTACAATTCATTGATATAGTGGTTCTAGACCTAGTTATAAATTGTATAAAGATGGTCATGAAATTGCATCGGGTGTTATAACAGAGAATAAAGATAATGAGTACAACAAAAAACTAATTTTTAAAGATATTAAATACACTGGTGAGTATACATTAGTGGCTTATATTGAATATAAAAACATTCAAATTCAATCTAATCCGATTGTATTAAAGGCTAATAAGGAAAAATAATGAAATACACATTAAAAGAATTAATTAAAAAAACTGTTGAATTGCAAGAGGAATTAAATGACTTAATTGCTCAAGAACAAATGTATTATTCCATAGAATTTTTTGAAGGTCAAAATATTCCTAAAAGTCAATATAGTTTTGATAAATATACTGAGCAAATAGAAAGCTTAATACAAAAAATAAGACATTATAAAATGCTAATTTCTGATGCAAATTATAATGTTAAAACAACATACAAAGACTTAACAATTAATGAATGTTTAATTTATTTAGCACAGATGTCAAGTTATTTACATCAAAGATTAAACACCATGAAAGTTTATAAGCAAGAAGTAAGTGTTTTATTAGAAGATGGAAATACAAAGGTTACTCGTTATTTATTTAATGTTGAAGAACTTAAAAAAACTATTAAACAAACGAAGAAAAAAATAAATCAACTGCAAGATGCAATTGATTTAGCTAATCTAACGCATTATATTGACGTTTAAAACCTTCCCTTTTAAAAATACACAATATAAGTTAAAGCAGTTATTTATTATATTTTATAAATTATTCATAAATAGTCATTTTGTTATTTATGTTTCTATCATGTATTTTTAATTAAAAAATAACGTCTTAATTTAAGAGGTTTTGTAAGACAGTACCAATTAGTTTTGGTACTTTTTTTATATTGATAAAGATGTATAAGGAAAAAATAAAAAGCACAAATTCAATTGTGCTTAATATTATTATTCTGGTTTTTTAACTTGAATTGCAGTTTCAACTACTTCAATTTTTGGTAATTGACTTTTTCATTTATTAAAAAATAAAAGCATTAAATATCATTTAAATTCTCAATGTTTTGTTTTTACAAACACATGAATTACATACATTTTAATTAGATCTTTAAACATAAATGTAATAAAGAAATTACTAAATGCTATACAAATTAAACCTAAAACTCCTAGAAATGTTGATGCAGGTCATTGTACAGAATTGCTCGCACCAATAATAATTGCAATAAGAATCAAAATTGCTCCAGCAATGTTAAATCCTCAGTATAAATAACGAAATATATTTAGGTTCTTTTTTGATTTTTCTAATCTCATTTTGTTAAACATATTGTTCTCCTTTAATTATTTAAAATATCATACCAAAATTAGCTTAGATTTTTAAAGTTGGTAAAAATCAATCTAACTGTTGCTTTGTCTTTATCATCATTTAAACTTATAAACGTAATGTAGACTTCTATTTTAGAATTATCGCCTTTATAATTGTCTAAAACTTCAGTTTGAACACGATAATCTGGAACACTTCTCATATCTTCAATCATCGCTCTTAAAAATTGAAGTTGCAACGCACCTTTTTCAACAACAGGGAATAAACTACTAATTGATGTCATTGCTCTTAAGTCTTTAACGGTTTGTGACTTAGGTCTAGATTCGTATGTTCTAGAAACAGGAAATGCCTCTTTTGAAATTGGCGATCTATTGTTTTGAATTCAGTATGAATGCATTCTAATTAAACGGTTAATGTTTTCAGAAATTTGTGTTGTGACTTCAGTTTTATCCGATTCAAAGCCAGTCAAAATAATTGTTGTGTTAGCATTATTGCTATCGTTTTTAGGATCAATTAAATTGATTTTTACTCTAAGTTCAGTTTTTGAATCCATTCTTTCAGATTCAAGTCATATTTTAAAACCTTTTGTGTCAAATTTTTCTTTAAATTTAGCATCTTCAGAAGGTAAATATTTAACTAAATTATCAAAATTTTTGTTTTTATCTAAAACTCCAAACGCTTTTGAACGATATTCGGTAATTCTTGAAGCATATTTGTGTTCACGAGGCAATAATTTTTCTAATTTGCTAATTAGTTCTAAAGCGCTTATTGAAGGTACATTTACTTCTTCAAGATTATTTTCGTTTGAACTGTTTGCATTTGAAACGTTTGTATCTGAATTATTTTTATCGTTATTTTCAACAGAAGGTTTTGTAGAATTGCTTGATGAATTTGTATTTTCGTTATTATCAGTAGGTTTAGTTGAATCATTATTTTTCTTTGAACAAGCTACAAAAGAAACTAAAGAAACAGCACTTAATAATGTTCCTAAAATAATGAATTTAAATTTTTTGTTTATGGCTTTCATCGTTCCTCCAAATAAATTTGTCTATTAGTAAATTTATTATATAAAGATTGGACTTTTTATATTGTTTTATAATTCAAATAATATAAATGAAAATATTTTTATAAAAATGTTTATTTTTCCTATTTATTTGAAAATAATTATTTTTACTAAAGTGAAAATATTTGTAAAAAATTGATTATTTTTATAAAAATATAAATTTTTTAAATAAATTGTTATTTTTCATAGATTATTTTTATAAAATAATTTCATTGTAATTATCATGTTTTTTTATATTTATAATAATTTTCATTTTTTAGTTTTTATTTACTTACATAAAAAAGCAAAAAATTATTTTTAATAGAAATAAACTAAAAAAATTAACTTTTTTGTTAATTTAATTTCAAATAATCAAAACATAATAATTAAACATTTTAAATAGTCAAAATATTTAAGGAATAATATAAAATATAAAACATGACTAAACTAAAGAAAATTTTTGATGTTAAATCAACTGAAATGCGTATTGCTGAAAAAGCTTTAGCAAGAATTAATGCATTAGAAAAGAAAGTAATTAACTTAAGTGATGAAGAATTAAAATCCAAAACAGCCTTATTTAAAGACCTTTTAGCAAAAGGTTATACACTTGATGATATAAGAAATGAAGCTTTTGCAGTGGCTCGTGAAGCAACTAAAAGAGTTTTAAAAAAACGTCCTTATGATGTGCAAATTTTGGGAGGATTACTACTTGATTTAGGTAGTGTAGCTGAAATGAAAACTGGTGAAGGGAAAACTATTACTTCTATAGCACCAGTTTATTTAAATGCACTAACCGGAAAAAGTGTAATTGTTTCAACAGTTAATGAATATCTTTCAGAACGTGATGCTATAGAAATGGGTGAAGTTCACAAATTTTTAGGTTTAACTATAGGAATTAATAAAGCACAAATGGATCCAAGTAGTAAAAGACAAGCTTATACAGCTGATATTACTTATTCAGTGCACTCTGAATTAGGATTTGACTATTTAAGAGATAATATGGTCAATAGCATGGAAGAAAAAGTTCAACGTGGGCATTATTTTTGTTTAGTTGATGAGGTGGATTCGATCTTAATTGATGAAGCTAAAACTCCCTTAATTATTTCTGGTGGTGAAGGTGAAGATACTCAAACATATTTTGCTGCCGATCAATTTGTAAGACTTTTAAGTCCTTATGATTATGTAATTGATGATGAATCAAAAGCAATTTCTTTAACTCACTCTGGAATAGAAAGAGCAAACAATTTTTATGGAATAAGAAGCTTATATGACATGGAAAATAGTGAATTAGTTCATAGAATTTCTAACGCACTTAGAGCGCATAAAGTTATGAAAAATAATGTTGAATATATTGTTAGGGATGGAAAAATTGAACTTGTTGATGCTTTTACAGGAAGAATTATGGATGGACGTAGTTATTCTGAAGGTCTACAACAAGCACTTCAAGCTAAAGAGATGGTTGAAGTTGAACCTGAAACTAAAACTTTAGCAACAATTACTTATCAAAATTTCTTTAGAATGTTTACAAAATTATGTGGAATGACAGGAACTGGTAAAACTGAGGAACAAGAATTTATCGACATATACAATATGCGGGTAAATGTTGTTCCAACAAATTTACCTGTTATAAGAGTAGATGAACCGGATGCAATTTTTGCCAATGCTCATGCTAAATGAAGTGCAGTAGTTGAACAAA
>NZ_ADNC01000011.1 GCF_000178375.1 Mycoplasmopsis alligatoris A21JP2 | reverse complement strand
AGCTAGATGCCAAAAACACAATTAACATAAAATATAATTGATAATTAAACACATTTGGATTAAAATTTTGTTTTGAAAAGAAATGATCAAAAATATAACCAATTATTCATGAAGAAAGATATACAAAAATAGAAAGTAATAATGAAGCAAAAAAGGCAAATAGATAAATTGATTTTTTTACTTTTGCAAAATGCGTAATTTCCTTTGCCAAAGTTCAAAAAGTCATTTTGTCTTTATTCTTTTTCATTTGTTACCTCCTTTTGTGATTCATAAATATCTTGATAATATTTATTGTTTTTTAATAAATTTTTATGGTTATCAAAACCAACAATTTTTCCTTTGTCAAGAACTATTATTTTTTCAGAGTCTTTTATTGAACTTATTCTTTGAGAAATAATTAAAAGTGTTGTGTCCTTTAATTGTTCTTTAATGTTACTTCGAACTTTAAAGTCAGTGATGTTATCTAAAGCACTAGTTGCATCATCTAAAATAAGAATTTTTGGTTTTTTAATTATTGATTGAGCAATAGCTATTCTTTGTTTTTGTCCACCACTTAAATTATTTCCTTTTTGTGCTACACTGTAGTCATATTGACTTTGATATTCGTTTATAAATTCAGCACATGATAAGTCAATTACTTTTTTAATTTCTTCATCATTTGCATTAGGAGTAGAGAATGTTAAATTACTTTTTATGCTACCACTAAGCAATGTAGGTTTTTGATAGACTTTAGAAACTGAGTTATAAAAGTTTGTTGAATCTATTAAATTTATATCAATATTATCAACTAATATTTGACCTTGATTAGGTAAACATTCTCTTGTTAATAAATGCGCTATTGTACTTTTTCCTGAACCTGTTTTGCCTATAATACCATACGTAGATGCACTTGGTACATAAAATGAAAGATTTTCAATAAAGTGCTCTTTATTGTTTAAATCTTTGTAATCAAATGTTACGTTTTTAAATTCAATTGAACCATTTTTTATTTTTATATCATTTTGCACAAAATTAATATTACTTTTGTAATTTAATAAATCATTAAATCTAGTTGCAGCGGCTTTTGCTCTAAAAATACCATTAATATTAAATGATGTTTCAAAAACTCCGGCAGCAATAAATGATATATAACTAGTAAATTGAAATAAAATACTTGCTTGATAAGAAACTTCATCGTTACTAAATCCTTTAATAATAAAAGCCATTATTAAGAAAAGCAAAACAGAACCAACATTAACTAAAATATTTATTATCGGTCAACTTATACCTGAAAGTTTTCCAACCTTGCTGGTTAATTCTTTAAACTCATTATTTTTAGCAATATAGTTATTTAATTGTCTTGTTTCTAGGTTATAAGATTTAATTAAAGATATACCATTAATGTCTTGTTTACTCAATTCATTTAATTCATCAATTTTCCAATTTTCCTTACGGTATAGAGGAAAAATTTTCTTTATAGCAAATATTGAACCTAAAACTATTAACGGAATCATAATAATAATACTTATTGAAAGAGTTAAACTGTAATATAGCGAAAATACTAAACCTCAGAAAATAAAAAACGGGCTTCTTCACATTATTCTAATTAAAATTAATAATCCATCACGCAATTTTGAAATATCATTACTGAATCTAGTGATAATTGTTGCATGTGAAATTTTGTCTAAATCAAGCTTAGATAAGGTTAATAAGTGATCAAACAAAATTTTACGGTAATGATAAGCACCATTTATACAAACATAGTTTGCAAGTCTAATCCCTATAAATAATGTAACAATAAAAGCCAGTGTAAAAAGAGCAGTTAAAATAGATAATGTACTAAGATAATCTAAATTACCCATTGTAATTTCTAAACCTAAAATATTAGGGGCTTTTAATTGATCTAAAGCGATCATTTCTATAAATTGGCGAAGTAAGGTTGGTAAAATCATTAATAAAAAAGGTTGTAATAAAGAAAAAAACATACATAAAATTACATATGGGATTAATCTTTTTGGTAATGAAAAAAGTAATTTAATCATCATTCTCCTAAAACAAAAGACATACTAAAATTAATATGCCTTTTTGTTTTTATTTTGTATATTTTTCTGGATGTTCTTTTTGCATTTTTGCAATAAATTCTTTTTTAGGCATTGAACCGAATTTTTCCATAAGTTCAACACATTCTTCATATTCAGCAAGGGCTCATTTAACGTTTTCAAAACCATCAACGCTTGTAATTCCTTCACGTTTTCAGTTTTTATAAGTGCTAAAAAATGTTTCAACTTGATCTAAAAATGGTCTTGGTAAGTCGGCTAAATCATTAATTTTGTCTAAACGATAATCATCTGCATGAACTGCTATTAATTTAGTATCAGTTTCTCCATCATCGATCATTTTCATTGCACCAATAATTCTTGCATTTAACATAGCACCTGGTACAAAAGTCTCTTGTGAATAGACTAATACGTCTAATTCATCTCCATCTCAATCTAGAGCGTTTGGAATAAATCCATAATTACATGGGTATACAAAATCTTCTCTTAAAATACGATCAACAACTAATTGTTTTTTAGCTCTGTCATATTCATATTTAACACGAGAATTTTTTTGAATTTCAATTTTTACTTCGATAATATTTTTCATAATCAATATATTACCATAATTTTTTTTCAAATAATTGAATTACTGAAAATTACCTTAAATTTGAATTTTTAAATTATTTGCAATAGTAATAATTTAAGCAATTTTTTTAGATGTGCTTCTTTAACTTTTGAAGTGTTATATTCCTTAAATAAAATATCGGTTTGTTCTTTATATTATTTATTTGAAGGCATTAAATTTGCTGATTTTAAGAGATTTAATTTTAAGTTTTTCATTTTTTTAGTGATTAAAACAAATTGTTTTATTTAACACATTATATTTATAAATTTTGATAAATAAAACACAGGGATCAATTTTCCTTATGTTTTAAAACAAAAAAAACTAATCTAAATTAATTATTTATTAATAAGTTGTTAATTTTTCTATATTTTTTGCATAAAGCAATTACATTTCTTTTTAGTAATGTTTAAAAATATTTTTTTATATACCTATTATTTAGCTTTTAATTCGACTTAATTATTTTTGCTAAGTATTAAAATAAAAATTTATAATTATTACTAAATATAAAGGAGTAAAATGAAAAACTTAAAATTAAATACTAAACATGTCCTTTTTAAAAGGGATGAATTATTAAAACTTCAAAGCGATGTTTCTCGTATTCATAATGATTTAATGACAAGAAATGTAGCGGAAAGAGATTGACTAGGATGATTTGATCTTCCTTACAACTATAATAAAGATGAATTAAAATCAATGAAAAAAATTGCCGATAAGTGGGCAAATGATAAAGTTGAATTAGTAGTTGTTATAGGAATAGGTGGCTCATACTTAGGAGCTAAAAGTGGATATGACTTTATTTATGGTCCATATTCACCAAAAAAACCATTAATGGAGTTAATGTTTGCAGGAAATGATATTTCATCCGAAGCATTAATTGCAAAATTAAATTATGTAGCTGATAAAAAATTTGCTATTAATGTAATTTCTAAATCTGGTACAACTTTAGAACCATCAATAGCTTTTAGAGAATTTAGAAAATTACTCGAGCAAAAACTAGGTTTAGAAGCAAACAAATATATTGTTGCGACAACAGATGCTAAAAAAGGTGTTTTATTTGATTTAGCAACTGCAAAAGGTTATCAAAAATTTGTTGTGCCTGATGACATAGGTGGACGTTTTAGTGTTTTAAGTAGTGTTGGACTTTTCCCATTTTATTGTGCTGGAATTGATGCACAAAAGGTTTTAGAAGGTGCTAAAGTAATGTGCGATGAATTAGCTGATGATTCAATACTAAAAAATCCAGCTTATGAATATGCAACAACAAGGTATGTTTTACACACTCAATATAACTATTCAGTTGAAATGATGGTAGCTTATGAACCTAAATTACAGTATTTCTGCGAATGATGAAAACAATTATTTGCTGAAAGCGAAGGAAAAAACGGAAAAGGTATTTGACCTGCAAGTGGAATTTTTTCAACTGACTTGCACTCACTAGGACAAATGGTGCAAGAAGGATCAAAAATTTTATTTGAAACAATTTTAACTTTACAAGAGCCTTTATATAATATTACTTTTAAAGCTGACAAGCTAGATTTAGATAAATTAGGTTATTTAGATAATAACAACTTACATAATGTAAACAATGTTGCGTTTGAAGCAACTTTAAAAGCACATACTGAAGAAGGAAAAGTTCCAAATATTCTTTTACAACTTAGAAAATTTGATGAAGAAACTCTAGGATCACTATTTATGTTTTTTGAAAGAGCTTTAGCAATGTCTGCTTATTTACTTGGTGTAAATCCATTTAATCAACCAGGAGTTGAAGTTTACAAAAAGAACATGTTTTCTATGTTAGGTAAAAAATAATTTTTAAGCGTCTTATAAGGACGTTTTTATTTTTGAATAGTTAATATGAAGTTGTGGAATTTTTTTCCATATTTTCACATGTTTTTTGCTTATATATGCATATATATGAATACTTTATTCAATATATTTGTTAGATTATAATTCTTCTTCATAATTGAGATAGGGCTATTGACCCTCATTAAAAAGAAATTTAGATATATTTCATGAAAGGAAACGATGGATAAAATGACAAATATGTGAAATAACATGCATTCTGGTAAAAAACTTTATTCAGTTTTATGATTATTATTTTCAATAATGTTAATCGTAACTGTGCTTGTTGTTTCATTTAAAACTCAAATTGACAACCCTAATGCTGTTGCAAGTATTGCATTGATTTTTGTTTTAATTATGATGGCAGCCATCTTCACAACCGTTTATGTCAATTTACGGATTAAGAAAGAATCTTCAAAAGGTGGTAAAAAATAATGCACACAGTTACAAAAAACAGTTCATTTATGAGCTACTTTAGAAGATTAATGGAAAGACTTGGAAAAGTCGGGAAAGCCTTAATGTTCCCAATAGCTGTTTTACCAATTGCGGCTATATTACTTAGAATTGGTGCTGATATTCCAGCAAGCAATGCCGCAGGAGTTGAATCAGAATTTGCTGCAGCTATTGGATTTTTAATAACAAAAGCTGGTGGAATAGTATTTGATAATTTACCTATACTATTTGCTATTGGACTAGCTTTTGGATTTACAAAAGATAATCGAGGAGAAGCAGCCTTTGCAGGATTTATTGCTATGGTTTTACTTGTAGCATTAATGTCAGATGGTGGATTACCTCACTTAATTTATAAAAACCTTGATTTAGGAGCAAGTGTATTAGTTGATGCAAAAGATCCTAACTCAGCATACTATGGATTTAGAGCCTTATTTGGCGGAAAATATAATGCAGTTGTTGCAGGGAACGTATTAAATGGTATTATTGTTGGTTCTATAACAGCTTTCATTTACAATAGAATTCATGGTGTTGAATTACCAAAATTACTAGCATTCTTTGCAGGAAGAAGACTTGTACCAGCATTCGTAATTCTAGCAGTATTAATTTTCTCAGTATTATGAGCTGTAATTTTCCCTTGAATAGGATTTGTAATTTACTTAATTTCAGATGCTCTATATAAAGGCGCAAACAGTGGCTTTGTTGCAAGAGCCTCAATTATGGGTGCTTATGGATTTATAAACCGTTTATTAATTCCATTTGGATTACACCACATTCCTAATAACCTATTTTGATTCCAATTAGGATCATTCCCAACAGGTAAAATAGTAGACGGAAAAGAAGTTTTAGCACATGGAGATATCTTCGTATTCTTAAATGGTGTTGCTAAAGATAACCCAGGAGGAATTTTCCAAGCAGGATTCTTCCCTACAATGATGTTTGGATTGCCAGCAATTGTTGCAGCATTCTACTTAACAGCTAAAGATAGAGAACAAAAAGTAAGAGTTCTAGCTATGTATGGTTCAGCAGCTCTTGTTTCATTCTTATCAGGAATTACAGAACCAATTGAATTTGCATTCATGTTTGTTAGCCCTGTATTATACTTTGTTCATGCAGTATTAACAGGTGTATTTGCCTTTATTACAGGACTATTTGGAATTCAAATTGGATTTGGATTCTCAGCAGGATTTATGGATTATGCATTGAGTTTCCCTAAATCATTAGCAATTATTGCACAATCTTCAATATTTACTGATAATGCAACTAGAGCATTATTTGCACACCCAGGATGAATTATTCCTATTGGAGCAGTCTGTGCATTAACATACTTTTTAGTTGCGTATGTAATGATTAAAAAATTAAACTTAAACACACCAGGACGTGGTACAAACTTAATTGAATTACCAGGTGAAGGTGATGAAGTTATGGTAGCATCAGGTGGAAACTTATCACTAAAAGCTAAAATGATTGTTTTAGGATATGGTGGATGAGATAACATTGAAGAATATTCAAACTGTTCAACAAGATTAAGATACATTGTTAAAGATGGTTCAAAAGTAAATGAATCAGTGCTTAAAAAAGCAGGAGCAATGGGAGTTGTAAGATTAAGTGATAAATCAATTCAAACTATTGTTGGAGTTGAAGCTGAATCAATCAATAATGAAATTGTTGAAAATATTGGAACTGAAATCTAATATAAAAAAAGTGCTGTTAACTCAGTACTTTTTTTATACTTTTTTAACCTATTCATAGACTCTTTAGAAAAAAGAAGTTAAACTAAAATACCTTTTAAATAACTAGTAAAAAAATACAAAAAAAAGAAAAATTTAATTATAAATTAATTTAAAATATGTAAACATATGAAAAAATATAACATGATTGATATAGTTAACCACTTAAAAAACTCAGGTTTTGTCTTTCAAGGAAGCGAAATATATGGTGGTTTAGCTAACACTTGAGACTATGGACCGTTAGGGTCTTTATTGAAGGATAATATCGCTACAATTTGAAAGCGTGAATTTATTCGTAAGGAAGCAAATAACTATTTATTAGACACAAAAATTTTAATGAACCCTAATGTTTGAGTAACATCAGGACATGTTTCAAATTTTGCCGATCCATTAATTGAAAATAAGGTAAATCAAAAAAGATATCGTGCCGACAAATTAATTCAAGAAATTGATCCTGAGATTATTCCTGAAAAAATGACTAACTTACAAATGCAAGAATTTTTAACAAATAATTTAAAAACTTATGAAAATTCAAAAACTGATTGAAGTTCTATTAAACAATTTAATTTGATGTTTGAAACTCAACAAGGTGTTATTGAAGATTCAAAATCAAAAGTATATTTAAGACCCGAAACTGCTCAAGGTATTTTTGTAAATTTTAAAAATGTTTCAAGAGTTACAAGATCAAAATTACCTATGGGTGTTGGACAAATTGGAAAAAGTTTTAGAAACGAAGTGACTCCTGGAAACTTCATTTTCCGTACTCGTGAATTTGAACAAATGGAACTAGAAGTATTTTGTAAAGAAGAACAAGCTCAAGACTTATACAAATATTACATTCAAAAAGCTTATAATTTTGCAACATTAGTAGGTATTAAAAAGGATTCAATAAGAATTAGAGAACATGATAAAGAGGAATTATCCCATTATTCAGCTGGAACTAGTGATATAGAATTTAATTTCCCCTTTGGTTGAGGAGAATTACTAGGTATTGCAAATCGTACGAATTTTGATTTAAATGCTCACATGAAGGCAACTGGTGAATCTCTTGAATACTTAGATCCTGAAACAAACAAAAAAATAGTTCCATATGTAATTGAACCTAGCATGGGATTAGATAGATTAATGTTAGCAATTATTTGCGATGCTTATGAATTAGAAGAACTAGAAAATAATGATTCTAGAATTGTATTAAAATTTAATAAAGAACTTAGCCCATACAAAATTGCAGTTTTACCATTAGTAAAAAAACTCGAAAAAGAAGCAAGAGAAATTTATAATTTCTTATTAGATAAAAACGTTTCTGCCACTTATGATGAAACTGGATCAATTGGTAAAAGATACCGTAGACAAGACGCTGTTGGAACATATTGATGCTTGACTTATGATTATGATTCGTTAAACGATCAATCAGTTACTCTTCGTAATCGTGACACCATGGAACAAATTAGAATAAAAATTAAGGACATTGTTAAATATTTATAATTTATGAAAAATATTCCAGAACACATAATTAATGAAATTATAGAAAGTACAGATATAGTTGCTTTAATAAGCAGCTTTTTAAACTTAAGCAAAAAAGGTAAAGATTTTGTCGGTCTTTGCCCTTTTCATGGAGACAATACACCTAGTATGTCAATTTCTAGTGAAAAACAAATTTTTAAGTGTTTTAGTTGTAATGTAGGAGGTAATTCATTAAACTTTTTAATGAAATACAAAAACTTCAAATATCTTGAAGCAATTAAATATTTGGCTGATTTTAATGGGCATTCTTTTGACTTTTCTAGCTATGAAACAGCTAAAAATATACCTAAATATACTAAAAATCAAGAGCTAATAATTGAAACATTAAAAGCTGCAAATTTACTTTATAAAAATAGCGTATATGAAAACAAAGATGCTCAAGAATACCTTAAAAAAAGAATGCTTGATACAAATATATTGGATTACTTCAATATTGGATTTTCCCCTGAAATAGGAATAAAAGAAAAATTAGTAAATGAATTTAATTTTAAAAATTTTGAATTAAATAAGGCAGGAATAATAAATTCAGAATTTAATGAAATACTTAGAAAAAGAATAACTTTTGCCATTACAAATAATCTTGGTGACATAATCGCTTTTTCTGGACGTGCTTTAGGTGATTTAAAACCAAAATATATTAATTCTCCAGAAACTGAATTATTCAAAAAAATGCTACTTTATACAATTATTCAACGCAAAAATTTCGTTATTTAAAAATGAAATATTCATAACTGAAGGTTTTTAGATACTATTGCTTATATAAAGTAGGTTATAAAACGCAGTTTCAATCATGGGAACATCACTTACTTTAAACCATATAAAATTATTTAAAAATTAACTGTTATACTATTTTTAGATAATGATTCAGCAGGCTTTTAGCAACAAAAAACGCTATATTACAGCTATTAACACAAAAAGTAAATACTCAAGTAATAGTTAATAATTTTAAAAAAGATGCTGATGAAATTTTAAGTTTTTATGGTCAAAATTCTTTAATAGAAACTTTAAACAATCGCATTAATGCTATCGATTTTATTTATCAAAAATTGATTACAATAAATAATTTAGAAAAAAATCCTACAAGCAAAAATATTATTGACTTTTGCACTGAATTTGCTGAATTTTATAAGCACATTGATAAAAATTCACAAGACATTTTTGCTAAAAAAATAAAAAAAATTACCAATCTTGATATTTCTACTTTTGTTCCTAATCCTAAACAAAATTATAATTCGCAAGTAGAATATAATGATAATATTTTAGATTATGTTGATCAATATACAAAAGATATAAAAACTCAAAATGTATATATTCCAACTGATTATCAAAAAAATTACAAATCAAATGTCAATTACAATAAAAAAATTAAAGAGATTCATCCCTTAAACATTATTTTAAAATTCTTGTTTGAAAATCCAAATTACATTGAACTTTACGCTAAAAATACAATTTTACCTAAAGGAAATGATGATATTAAGATGTATCAATTTTTCTTATTAAAAAAACTGCAACAAGTTTTTGAAGAACAACAAGATTACTTAGAAAGACAAAAAATTATTGAATACCTCAAAAATATCTTTATTTCTACATTAAATAATAATTTTGAATCAACAAAAGACTTTATTACATATATACAAAAAAGTGATATAATTCATAATTATAATTTTGACCAAATAGCGCACACAGAGGAATTTAACGATTATTCAAATATTTTTAATATTACTATTGATATTGAAGGACTTAAATTCTTTTTAGAAAATGAAAAACAAGAAATGTCAGATAATAATGAAACAGTTAATTACAAAGTTGAAGTAGAAGAAATGGTAAATGAAAAAATTGATTTTATTCGAAATATTTACACCAAATATAGCTATATTTTAATGAGCAAAAAATATCAAGGCAATGAGCAATTATTAAAATCTTTAAATAAAACAATTTTGAATGCACTACTGATTAAAAAGTAACTAGGAGATTAAATGAACAATGATTACAAAAAAATAGTTACATTGATTAAAAAATTTATGAAATCAAAAAACAAAAAACATCTTTCTCAAGAAGAGGTTTTTGATTATCTTGAGTCAATTAAAGTTTTTGTCGATGAAAAAGATGGAGAAGAATTAATTGAACTTTTATTTGAAAAAGAAATTTTAGAAGATCATGTTGATGAAGGTGATGATTTACTTGTTACTAATGAGGATTTAGAAGACGAAATTCCTGAATCAATTAAAAAAACACTTAAAAAAGGTAACATCGATGATGAAGACTTTGATGCACCAGACAATATTGAAGACGATTTTGATAATGAAGACGATGAATTATTAGATAGTGATGATGATTATAATATTGATGATTTAGTTAATGATGTAAATATAAAAGAAGATGAATCTGACGAAATAGATGATACTGATTTACAGCATGATGAAATCGACGAAGAAGATGAAGAAGAATTAGATGAATTTGACTTAGACGGAGAAGAATTAGATTTACATTCATTAGATTTACAAAGATATGCAGAATCAGATATTGTTTTAGAAGAAACAACAAATAAAAGCGCAAAAAATTTAAGTAATAAACTAACTGAAACCAATGACATTGTTAAATGATATATGCGTTGAATTGGAAAATATGGTGAATTATTGAAGCCAGATCAAGAAAAGCAATTAGCTAAACAAATGGAAAAAGGTGGATTCAGAGGTAAAAGAGCTAGAGATAAATTAATCATGAGAAACCTACGTTTAGTTATAAACAATGCTAAAAAATATAAAAACAGAGGTTTAACATTTATCGATTTAATTTCTGAAGGAAATGCTGGAATTTTAAAAGCAGTTCAAAAATACAATGTTGAAAAAGGTTTTAAATTCTCAACATATGCAACTTGATGAATCAGACAAGCAATTACAAGAGCTGTAGCTGATCAAGCAAGAACTATAAGAGTGCCTGTTCATATGGTTGAAACCATCAATAAAATAACAAAAATTGAAAGAGAACTACAACAAGAATTAGGTCATGAACCAACTGATAGTCAAATTGCAAATAGATTTGGTAATGATTACACTGAAGAAAAAGTTAGATACATAAGAAAAATAAATGTTGATCCTATTTCTTTAGATAAACAAATTGGTAAAGAAAACGATTCATCTTTTAGTGATTTTGTTAAAGATGATAATATTTTAAATCCTGTTGATTATGCTTCACAAGAACAATTAAGCGAATTACTTATTGATTTAATTGATAAATCACTAGAAAAAGATGAAAGAGAATTAATTTGTAAACGTTATGGTGTTGGAGTTGATTCTAACGGTGAAAAATATCGTGTTCATTCATTAGATGAACTAGCTCGTGAAAGAGGTGGTGTTTCTAAGGAAAGAATTAGACAAATTGAAAATAAAATTTTAAGAAAATTAAAAAATTCTTCAAAAAATGGAAGACATCTTAAAGATTTTATTAAAACTTAATATATGAAAATTAAACAAATAAGCGACTATTTATTAAATAAATATCCTTTAAAAAATAAAGAAATTTGAGATCCGGCAGGTTTTAGTATTAAATTTAATTTATCACAAAAATTAACTGGAATAGTAACTTCAATCGATTTAACTAAAGAAGTTTTAAATAAAGCAATTCAAACAAATTCAAATTTAATTATTACTCACCATCCTTTTAAATTTGAAAAAACATGAAAAGATGAACAACTTAAAGCACCTTATAAATTAGAAATTTTATCCATGTTAAAAAAACATAAAATAAGTGTTTTATGTCTTCATACAAATTATGATTATGCTTTAGAAGGAACTTCTTTTCAAATTATAAAGTCATTAAAATTAGATAATTTTGCAATTTATCAAGAGTTTGGATATGAAGCAAAAATTTCATTTAAAACAACAACAAATGATTTAATCTCCCTAATAAAAAATAATTTAAAATTAAGTGAATTTAGAACTAATTTATCTAGCACAAAGCTAAATAAGGAAATTTCAAAAATTGCTTTTTTGTCTGGATCAGGTTATATTGGGCAAGCTATAGAATTAGCAAATAAAGGATATGAATTAATAGTTACATCTGATATTAAATGAAGTGATTGAATTGTTTATGATCAAAATAAAATAAATATTTTAGAGATACCACATTTAGATGAAGAAGTTTTTGCTAAAGATATTTTTGAACAGTTAAAAAACAAATTTAATAATTTAAATATACACTTTGTAAAATTAAGTGTACCTTATAAAAATATTTAAAAGCATATTCGCCCCTCTTTGCGAATATGCTTTTTTTGTTATTCTTCAATTACTTTTTTACTTTTACTTCTTTGGTAAAGTCTTCATCTTTGTCTTGCCCCTTGTGCACGACGATAGTTAACTGAACATAATGATGAAGTGTTTAAAATTTCTAAAACGATCATACTTGTAAAAATATCTGCAAATATATCATGTCTAGTTGTAACAAATTTATTAAAGAAATAAACTGAACCATATGACAAGATAATGTCTGCATCATTATCAAAATCTGTTGTATTCATACTTGTAATAACTATAATTTTTACATTTCTACTTTTTGCAAAAGAACTAATGAATTTATATTCTAAAGAACTAACTTTATTTGAATAAACCATTAATACATCATCTGCGTCACAATTAGCAACAATAGAAATTAAATTATTAAAGTTTGTTACTAAATCAGCAAAAAGACCAATATTTGTTAATTCTGTTGCCATATTTGAGGCTACTGAACTTTTAAGTCCAGTTCCAAAAACAACAATTCTTTTGGCGCTTACTAAAAATCTAGCAATTTCCATAACTTTTAAAACACTGTCTTTAGTAATTGATTCGTGTAATTTTTCTGTATATCTTTGAATAATTTCAGGAACTTGATCAGCAAGAGTTAAATTTTCTTTATCTTTTGAGATTTTGAACTCTTCCATTCTGTTATTGATATATTTAGAAAAATCTTTGTAAGTGTCAAACGAAACTTTTTTGACAAACCTAGAGATAGTAGAAGTTGAAACGTTTGCTTTTTCTGCAAGTTCAACTATAGTATCTTCAAAATAATCTCCATTATATTCATGGAAATATTTCATAAGATTTTTTTCACCTTGAGTTAAGGCTATATCTTTTGTTTTTAATTTATATTCATAATTTTTCATATTTTTATTATAGAATACTAAAAAAAGATTATTCAAAATACTAAAAATATTTTTTTTATTTTATTTTTTAAAGATTTTAGTCGATTTTATTTGAAAAAAATTTTTAATTTGTAGCTATTTTTCAAAAATTTTTTCTTTTTTCTTTATCATAACTACAAAAAAGACAATTTTTTGCCATTTTTATAGCTTTTTTTAATTTTTTTTGTATTTTCATTATTTTTTTCTAAAAAGAATTTATATTTATTTTGCTATTATTACTATGACTTAAGAATTAGTATTCAATATTATATATTGGAGAGGAGTTATTAAATGAAAAACAAAAAAGCAATATTGTCAATTTTGGCTTTAAGTACGCTTGCTGCTTCAGTGGCTTTTGTAGCGTCTTGTGGTTCATCACAATCACTACCAAGTGGTGGTAATTTAGAAGCGGCAAAGTCTTCTGAAGTTAATGATTTAGGTAAACCAATTATTCCTAGTGAAAATAAAAATGGCACAAACTTAGAAAATAATTCTAATAATGCACCTGAACTTGACAAGGCAGTAACAATTCCTGATTTTAGAAAAAATTCTGAACTTCTAATAACAGCTGAACAAAAAATCAACTATGTTTCAATAGGGGATTCAATAAGTGCTGGTTTTGATGGAACACTAGATGCTGATTATAAAGGCAAAATTGATGCTGATGGAACTATCAGCGGTCTTTCATATGCCTCTTTTTTAGCAAGAGCACTAAATGTTGATAATCGTGTTGAAAGTTTTAATAACTATGCTATTTCTGGCACAACTCTTTTAGATTGAATAACTGTACTTAATGCTAATTCTCCTGAACAAAGAACTGTTTCTATTGAACACTTAAAAAGTATTTTTGGTAATGATTATGAAAAAGTACTTAAAGAAATTAATGCTAATTTAAGAAAGGCTAATTTAATAACACTTAATTTAGGAGCTAATGACTTTTTAGAACAATTTATTAAAAGTTTAAAAGACAATAATATATTTGATGAATTGAGCAAAATGACTAACAAAGATTTTGCTATAGGTCCAATTATTACAAAAACAAAAGGTATACTTGATGACACAATTAAAGTTATGACTGCTAGAATGGTTGAATTTTCTAGACAATTAAAACTTATTGCTCCAAAAGCAAATATTAATATTGTTTCATACCCTATGCCATTTATTAAAATGAAAAATTTAATTGATCAATTAACCGCTTCAATTGATAGTCAATTAAACTTTTCATTAAGTGAGTTTTTACTAGCTCAAATTAATGACACAATCAAAACAGTTGCTCAACGTAGTGAAATAAATTATATTCAAGCCTACAATCCTACTTATTGAGCCAAAAATAGTGATAAATTATCTTCAATTTATTTTGATATTCACCCAAATACATTTGGGTACAAAAAAATGGCTCTTGACATTTATCTTAAAATTACAAATAACTTTTTAAAAGTTAATGAATTTAATAAGTTAGGTGATTTTGATTTTGATGCAAAATACATTGAAAAAGATGCCTTAAGTGTTAATTATCAAGTAGAAGTTAAAAACTATCAAGAAACAATAAAAAAAGTTTTTGGTACTTCAACTCAAAACTTTTTAGATACTGAAAGCGATAGTGAAAAACTTATTAAACCAATTAGAAGTAGTTCTAATTTTGGGAAAAGAATTGAAAAACTTGCTGGAACATATCGTGGCATGGCAAACAACTTTTTTGATTTTGTTATGACAAGTGATTTTTATAAAGAACTTGATCCAAACAGTGTCTTAAAAAACTTTTTATACAAAAATGATAAAGCAGCATTAAATGAATTTATTAGTTGATTTTTAGGTAGCGAATACTTACAAAACGTCTTTAAAGAAGCACAAGCAAAACTTGAAGAATTAGCTAAAAATAATCCAGAAAACAAAATAACTTCTAAAGATCTACAAAGTGCCTTTATGGGCGCAGTTTTTAGCAATGATTCTTTATTTAAATTACTTAAATCATTTGTTACATCTAATTTTATAAAAAACCATGGTCAAGATTTTGCTAAAACTATAAATTTATTATTGTTGGGTCCAGCCGGGGATAAAATTTATCAGTTAATTATTGATAAAATTCCTTCAATTTTAAAAGCAGGAATCAATCAAGCAAGTTTAGACGAAAACAAAATTAAAGAAGCAATTACAAAAGTTGTACCAAAACAAAAAGTTTTTAATTTAGTAACTTTATTTTTAGAAAACATAGCAAAAAACCAAGATAAATTTAAAAATGCTCAAAACCTAGACCAACTAGTTAATACACTTTTAAGTCTTCCTGAAATTAAGACAAATGTAACAAAATTTGTTAAAGATATTATTTCTAATCCTGAACTTAAAACTTTATTAGTTCCAATTATTAAAAAAATTATTACATCTAATGACTTAAACTGATTAGTAAAAGACGTTAAAAACTTAGATAAATTATTAAATAATGCTTATGACTTAATTATTTTAGTTGACAAACAAACAGATTTATCAACTGAATTAGTTTCGTCATTATTTAGCAATATTTCAACAAAAGGTATTGATCCTAAAAATTGAGATTTAATTACAGGTGTTAAAAACTCATTTCTTAAAAAATGAGCCGGATCTTTTGAAAAAAATATTGTACAAATTATTAAAGAAGCATCTAAATCAAAATTATTTAGTGAAAGTAAAGATGATTTAAAAATTATTTTTAAGAACTTACTAAATCATGTTAAGAATGATAATTTCTTAGCAACATTTATACTTAAAGCACTACCTGAAAGTCAAAAAAGCCAAATTTTTGAATATTTTGAAAGTGAAGAAATGTTCAAAAAAGTTATCTCTAAAATAGTAAATAATGATAATTTTAATGGCATAATTGATGAGTTTATTGCTAAAGTTTTAGATAGCACACAAGATTTTAATAACGTATCAACGTTTAATGATATTTTAAAAGTTATTTTAACTAAAATTGATTTTGATAAAGTTAAAAATAATACTAAAAATTTAGTAACAACTTTTATTAAAGATGAAGACGTAAAAAGAGTTTTTAAAAACTTTTTAGTCCACACACTAGCCAAATACGGTTTTGATAAGTCTAATCCAGATAATAATAATTTTATCAATGACTTTGTTAAAGATCTAGATAAACTTTATAAATATTTTGAATTAGACAAGCATGTAATTGACGTTTTATTTGAACAAATAAAATTAGCTCAAAAAAGTGATGATCCTATCAAAATTTTAAAGAATATACCATCTGAAATTTTAAGTTCATTAAGCAAAGAAATTAATGCTAATCCATTAGAATTTATTAAAAAAATATTTAAATATGACACATTTAATAAAAATAAAAAAGGTTTTGCAAATTTAATTAAATCCGTTTATAAAACTATTTCTCATAATTTAGACTACAATGCATTATTTAAACAAGCAACCAACTGAAATCCTGAAATTGCTAAGTGAATTGATAATGAAGAATTAGCAAGTTTTGTAACAAAAATTACAAATAATCAAGATTTTAATAATATAGTAAACAAAACAATTGATTTACTAGTTTTAGATCAAGCTTGATTAGATAAAGCAAAAAATATTAATGATGTTTTAAATCATGTATTTGCTTCTGAGCAATTCAAAAATAACATAAAAAATGACTTTAAAAACTTAGTAAAATTAATAATTGATTCACTACCTAATTCTTTAGACAAAACTATTACAAAAGTTCTTAAAAATTACTTATTAACCTTAAACATAAATGTTGATGAAAATTTAAAACCAGAATTAGTATCTAAAATTATTACTTCTTTTTATCAATCGCTTCAGACAAATAATTCTTTAGAAGAACTTTCAGAAAAATTAGCTAATGCCTTAATCGAGTCTAAAAATATAAACGAATTTAGCACTAAATCAAGCCAACAATTAATTTCGGTTGTTTCTAAAAACTTAGTAACTTTCCTTCGTTTATTAACAAATAACTTAGATAAAGTTCAGGCAAATAATTTAAAAGATATTTTTTCTAAGCTAACTACTCACTTTTTAAGTGAAACAAATGTAGAAAATATAACTTCATTATTAGTTCCAGCTTCTTTATTAAATAATTATGGAATTAGTGATTCAAGTAAATTAAAATTAGAATCAAAGACTTTATTCCTAAAACCAGAATTTAAAGAAAAAGTAAATAAATTACTAGAAAACTTCTTTAAAAATATTTCACAATTTAAAAATCAAAATAGCGATATTGAATTTATAGGAACTTTATTAAAAAATGAAGAATTTAATACTGCATTAAAAGAATTAAGCTCATTAACTTTTGATGAATTAGTTCAAAAAGAATCATTAGTAGATACTTTTAATGCTGTATTTAAGCGCTTTAGCAAAAATCAATTAAGTTGATTATTTAAAAATATTAATAATTCAGATGTTGTAATTCAAACATTTTCAAAAGACTTTTTTGAGGCACTTAAAACTACACAATTACATAAAAAATCAATTGAATCTATCTTTAATAAATTAAAAACACTTAATTATAAAGGTAAATCATTTAATGACATTTTAGCAGAAACAGCAATTTCAATTTTAGACAATGAAGAATCATTAGTACAGTTTGTAGAAAAGATTTTAAAATCAGATACTATTAAGAAAAATGAAAAATTATTATCAAAATTATTTATTAATTTATTGGATAAATTCTCAACTGATGATCAACTGTTTAATTTGGTTTATTCATTTATTCCTGCTAATGTTTCAAATGAATTAAATACTTATGTAGGTAAAGAAAACATCTATAAACTGGTCAAAGAAGTTCTTCAAAATATAAAATTTAGAGAAATAATTGCTACATCATTAGATAAAATTTCTAAAAATACAAGTTCTTTAAATAATCCTAAAAAATTCAGTGATTTGATAAATTATGTTTTAGAAAATGTGGATTTTAAAGCTCAAAAAGAAGATATAAAGAGCTTTATAGATGGACTATTAAAATCAGAAAATACAAAAGATATAATTAAAAATATTTTAAATAGGTATATTTAAAAAACAATTAAGTTTACAAGGTAATCACATTGACGCATTAAGCTTAGATATAGCCAATAACGTTTCAAAATTACTAAAAAATACTGGTTTATATGATGCTTTAATTAATACTCTTGATGATGTTTTAAGTAAAAAAGAAAACAATCTTAATGTTTTACAAAATTTCTCTACTAAATTACAAACAAAATTAACAGAAGAGTTAAGTAAAAATTCACTTAAAATAGTTCAAGAAGTCTTAAAATCTAATATTTTAAAAAATAATAAAGATGCTATTAAAGAAGTTTTTGCTGCTTTAATTAATAAAGTTTCTGAAAAAGAAAATATAAAACAAATTATTGAAAAATTAACAGCATCTATAAACACAGATACAAATAAGAAATATTTAGAAATTTCTGAAGTTAATTTAGCAATTGAAGCTCTTATTAAAAACAAGGGATTTAAAACAATATTAATTAAAACCTTTAATAAGCTAATTGATAATCAAACTTTTTCAACTAAAACATATAATAACATTAATGATTTAATTTTAGATGTACTAAAAAATATTGAATTTAGTAATTATGCAAATGAATCTAAAGATATTTTAAAAACAATTTTAGATAGTAAATTAATAGGTAAAAGCGTTAATAAAACAATTAATGAATTTTTAAAAACTAATATAAAATTAACTGATTCAGAATTTAAAATTTCTGAACAATTAAGCAATTCAATTATTGATAAAAGTTATTCTTTAATAGAAAATTTAGACTTAGTAAGAATTTTATTAAATACTGTAGAAAAATCAATTTCTTCTTCAAGTAATTTAAATGAAATAGGATCAAAAATAGCTACATCATTTATTTCTACCTTAAATATAACTGACTATAAATACTTTAAAGAATTTATGAATTCATCTATATTACAGTCAAATAAAGAAGAATTTAAAAAGTTAAGTCCTAAGTTATTAAAATGATTAGCAACAGAAAAAACGGAAACATTAATTAGTGCTGAATTATCTAAATACACTAATTCTTTTGTAAGCAAAGATCAATTAAGAACTTTAATTAACAAGCTTTTAACTAGCGATAAAACTGATAAATTGTTATGAGTTATTTTAGATGAATTAAGCAATAATTGAACTAGTAAATATGCTCAAGCTCAAAGTTATGATCAATTATTAAAAACATTGTTTAGTAATGAAACCTTTAAAAATGCTGCTAAAGAACCATTTAAAGAAGTTTTTAAAGAACTAATAAATAATTCAGAATTTAAAACAAGTCTATCAAAAATAATTTCTTCATTTTTAAATAATGAAACATTAAAAGGTATTTTTGAAGGACTAAATAATAAAGAAGAATTTGTTAAAAACTTATTAGGATTAATAGATGTTTTTGATAAACATTTAGATTTTTCAAATGTGCTTTTTGAAACTGTTGCAAATACTTTAAAAACTGATGGAATAAATATATCAATAAACTCATTAGTTTCTCAAGCATTAAATTCTATTACAAACAAATTAAATGGTGCTGATAGAAATGACAAAATATTTAAATTAATTCAAGATTTATTAAAATCTGACTTTTTGACCAAAAATAAAGATGATATTAAAAAGATTGTTCAGAATGCTCTTAAGATTTTAGGAACTGATGAAACTTCATTATCAAAAATAATTTCTGCTATTCCAGCAACTACTAAAGAACAAATAAATAAATATGTTTCAGATAATGATTTAAAAACTTTAATTAAAACTATTTTTTCAAATAAAAACTTCACAAAAATTGTTAATAGTTTAACTGATTTAATAACAAATGATAAAGATGAATTGGCTAAGGCTAGAAACTTATCAGAATTATTAAGAAAAGCATTGGTTAAAGTAAAACCAGATGAATTAAAAACAAATGTTAAAGGTTTAATTAGTGATTTATTAACCAAAGATGAATTAAAGGCAGCTTACAAAAATATTCTTAAAACTACTTTAAAAACTCATGGTGTTAATGTTGATGATCAAAATGTTAACAAAACAATTGATTCACTAATTAATAATTTAAATTCAATAGTTAATTCAGTAGATATAGTAGATCCAGCATTAAATTTAATTTTTGATAAGTTAAATAAAACAAGTCCTGAAAATACTGATTTAATAGAAGAACTAACAAAAATAGGACCAGAACTAGTTAAATTATTTAATGATAAAATTAAGAACAATATTCCTAATTTGGTTAAATCAGTTCTTAAACATTTAGATGTAACTAACAATAAAGAAGGAATTATTATAATAGCTACTTCTTTATATAATCATTTTGCAAATAATGGGCAACTATCGACTTTATTGTTTAATAATGTTATTAAATTAGAAACAAATAATGTTGTATTAAAATATATTTCAAATCAAGATTTAAAATCATTATTATGAGAAATAATGAAAAATAAAAATACACAAGATATTGTAAAAAATAGTATTACTTCATTGTTAGACAATCAATCATGAATTGATTCATTAAATTCAAATAGTTTTGATCAAATGATCTTATCTATAGTTAAAAATGGAAAATTAATAGAAAAAAATAAAGACTCCGTAATTAAACTTATTACTGATTTAGCAAGCAATGATTCATTTAATGAAGTACTTGTTAAAGTAGTTGATAATTTAATTTCTAAATATAATTTAAATATTATTTTTAAAGACAAAAAAGCCTTTTTAAAATCTCTAACTAAAGACTTAATTGATATCTTCAAAGAAAAATCATTATTAAACGATATTTTAGATAAGTTGATTTCTAATTCTAACTCTGCTAACTCAATTATTTATTTAGTAAATGGAATTGATGGAATAGTTTCTGAAAAACTTATTAAAAATCCTTTAGATTTATTCAAGAAAATAATTTCAAGTCCAACATTTAATGACAAAAAAGAAGATACAAAAGTATTCTTAAAATCATTATTTGTAGAGATTTTTAAAGCTCAAGATATTTCCTCAGATATTGCAACATTTTTAGTAAATGGAATAATTCCAAGCGAATATAAAATTGATCAAGTTAGCTTAAAACAATCACTTTTAAACTTGGCTAATTCAACTAATTATAAAAACTTAATTAACTTAGTTGTAGATGAATTGGTTGATCATAACAAAGATTATGCTAGTGCAACCGATATAAATGATTTATTTAAAAAATTCCTAAATAAAGAAGCTTTTGTTAAGAATTTTGCGCCTTATTTAGCTGGTGTAATTAATGATATTTTAAGCGATGAGCATTCAAGAAAAGTCTTAAGTCAAGTTATTAGTCATGAACTTAAAAAATTACCTGAAAATTGATTATTAAAAGAAATTAATAGTCCTGAAGAATTTATAGCAGATGCTTTAGACAGTTTTAAAATTATTAATGCAAAACTAAACTTATCTAAAAAAGCAATTGATAATTTAGTAAGAGAAACCAAAAAAGATGGAACTCAATTTAGTTTTAAAAACGTATTAAACGGTTTAGCAAATGATTTAAGTACAGAATTAAATTCAACATGAGAAACTAAACTATTGGATTTAATAAAAACTTTAAAATCATCAAAATTATTTAATACAAAACACAAAGATAACTTTAAGAAATTATTAAAAAATGTTTTTGATTATTTAAATAAAGATCAAAAAATAGCTGAAATGATCTATTCAAGTATTCCTCAAAAAACCAAAGATGAATTAAAGGGCTTTATTGAAGAATCAGAAATTAAGAGTTTAGTTTCTAAAATATTTAAACATGCAAAAGTTATTGAAATAACTCATGATGGAATAGATTATTTATTTAATAATTTAAATCAAATTGATAATGCTAAAAATCTATTAGATATTATAAAAATATTTATAACACCAGAAGAAAAAAGTAATAAATTAATATCTCATTTAAACGCAATAATTAAAGATACTTTAAATGAACCTGAAACAAAAAAACTTGTTAAAAACTCTTTAACTAAGTTTATTAAGTATATTGGTTTAGATGAAAATGATAACGATATAAAACAATTTAATGAAAAAATTTCCGATGGTTTAGGTCAGTTATTAGTTGATATGGGAATTGTTGATTCTATTGTTAATGGATTTGTTAAAGAAGTTAAATCAAGAAACAATTTAATTGACTTAGTGAACAACATCCAAAGCACATTAACATATGCACTAAAATTCAATGATTATGATTTTGTAGCTAAATTACTAAATCAACCACTAGTGAGCAATAATAAAGAATTAATTAAAAAAGTTTTAGTAAAAGTACTTGAAAAATTAGTTTCAAACGATACCAAATTAAAATCAACTTTAGCAAGTTTTTCAATAGCTAATTCCATTTCTAAAGAAGGAAATATTAACTCAGAAAAAATCGATAATATGTTTGCATTTGTTTTAAAATCAAATCATTTTAAAGAAATAGTTAAAGCATTTATAGATGAGTTTATAGGAAAAAATCAAGATTATGTCAACTTACATTCTTGACCAGAAGCTATTGCTAAATTTT
>NZ_ADNC01000012.1 GCF_000178375.1 Mycoplasmopsis alligatoris A21JP2 | reverse complement strand
CATCGTTTGCTACTATAACAGAGTTACATCCGTTAACTTGCATTCAGATTGATGCTTGTCCGTGCATAAGTCTTTCATCGACTCTGGCATGAATAATTTTTGCCATATTTCTCCTTATCAGTATACTTCTTGGTTATCTTCATTTAAAAGTCTCATTAAAGCTTCTAAGTAAAAATAATCACCTCAGATATTTCCTTCATCTACACCTTTATTTGTATGTCATGAATAGACACCATGGTATAGAATTGGACTTCCAGGTCCCATTTTTAAAAGGGCATATTTGTCTATTAGTGACTGCATCATTTTATTAGCAGCACGTTCATAAACTTCAAGTAATTCTGGTTTTAATAATTTTAGTTTTTTCATTTCTAAAAGACCACAAACCGCTATAGCATTGGCAGATGTGTCTCTTGAGTGTTTATCATCATTATTTAAAATTAAGTCTCAGTAAGCAATAAAATCATTGCTTCCTAAGTTGTTTAAAAACTGATTTACAACTTTTTGATAAATATTTAAAGTATCTTTATCTAACAAATTCATGTCTGAAATGTATTTTAGTGTTAAAGGAATTCCATAAATTCCTCATGCTTGACCACGAGCTCAACAAGATTCATCATTATAACCTTGACGAGTTTTTCCATAAAGTGGTTTATTTGTTTCTTTATCAAAATAATATGTATGGAATGTTGTTCCGTCATTTCTTATAACACTTTTTAAAGAAGTATTAAAATGGTTTAAAGCAATTTGTTTGTATTCTGGATTACCACCATTTTGAGCTGCTCAAAATAAAAGTGGAATATTTAATAAACAATCAATTATTAATCTGTAATTATCGTTGCCATGAATATTACCTCATGCTTGAATGAACTTTCCACTGTCACTATAACGACTTGCTAAATTATCTGCAGCTAATAAGGCAGCTTTTTTAGCATCTAAATTTCCAGTTAGTTTATAAGCGGCAACACATGAAAGTGAATATAAAAATCCCATGTCATGATGATTAACTTCTATTTTATTTTCGATTCTATGTAAATAAGATTGAACATGTTCTAGTCCTACTTCTAGGTATTTTGGATTTTTTGTGTATTCATACGCAAGTCAAATTTGACCAGTTCAAAATCCATTAGTTCATTCAGTATTGTCCATTATTTTATACTTATCGTCAAAAGTTTGAGGTGTAGGATAAGTATTATCACCAAAATAAGCAATATTTAAATCAACTTGTTTTAGTGCATCTTCAATGGCTTTTTTAATTTGTTTTTTACCTAATTTAGGATTTAAGAGCAATGTGTTTTTTAACAAAATATCTTTGTTATTTTGTATAAACATTATTTAAGATCCTTAGTTGCAACACCTTGCATATCTGTGTAATCTAAATTCTCACCACCCATTGCTCAAATAAATGAATAATTAGAAGTTCCTACTCCTGAATGAACACTTCATGAAGGTGAAATAACAAATCCTTGATTAGCAACTATTAAATGTTTTGTTTCTTGTGGTTTACCCATTAAATGTATAACTCTGTCATTTTCTTTAACATTAAAGTATAAATAACATTCAGTTCTTCTTTCATGAGTATGACAAGGCATTGTATTTCACATATTATTTTCTGCTAAAAGTGTTACTCCCATTAATAAAGAGTTAGTTTTACATACATTAGGATGGAAATATTGATAAATTGTTCTAACGTTTGATTGTGAAACATCACCTAGATTTATTGCTTGTGATTTTGCTATATTTACCTTAACCACAGGGAATTTAAGCAATCCTTGAGTTGAAAATAAATAGAATTTTGCTGGGTTTTTAGCATCAAGTGAGCTAAAAACAATTTTTTGATTTCCAACTGGTAAGTATAAACCATCTAAATTTAATAATTCTTCTGAACCATTATCAAATTCAACTTTTCCACTACCTCCTATATTAATAATTCCTAACTCTCTTCTTTCTAAGAAGAATTTTGCTCCAATTTGAGTATTGATTTCTAAATTTATTGATTTATTTTGCGGTACTACACCACCAACGACAATACGATCATAATGTAAGTATTCAATATTGGCTTGTCCATTTTCAAAAAGAGATTCAACTAAAAAATTATTTCTTAATTCTTCAGTTTTCATTGTTGAAACTTCTTGACTTGAACGTGCATATTTTGTTGTAAAGTTCATATTTCCTTTCTATTTTCTAAATAATTTTTTTAGTTTTGAATTATTTTCTTTGTTGTTTTGTGCATTTTCATTCATATTTTGAGTGAATTTTTTAGCATTTTTTCATGGTAATTCCATTACTATATATGCACTCATAATTCCAAAAGCTAAAATTAATGCAATATCTGAAACCAAATTAAGTGTAACAATCATTTGCACTGCAAAGACACCAACTGATATCATTCCTAAAATCTTATTACCGCTTTTAGAAATTGCAAATTCTCATAATATTCATGCAGTTACTAATAAAGCTAAACCAATTCAAGATAATTGAGTTCTAACTTTAGCGTATGTTTCTGCTATGCCTGGTAAAAAATCTAATATTGGTTTAGTTTCAGCAAATTGTGCTTGGTAAATAAAATATAAACCAATTAAGTTCATTGACAGTAAAGCGACAAGAACCATTTTTAGATATTTAAATACTTTTTCTTTCAAGAGACCTCCTTATTTAATGTGTCTATTTCAATTTTAGAAGTATTATTTAAAGTACTTACTTAGAGAATGATTTAATCGTAAATTTTTTTATACTATGGAAATTGTGGAAAAAATATGAAAAAAAAGCAAGATAAGTGAATATTTAATTCATTTCTTGCTACTTGTAAATTTGTAAAAGACTTTGAGTTTTTTTAAATGTTTCCATTTCTGGATCTATAACTGAAGCCATAGCTAATAATATAATATCTAAAACCATATATAGTGCTATTTTATTGGCTATGTCAAACGAATAAGATCTTTTATCAAAATATTGATAAAGTAATATATTTTTACATCCTGTGTAATTTAAGTTTGCATTGGTAGTAATAATAGAATAATTAATTTTCTTTTTAAGAAGAATCAAAGTTGCGTTTAAAATTTCTTTAGTTTTAAATGATTTTGATAATAAAATGCAATGGATGTTTTGACCAACAAATCCTTCAATTTCTTCTACAAAATCATGAATGGAATTAATGGCATAAGCATTAATTCCAAACTTACGAAATTGACGTGCATAATAACTTGAAATTTCACCGTTTGTTCCTATACCCATGATGAATATGATTTTACTATTAAGTAAATCTTTAACAACATTTTCTAAAATATTCTCATCAATTGAGTTATAAACTATTTTTGTTAAATTGCTATATTGCAAAAAAACATTATTTTTTAAATCATTTATTTTATTGCCCTTTTTAAGTTCTAGTTCCATTGTAGGGATAACTTCTTGAGCTTTCATTGCAACAAAAACTTGTAACTCACGATAGTTATTAAAACCACTTTTCTTGACAAAACGACTTATTGAAGCTTGTGAAACAAAAATTTCTCCACTTAATTGATCTTGACTTTTTGTTAAAAAAGCATTTGGATTTTGTTCAATTCAATTTGCTAAATAACTATAATTATCATCAGCACGAATTAATTCTTTAAATTTATCATCGGAAAAAATATTATATTTGGAATTCATAAAGTAATTATATTTAATTTTAAATATAAAGAAATATTTATTCAAAAATTTATAAAGAAAAACCTAAGCATGCTTAGGCTGTTCGCTTTGATATAACGTGGATATTTCCATCTCGATATCGGCTCTTATGAATTATACACTATGCTGCAAAAAATATGAAATATATTCAAATCGATAAAACACCTAAATATAAAACAAGAGTTAGATAAGGAACTGCATAAATATAAAGTCATAAAAAGAATTTTTTGAATTTTGAAATTTGACTAAATTGAATAGTTTCATTTAAATAGTTTAAAGGATTAGTTTCAGGAACAAAAAGATTTCAATTACTTAAAAAGTGTACTTGTTTTTCAGTAAGAGCAAAAATT
>NZ_ADNC01000013.1 GCF_000178375.1 Mycoplasmopsis alligatoris A21JP2 | reverse complement strand
TTATGTTTGTGGACCAACCGTTTATAGTGATTTACACATTGGAAATATTAGACCAATAACAACAATTGATTTATTTTTAAAAGCGAATAGAAATTTAAATATTCCTTTTATTTTTGTGCACAATATAACAGATATTGATGACAAAATAATTAATAAAGCTATTGAATTAAAAGTTGATGAATTAGAAATTTCAACAAAATATGCTAAACAATATAAAGAGTTGTTGAATGCTTTAAAAATTGATACTATTACTCATTTAGTTTATGTTAGAAAAAACATGGATTTGATTACAGATTATATTCAAGAATTATTAAATAATAAAAGTGCTTATTTTGATTTAAATAAAAACGTTTTATTTGATGTAAAAAAATATGAAAATAACTATGGTATAGTTTCAAAACAAAAAATAGATAAAATGATTTTTGAAAATGAAAATGTTCAGAAAAATCATCCAAGCGATTTTGCACTTTGAAAAAATACTAATATAGGTGTTAAATTTAATAGCTCGTTTGGACCAGGTCGTCCAGGGTGACACACAGAATGTAGCGCATTAATAAAAAAATATTTTAATGGAGAATCTTTAGATATTCATAGTGGTGGAATCGATCTTAAATTTCCTCATCATGAAAATGAAAATATTCAACATTTTGCACTATATAATAGGCAAATAACTAAAAAATGATTACATTGTGGACATATTAATTTTGCTGGTCAAAAAATGTCTAAATCATTGGGTAATGTAGTTTTAGCTAAAGATTTTTTAGAACAATATGGACCTAATGTTTTTAGAATGATTCAACTTTTATCAGACATTACTAGTCCCATGAATTTAGATGAAGAATTTATAAAAAATGCTCAAAAAGCATTTAGTAAAATTAAACAATTAAGTTTTAAATTATTTTTACAAGACAACTTATCTAATGAAATAAATCAAGAGTTATATAAAGAATTAAATTTGAAAATCGTTGAATTTAACAATAGTAGATTTAATTTTATTTTA
This sequence comes from Mycoplasmopsis alligatoris A21JP2, assembly GCF_000178375.1. Taxonomy (GTDB): domain Bacteria; phylum Bacillota_I; class Bacilli_A; order Mycoplasmatales; family Metamycoplasmataceae; genus Mycoplasmopsis; species Mycoplasmopsis alligatoris. Next base: position 18,848 of record NZ_ADNC01000013.1, on the reverse strand, counting down.
AATCAACAACTAAAAAATTTGAACAAAAATTTTGACTTTATAATTGCAAATACACTTATAAAAGTATTTAAAGATTTAGGTTTTAGTTTTGACTTTTTAGTCTATGAGAAAATGAAAAATGTATATTTAGATTGACAAAAAGAATTAAGTAATAAAAATTATGAATCAGCAGATAAATATCGAAAAATTTTAATTGATAATGAATTAATTTAAAACTAAAAATGAACCAAAAAAGGAAAATACGAGGGTAGACTTATGAAAAAATTAATTATGTGCGGGAAGAATTCGGTTGTAGATGCATACAACAATAATTGGCCAATAGAAAAAGTTTTTTTACTGCACGAACAAAACAAGAAATTTTTCAAGAACGCAAAATTTCCAGTCGAAGTAATTCGAAAAGAAAAGATGGAAGAATGAACTAATGAAAACCATCAGGGATTTTTAGCTACTATTAAAGAAATTAATTATTCTAATTTAAACTCTTTAATAATTGACAAACCTAAATTAGTATTAGTTTTAGATCATATTCAAGATCCTCATAATTTAGGAGCAATAATAAGAAGTGCAAATGCTGCTGGAGTAAAACACATAATTTTACCTAGAGATAGAAGTGCTGAAATAAATTCAACAGTTATAAAAGTTTCAAGCGGAGGTTTTATAGGTATTAAATTTATTAGAGTTAATAGTGTTTCAGCTACTATAAATTTTTTAAAGAATAATAACTTTTGAGTTTATGCTTCTGCATTAGATAAAAAAGCTCAGGCATATAATCAAGTTTCATATTCAGAACAAGTAGCATTAATTGTTGGAAATGAAGGTAATGGAGTTTCTAAAAGCACTTTAAATATGGCTGATCAAAAAATTTATATTGAACAATTTGGAACTGTTCAATCACTAAATGTTTCAGTAGCAACCGGAATTTTACTTTTTGAAATAATAAAAAATCAATAAGGAAAAAATGAGAAAAATTAGTATTCAAAACTTCAAGCCTGAGGTTATTTCATATTTCAATTTAGATAAATATGGAATGATTACTGAAAGTAAATTATTAATGATTTATATAAGAAAACTTAGTCCAATAATTAATATATGGACTAAATCAAAATTTAATTATTTTAAGTACAATAGAGCAAAAAGCGATGATGTTTTTCAAATAGTGTGCGCTAATTTATTTGAAATAATAAATAAATTTGATTCATCATATTCAATACCTTTTGAAAAATATTTATTAAATACCATTAAGTTCAAAATTTTAAATGAATTTAACAAATTTAACTGTGCACAAGTAAGATTTGAAAATTCTTTAACATGATATGATGGTGAAAAAATAAAGTTTTTTATGAATTCACAAAAAGAAGGAAATTCTGCTTTGTCTAAAAAATTAAACAGAATAGATATGAATAATTTTATTAAAACTATAGATGTAAAAAAACTACAAGTTTTAAAGAAAATTTATTCAACAAATGATAGGCAAAATTATAGTAGAACAAAAATTAATTTGTTAATTAATGAATTAAGAAATCAATATAAAAACTTTTTTGGCTATTAAATAGCAACTTTTTTAAAAAATACGACGAATTCTTAAAAAAATAATTTTTATGTATCTATTATCGACAACTATATTATAATAATAATTAATTTACAAAGCGTAATTTAATACTAAAAAGTCAATATTATTATACATAGGAGATTTATGATACCGACAAGATTAATACCCTTGGGAGGTGTTCAAGAAATAGGTAAATCTACTTTACTTGTTGAGCACAATAACCATATTTTTATTTTAGATGCTGGAATAAAATTTGCAGATACTTATACTACTGGAATAAAAGGAATAATTCCTGATTATTCATACCTTAATCAACCAGGAAAAATTGTTGAAGGTCTATTTATTACACATGGACATGAAGACCATATTGGAGGAGTAGTTCATCTAGTAAAACAAGTTAATGTTAAGAAAATATTTGCACCTAGAATAGCCATTCAATATTTACAATTAAAATTTGATGAGCATGGAATAAATCAAAAAGACATTAAATTTATTGAGATTGAAAAAAGTGCAGTATACAAGTTTCCTGAAGGATGTGTTGTTGATTTTTGAACAGCACAGCACTCTATTCCTGATGCATTTGGAATTCGATTAACTACACCAAATGGTAGTTTAATGTGTACTGGTGATTTTAGATTTGATTATACACCTATTGGAAATTACACAGATTTTTCTAGATTAGACCAAATAGGAAAAGAAGGTTTAACTGTTTTACTTTCAGATTCAACTAACGCTATGAGACCGTTTCACTCACCTTCTGAAAAAGATATTTTAACTGATATAGAAAAACATTTTTTAGAAGCAAAAGGAAAAATAATTGTTACGGCTTTTGCATCAAACTTAACTAGAGTAAAAGTAATTATTGACCTAGCTGCAAGATTAAATAAAAAGGTTATTACTTTTGGACGCTCAATGATTCAAGGTGTGAAAATAGGTAGAAAACTTGGATATATTGACGTTCCAAGTACAGTTTTTGTTGATAAAAAACATCTTTCATCAATTAAGGATAATGAACTAGTTATTTTAACTACTGGTTCACAAGGTGAGCAATTAGCGGCATTATCAAGAATGTCATATGGTAAGCATGCTAGCGTAAAAATTGTTAAAGGTGATACAATAATTTTTTCTTCTAGCCCTATTCCTGGAAATAGAATGGTTATTGAACTGTTAATCAATAGACTTTATAAGTTAGGTGCAATTATTAAAGAAAATGGACCTGATGGTTATTTACATACTTCAGGACATGCCTACAAACATGAGCATGCTAAGATTTTTCAATTAACAAAACCAAAATTCTTTTTACCATATCATGGTGAATATAGAATGTGCATTGTTCATGGACAAAGTGCAGTTGAAAATGGTGTTGATCCTAAAAATATAATAATTCCGCAAGCCGGTGTAGTTTATAACATGCTTAATAAAGAAGTAAGTGAAACTACAGAACGAATAAATTATGGACCTATTTATATTGATGGTAATAATGCATTAAATTTAAATGCAAATATAATTAAAGAACGTTCGAATTTAAGTCAATCAGGTTTTGTTTCAGTGGTTTTAGTAATAAATAAAAAAACAAATACCATTATAGGTAAGCCACATTTGATTAGTAGAGGATGCTTTTTTGTAAAAACTGCTCAAAGCTTAGTTGAAGAAACAAAACGTATTTCACATGGTACAACATTACACTATATAAAAAATACAAAAGACTGAAATGTTGTGGATTTAAAACAATTACTTACTGAAAGATTAAAGAATTTATTTTACAAAGAAAAGAGAAGAGATCCAGTTATAGTTCCTGTTATTTTGTTTAGCGACGAAGAAACAGATAAAAACTTAAGTGGTTTAAAAATTAATTTTGGTCAAATAAAATCTACTCCTGAAGTTGATAGAACAAGTACAACTCTTAAAAAACAACTTAAAGAAATTAAGTCAAAACTTGTAGAAGTAGATAAAGATGATTTATATGATGATTTAGATGAAGAAGACGAAAAATAGTCTTCTTTTTCTTTTAATTTGACCTATAAAATAACTGAATAAATTATTAAAAAAACTCATAAATTTCGTTTCTATATTTAAATTTTTACTATATAATCTAAAAGCAATTAATTATTGCCTCTAACTAGTGGGAGATACACAATATCATTAGTACCACAATATCGAAAGGATACATTATGGCAAAAAAAGAAGTAGTACGTGTAGCTAAACTTCAATTTAATGCTGGTCAAGCTAAACCTGGACCTTCATTAGCTGGTGTTGGAATTAACATGCCTGAATTTACAAGAGCATTTAATGATGCTACAAGAGACAGAGGATCAGAACCTGTTCCTGTACAAATTACAGTTTATAAAGATAAATCATTTGATTTTAAACTTTATACATCACCAGCTTCATACAAATTAAAAGAAGCTGCTAAATTAAAAGCTGGATCAGCTAATGCTAAAACAACAATCGTTGCAACAATTAAAGAATCACAATTAAGAGAAATTGCTGAATACAAATTACCTGACTTAAACACAGATGATGTTGAAGCAGCTATGTCAACAATTGCTGGTACAGCAAAAAACATGGGAATTTTAGTTGAAGGATATGATGATATTTTTAAACTAAAAGCAGAAGCTAAAGCAGCATCTAAAGCTTCAGCATTAGCAAAAGCTAAACAAGAATCATTATCATCAGCAGAAGCTGAAATGAAAGAATCAAAAAACAAAGCTATTGAAGTTAATGTTATTGGTGAAAAACAAGCAGAAGGAGATGTTGAATAATTATGAGAAAATTATCTAAAAACTTAACAGCTGCTCGTGAATCATTTGATAGAAATGCAGTTTACGAATTAGTAGATGCAATTGAATTAGCTAAAAAAACATCATATGCAAAATTTGATTCATCAATCGACTTAGCATTTAACTTAAACTTAGATGTTCGTAAAGCTGAACAACAATTAAGAGGATCAGTTTTATTACCATTTGGTACAGGTAAAAAAGTAAGAGTTTTAGTTGTTACAAACTCGCCTGAAAAACAAAAAGCTGCTCAAGCAGCTGGAGCTGACATTGTAGTTGATGGTCCTGCATTAGAACAAAAAATTAAAGAAGATAACTTTGATTTTGACGTTATGGTTGCTGACCCTGCAATGATGCCTTTATTAGGAAAATATGGGAAGAAACTTGGACCTAAAGGTTTAATGCCTAACCCTAAAACAGGAACAGTTACACCTACACCTGAAAAAGCAGTTGAAGAACTTAAAAAAGGTAAAGCTAACTATCGTACAGATAAAGCCGGAATTGTACATACATTAATCGGAAAATCAAGCATGCCAACAGAAAATTTAGTTGAAAATGCTAAAACTGTTATTTCTTTAATTAGAAAACTTAAACCATCAGTTGTTAAAGGTACTTACATGTTAAACTTAACAGTATCAGCAACAATGGGACCAAGTGTAAAAATTAAAATAGAAAAATAATTGAAAAACGCTTCATGCGTTTTTTATTCATTTAGGAGAAAATATGAAAAAAGTTTATGTAGCAGGTGGTTGTTTTTGAGGAGTACAAGGTTTTTTTAAAACTATTGCAGGAGTTACTAAAACTACTGTAGGATATGCAAATTCAAAAATTGACAATCCAATTTATGAACAAGTTAAAACTCAAAATACAAACGCTGTTGAAGCAGTAGAAATTTTTTATGATGAAAAAATTACTTCGCTAGAAAAAATAGTTGAAGCATTATTTAGTGTAATTGATCCAACCGCTTTAAATTACCAAGGTCCAGATTATGGTACTCAATATAGAAATGGAATTTATTACGTTAATCAAGATGATAAAGCAATAATAGAAAATAAAATTGCACAATTATCTAAAAACATTAGTGGCAAGGTTGTTACGGAAATTTTAGAACTAAAAAATTACTTTTTAGCTGAAGAATATCACCAAGATTTTACAGATAAACATCCAAATATTCAATGTCATATTAAATTTTAATTAAAGCTCTCAATGGAGAGTTTTTTTTCATAATTTTTGCAAATATATAAAAGTAGTTTTTTATAAATAACTTATAATTGTATACATGATTAAGAAAAATAAGAATGAATCAGACTCAATTGATCAAACCAAAATCATTGGTCCTAACGAACATCTTGAAATTAACCAAAATATAGAAATTGACCAAAAAGAAATTGATGTTAATGCTGAATTAATTAAATACAGTATGGGTAAACATCTTTTGAATAACCGAGAAACAAAACTTACTCCAAAACGTTTTATTACAAAATACTGAATAAGAATTTTAATGGTAATTTTTGCAGCTTTTATCTTCAACTTTGGAATTCAGTTATTTTTAGACAGAGCTGATACTATACCTTCAGGATTAACTGGAGTTCCTACACTTTTACAACTATCTTTTCCAGTTTTAAAACCATATTTCGCCTTAATTTATTTAGGTATAAATGTACCTTTGTTTTTGACTTTTGGCCTTAAAATTAAAAGAAGTTTTATTTGACTTACTTTAATTTTTATGATTACTCAAATTGGGGTTAATATAATTTTTACTGTTCCTATTGTGCATGATACTTTATTTAAATTATTTAATTTCGTTCCTAATTGAAGTATTGATAAACATGAAATTACTTGACCTATTTTATTATATGGTTCACTTGGTTCATTTTTTATAGCAGTTAGTATAGCGCTAACTTGAAAAGCTGGTGGATCTACTGGGGGAACTGATATTATTGTTTATTATTATTCAACTAAAACAAAGAAAAATATAGCTATTTTAATGAGTTTAGTTTCATTCTCTACTGCAACTATTTTCTTAATAATATTTAGTTTTATTAAACCTAATACAGATGGAAATGGAAACAAAATAATTTTTGGAATGAGGGAATTATCCACATTTGCCTATATATTAGTTACCAATGTTGTTTTAAATATCTTGTATCCTAAATATAAAAAAGTCGTTTTATCTATTTCTTGTTCTGATCCAGCTAAAGTTCTAGCATATTTAAAACTTATTAAATATTGACATGGTTATGAAGTTTCTGCTTTAACTAGTGGATACACCGGAAAACCTATATACAAGGTAGAAACGGTAATGTTATTACTAGAAACAAAAAATATAATAAATGATTTAAAACAAGTTGATAGAGCATTATTTATCTCAATAATGCCTGTTAAAAATATTATCGGTAGTTTTAATACCAATTTCGTGGAATAAAAAGGACTTTATGCCTTTTTTGTTTTTATTTACCTTTTTAGCAATAACAAAAACGGAGGTATATGAAAATAGAAAATTTAGAAAAATTAAGTCAAGAAGAAATGCACAAAATTGAAGTTGGTACATTAGTAACAACTTTAATGAGCGCAATTCCTTTAATATTTGGCGTAATAAATTCAGTTGTAGGATTAGTTAAATCTGTTAATTCTGCAAAAGGTGAAATAAAAACTAGTGATACAACATATAAATGAGAATCAAAAGCAAGCAACATATCAAGCTCAGAAGCAATGTTTTTAAACTTTTAGTCTAATTTACCTATAAAATAGACAAAAAAATCAAAACAAAATTACATAAAATCAAGCAATTTTTTGTTAGGAATTTTTTACTTTTTGCTTATAATATGTATGTTACTTTCAGTAACCGTTCCAAAAAGGTATTCAAGCATAGCACCTCAAGGACGCGACCACATTTGGAGGTATTGCATGTTAGCAATTATCGAAACAGGTGGCAAACAATTACTTGTTAAAAAAGACCAAACAATTTTTATTGAAAAAATTGAAGGAAATGAAGGTGATACAGTTACATTTGACAAAGTATTACTTGTAAATTCTAAAATTGGTAAACCATATTTAAAAAGCGCTCAAGTTAGCGGAATCATCGAAAAACAAGGTAAAGCGAAAAAAATCGTTGTTTACCGTCACAATGCAAAGTCAACACACAAAAGAAAACTTGGACACCGTCAACCATATACACGTGTTAAAATAACAGAGATTAAGGGGTAAGAAATGGCACATACGAAAGCCGGTGGTTCGACCCGTAATGGACGTGATAGTCACAGTAAAAGATTAGGTGCTAAGTTAGGTGATGGACAATTTGCAACAGCAGGATCAATTATTTACCGTCAAAGAGGTACAAAAATTTTTCCTGGTGTTAATGTAGGACGTGGAAGTGATGATACACTTTTCATGTTAATCGATGGATATGTTAAATATGAAACAAGAAGAAACAGAAAGTTTGCTTCAGTTTATACAGAAAGAAAAGTTACAGTAAAAAAATAAGTTTTACTGAAAACAAAAAACAATAAAAAACAGTTCTTGCTGTTTTTTTAGTACACAATTACATCGCTTATTTGGGTTATTAAATTTGCTCCCATTTTTATTAGTTCATTATTTCCATCATCTAAAGAGATTCCTGGAAAACAATTTACTTCTTTTCCAATTTCTGAAAAGTAATTTGCTAAGTGAATTATTTTACTTTCTTGTAAAGAAGAAATAATAATTAACTCTTTAGCTAAAGCAGCTGTTATTAAATTTCTTTCTCTAAAACGATGGTTTTTTGGATGAGTTTCAGGCGGATATTGAGAAATTCATAATTCATTTTCCATTTTTATATCACCTTGTTCGTTTTTATCTCAATTAAAACCATAAGCAAAAAGTCTAATAATATCTTTATTGTGCATTTTGTAATATCCGTTAATTTCTTGGTCAAAATTTTTATACAAATTAGTAAGTAAGGTCGTATTTTTTATTAATATATCTTTGTTCTGATTAAAATACTCATCTGTTTTTTGCCCAACTTTTTCAGCGGTTATACAGTAAATATTGTCCTTGTTTAAAATATCATAATTACCTTTATAGTAAATAACATAAGGTGGATATTTATAAACTAATAATTTTTCAGGATAATTAACATCAACAAACGTTATGTAATTAATATTGTTTTTAGTTAGGTAATGCTTTATTGTTTTAAGTTTTTCATGATCCATTGGCATTTTATTTTTTAATGATAAAAATACTTTGTAATTATCTCCATTATTAATTCATGAATAATATAATAAATAATCTTTCATTTTTCCTCCAATTTAATATGTATTTTTCTTAGTAAAAACACATAAAAAGGAAAATAATTAAATTTGTTTACTTTGAATTATTTACTTTTTCATCAATGAAATAGGCAAATAAAGAAAAAATTTACTTTTTTATAAAACAAAAATATGAAAATTAGTAATATTTCCATTTTTTTGTTTTTTAACCATTAAAAATATGATATGAAAAATAGAAAAATATATAATTATTGTGATTTTATTTATATTAATAAAATCTATTAGGAGTTAATATGAAAATAGCATTTTTTGATGCAAAAGAATATGACATTAAATATTTTGATAAAGTAAATAATGGTCGTCATGAAATAACTTATTTTAAAGAAAATTTAGGAATTAATACAGTTAAATTAGCTAAAGGATTTGATGCTGTTTGTGGTTTTGTAAACACATTTGGTGATAAATTTATTTTAGAATTATTAGCTAAAGAAGGTATCAAAGTATGATTGCAAAGATCAATGGGGTATAACAAAGTTGATTTAGCAAAAGCGGAAGAACTTGGGATAAGTGTATTTAGAATCCCTAATTATTCAGCAGAATCAGTATCTGAATTTGCAATGGGTTCTATGATGGCTTTGAACAGAAAAATAGTTATAGCAAATAGAAGAGTAAAAAAATACAATTTTTCTTTAAATGGACTTGATGGATTATGTGTTCATGGTTCAACAATAGGAGTTATTGGTGGTGGAAAAATCGGTCAATCATTTGTTAAAATAGCAAAAGGAATGGGCGCAAAAGTTTTAGTTTTTGACTCATTTAATGAAGAGAATTTTCCAAATTTAGCAAATGAATTAGGTTTTGAATATGCACCATTAACAAAAGTTTTAAAAGAAAGTGATTTTATCTCACTTCATGCGCCATTACTTCCTTCAACACGTTACGTAATTGATGAAGATGCAATAAGATTAATGAAACATGGAGTAATTATTGTTAATACCGCTAGAGGTGAATTAATGAATATTACTGATGTTATTGATGGACTTAAAAAAGGAATTATTGGCGGTTTAGCAAGTGATGTGCTTGAAAGAGAAGAAGGTAGATTCTATGAAGATATTTCTACTCGTGCTGAAGAATATCAAAAGCTTGATCCTGAATGAAATGAACTAATTAAAATGAAAAATGTTTTAATTACTTCTCACCAAGCTTTTTTAACAAATGTTGCTTTAACACAAATTGCAACAATTACACTTAATAATGCTGATGATGCTCAAAAAAGTGATTTTTCAAAAGCTCTGACTATACAACCGGATGAAAAAATTAAAAACGGTTAAAAAATAATTAAAAGGAAACAATGAAAAACGAAACAATGAATAATGAAACTAAATTACAAAAATTATTTGGTTTCTTTAAACTAACTAAAGAAAAAAGGCATCATGTGCAGCAGCCTAAAGATACTAAAACATGATTAAAACATGCTTTTTCTGAATTAATTGGAACAATATTTATTTCACTTGGACTTGCAGGTTTAAGTTTAAATGTTGGTACAACTCAAATTGAACATATCTTTCTGTTACACAATATTATCGTAGGATTTTTTGCCGGGTTTATTGTTGTAGGATTATGTTTAGCAATATTTTTACGTTGAAGTTGTGATTTAAATCCAGCGGTTTCTATCACTAGATATTTAAATGGTACAAATACAGGTAAATATACTTCTATGAAAATTTCAATGCAAATAATAGGATGTATTATTGCTGGTGCAATTATATTTGGAATTGGAAAAATGACCTCAGGTTCTGAATTTCCAAATTCACCTATAATGGCCTTAAATTCGGCAAAAAAAGCATTTGGAAATGTAGTCCCAAATAACACAGATTCTCTACTAGCAGCTGGAGGAACATGAATTTTCTTTATAGAAATGGTTATGACTTCAGTGTTATTATTCCCAATTTTTTCACCAAACATTAAAGATAAATACAGAGATGTTCTTATTATGTTTGTAATATCTTTATCAGTTTGAATGGGTATTTTAGGTGGAACAGCAGCTATAAATCCAGCTAGAGGATTAGCGCAACAAACTCCTGCACTATTTTACTTATTTAACGGTGATATAGCATCAAACGATACAATAAGATCATTGTTAATAGCAACATTTACAATGATTTTAGGTGGATTAGTAGCTCCATTCTTCTTCTTGTTCTGTCAAGGATTTACAAGGGCATATTTTAATCCATTTATGGTTTATGTAATTAAATTTAAAAATTATAGAAATGACAACATGTCTTTTCCTAATCAAAAATAAGAAACGGCTTAGGTCGTTTTTTTGTAAATAAAATATATTAATTAAGTTATTTTTTAAAATGTTGCTTATAATTAAACTATGAAACAAACAGCACAACTTTTTTTTGAAAATATTACTTCAAAAACTCAAATAAATAACCATTTACTATTTACTATTCTTGGAATAATTGGAATGCTAATGTTGGTTATTGCAACAATGTTACTTTTTACATATGCATATATAAAAAATAAAAAATATAAATCAAAAGGCTTTATTTTTGAGCAACATGTAAATAAACAAATTCAAAATTTTTGTCAAAATAAAAGAATTAAATATTTACCCGGAGGAACATACAGCTATGATGGCAATATGTTTGAAGTTGATGGAATCTTATTAACATCTAAACTTATTTTAGTAGTTGAACAAAAATACTATTCTGGAAATATAACTGGTGATGCAGCAAGTGAATTTTTAATAATCACTAATTCAAAAGGTAAAAAAAATAAAATTAAAAATCCTGTAATTCAAAATGATAACCATATTAAACATCTTTTTAAAGCAGCACGTAAAAAGTTTGTGTGTGGTTCATTAATAATTTTTAACAAAGATACAATTTTTAATATTAAAAACACACAAAGCCATGTTGTCTTAGCAACAACAGAAAACTTAGAAAGCACAATTATTTCTATGTTAACTGCCGCAAATGATTTACCAGATACTATTAATATTTCTGATTATGAAAATCTTTTTAATAGTTTACAAATAAACACTTACAAAGAAATTAGAAAATGAAACAAAATTATTAAAGGTACAAAAAAACAAAAAACTAAAAAGGTAAAAACAAATGAACAAAGCACTTAATTTCGTAGCAAGTGAATTAAATATTTCACAAAATCGTATTAAAAAAACACTAGATTTATTACAAGAGGGGAATACTATTCCTTTTATTTCTCGTTATCGTAAAGAAGTGACCGAAGGACTTGATGAGGAAACAATTTATCAAATAGATGTTATGTACACTTATTTTGGAGAATTAATTAAACGTCAAGAAGCAATAATTGAAATATTAAAAGAAAGAAAATTATTGACTGAAGATTTAGAAAAAAAGATTTTAGCAACAACAAAAAAGGCTGATTTAGAAGCCATTTACGAACCCTTTAAATTAGGTAAAAAAACAAAAGCAACTGACGCTATTGCCTTAGGTCTAGAGGAATTGGCAAAACAAATATTTACAAACACTGATATTAAATTTAACCCGTATAGTTTTGCACAAAAGTTTTTAAGTGATAAAGTAACAAGTGTTGAATTTGCAATTGAAAATGCTTTATATATTGTTTCTCAATGAATTAGTCAAGATACCGAAGTTCGTAATTTTATTAGAAACCAATATTTAAATTTTGGACGAATTGAAACAAAACTTAAAGATGAAACATTAGATGAAAAAAGCAATTTCAAACTTTATTATCAATTTAAAAATTTAGTAAATAAAGTACAAAACTACCAAATTTTAGCTATTAATAGAGCTGTTAATTTAAAAATTGTAACTTTAAAAATAGACATTAATGACAAACTTGTTAAGCATAATTTAAGTAACATGTTTTTTAAAAACAAAAGAACTGCTTCTTTAATTAACCAAGCTATTGATGATTCATTGACTCGTTTAATAAAACCTTCTTTAGAAAGAGAAACATTTACTATGCTTTTTACAAGAGCTGAAGAAAAGTCAATTGATTTGTTTTCTCAAAATTTAGAAAGTATGTTAATGACACCCGCTGTTAAAAATAAAGTTGTTTTAGCCATAGATCCAGCATACATAAATGGCTGCAAAACAGCGCTTTTAGACAAAAATGGAGATGTTTTAAACATAGATATAATTTATCCTAACGGTAAAAATGCAAGGCCAGACATTGCACAAAGCATTATTAAAAAAATTCTTGATAAATATTTTGTAGATATGATTGTTATAGGAAATGGTACAGCCAGTCAAGAAACTACTCAATTCATTAAAAGAGTTTTACAAAAATTTAATTTACACATTCCAGTAGAAGTAGTTTCTGAAATTGGAGCTAGTGTTTATAGCGCTTCTGATGTAGCGATTAAGGAATTTCCAGATTTATCAGTTGAACAAAGATCTGCAATAAATATAGGTAGAAAATTTCAAGATCCTTTAAACGAGATTGTAAAAATAGATCCTAAATCAATTGGTATTGGTCAATATCAACATGACTTAAATCAAAAAGATTTAGGTAATGCATTAGATTTTAAAGTTGATAAAGTCGTTAACTTAGTTGGTGTAAATTTAAATACAGCAACAAAAGAAATTCTTACTCATATTTCAGGTTTAAGTTCAAAAATAGCTGATAATATTTTAGAATATCGTAAAGAAAATAATGAATTTAAAAACAGATTAGAACTAAAAAAAGTTAAAGGACTAGGTCCTAAATCATTTGAACAAGCAGTTGGTTTTTTAAGAATTTTTAACTCAAATAATTTTTTAGATAAAACCAATATTCACCCGGAAAATTATTCATTAGCAAATAAAATCATTGCCGAATATGACTATGACGTAGAAAAAAACGTATTTAATAAAGAACCTAAAGTTGATCAATTAATTAATGATTACAAAAGTGATAAATATACTATTGAATTAATTTTAGAATCACTAAAAAACCCAACTCGCGATATTAGAGATAATAAAAAAGGTTTTAAAATTGATTTGGATTTAAAAGATATTAATGATTTAAAAGTGAATGAAACTTATGAAGGAAGAATTTTAAATATAACTGATTTTGGAATATTTATTTTTATAGGAATTAAAGACAGTGTTTTTGTACATAAAAGTAAATATAACAACCAAGAAGTTTTACTTGGAAAAGATGTAAAAGTTAAAATTTTAAACATTGATAAAGACAACAAACGTATAGGTGGTGAATTAATTTAATTACTCAACGGTGTTGAGTTTTTTTATAAAATGTGTACTAAAAAAAATGTATTTAATGCCTAAAATCAAGTTTTATAATATAATTGAAAATTATGGAACAAACAATGTACAAATCACTTTTAAGTATTAAAAGTAAATATGAAGAAATGCAACAAAACTTAGCTAATCCTGATGTTATTTCGGACATTAAAAAATATACAAAATTGAACAAAGAACTTAACTCAATTGAAGAAATAGTTGTTTCTTTTAATAAATATTTAAATGCTGAAGAAAACTTAAAAAACGCAAAAGAAATGTTAGCTGAAAAAGATTCTGAGCTAGTCGAACTTGCAAAAATTGAAATTTCAGAAAACGAAGAGATAATGACTAAACTTGGTGCGGAATTAAAAATATTAATTTTACCTAAAGACGAAAATGATTCAAAAAATGTTATTGTTGAAATTCGTGGAGCAGCAGGAGGAGATGAAGCTAATATTTTTGCTGGTGATTTATTTAGAATGTATCAAAAATGATCCGATCAAAATGACATGAGATTAAAAGTTTTAGATGAAACTAGAGCAGAAGCAGGAGGTTTTACTCTTATTACTTTTACAGTTACAGGTGAAAAACCATATTCAAAATTAAAATTTGAAAGCGGTGTACATCGTGTTCAAAGAATTCCAGTAACTGAAACAAAAGGTCGTGTTCATACCTCAACAGCCACCGTTACTGTTATGCCCGAAATTGATGATGATATTGAAATAGAAGTAAAACCTGAAGATATTAGAGTTGATGTTTTTAGATCAAGTGGTAATGGTGGTCAATCAGTTAACACAACCGATTCAGCAGTTAGACTTACTCATAATGCAACCGGAATAGTTGTTTCTTGTCAAGAAGGAAAAAGTCAAATTCAAAATAAAGAAATAGCAATGAGAATTTTAAAATCGAAACTATACGATTTAGAACTTAAGAAAAAACAAGAAGAAGAATCAGGTTACAGAAAATTAGCTGGTTTAGGATTTAGAAGTGAAAAAATAAGAACTTATAACTATCCACAAGATCGTGTAACAGACCATAGAATTTCATATTCAACTAGTTTATCTCCTGTTATGGAAGGGAAAGTAAATTCTATTATTGATTCACTTTTAACTGCAGAACAAGATGAAAAACTAAAAGAAGCTGGTCTTTAATGTCTTCGATTAGTCAACTAATCAAAGAAAAAAGAAGATATGGTTTAAAACAAACTGTATCTTTTTTTGAGATTAAACAAATCGCTAAAAGAGTCCCAATTCAAAAAATTATTGGCTATGTTGAATATGCAAATGTAAAAATAAATTTAAATCATAAGGTTTTAATTCCTCGTTATGAAACAGAAGAATTAGTTTATTTAATTTTATCTAGACATAAGGAAAATATTGATATTTTAGATCTATGTTCAGGTTCAGGCTTTATCGGTATAGCGCTTAAAAAAAATCAAAAATGTTTTAACATTACATTAGCTGATATTGATAATGAGGCAATTTTACAAAGTCAAGAAAATAGTATTTTAAATGATGCAAAAGTAGAAATTATACAATCTGATTTATTTAAAAATATAAATAAAAGATTTGACATTATTGTATCAAATCCGCCTTATTTAATGAAGAATGAAGAAATTTCAAAAAGCGTTTTAGATTATGAACCTCACCATGCTTTATATGCAAGTGATCAAGGTTTGTATTTTTATAAAAAAATCATTAATTCAGCTAAAGATTACTTAAACAAAAATGGAAAAATTTATTTTGAAATTAATCCTCTTCATATTTTGTATTGAGAAAAATTATCACTACAAATTAATTTAGAAATTATAAACGACATAAATGGACTTGCAAGATTTGTTGTTATACATTATTAATTAATAAGCAAACAATTAAGTTTGTTTTAATTTTAACAAGTATTGCCATATTGTTTAAAATGAAAAAATATTTAATATAATTACATAAAAGGTAGGTAAATAATGAAAAATAAAATAGAGAAAAAATTTATTGCTTCAATGCAATCCATTGCTCTTGATTCAATAAACAAGGCTGGCCAAGGTCACATAGGAATGGCTTTAGGAGCTGCACCAATTACTTTCGAATTAATAGCAAAAAATATGAAATTTTCAGCAACAGATCCAAAATGAATCGATAGAGATAGATTTGTTTTAAGTGCTGGTCATGGTTCAATGAGTATGTATTCAGTTATGCATTTTTTAGGTTTATTATCTAAAGAGGACATGAAAAATCATAAAAAAATTCATTCAAAAACTCCATCTCATCCAGAAATTGAAAATACAGATTTTGTTGATGCTTCAACAGGGCCATTAGGGCAAGGAGTTGCAATGGGAGTTGGAATGGCTTTAAGTCAAAAATACTTACAAGCTAATTTTAACAAAAAGGATTATGAAATAGTTAATCACGATGTTTATGTATTACATGGGGATGGATGTGTTCAAGAAGGAGTAGCGCTTGAAGCTATTCAACTTGCAGGAACATTAAACCTAAATAAATTAGTTTTAATTCATGATTATAATGATATTCAAATTGATTCACGTTCAAATGAAGTTAATGGAATTAATTTATTAGAGTACTTTAAAGCACAACATTTTAATGTTTTTGTCGCAGATGTAAATGATCATGCTAGCATAGTTAAAGCTTTATTAGATGCTAAAAATTCTGATAAACCATCATACGTTCAAATAAAAACAATTATTGCGCCACACACTCACGTAGCAGATAAATCAAGTGGACACAACGGTATATTAAACGTTGAAAATACTATTAAATTTAAAGAAGAAGTAGGATTAAAAAACACTGTACCATTTGATTATGATTCTGACGTATATGACTATGGGCAAGAACTTTTAGCTAAAAAAGAAGAAGTTTACGAAAAATGAATGAACTTATATGCGGCATACAAAAACGCTTATCCATCAGAAGCTAAATTGTTTGAACAAATAACATCACAAGATTTTAAATATGATTTAACAGGCGTAGAATTTAAAGAAACAAATGTAGCAACAAGAAACTATATAGGAACAATTATGCAATATATTGATGCTAATTACCCTAACATCGTTGGAGGTAGTGCTGATTTATATGCTGCTACAAAAGTTGGGTTTTCTAAACAACTTGTTGCACAAGGCGGAAAAAATATTAAATATGGAATTAGAGAGTTTGCAATGTCAGCAATTAATAATGGAATTTATTTAGATTCTAACTTAAGAACTATTGATTCTACATTTTTAGCTTTTTCTGATTATATGAAGCCTGCAATGAGACTTGGAGCGCTAATGAATATTCCTGGGATTCATGTATTTACTCATGATTCTTATCAAGTAGGAGGTGATGGTCCAACACATCAACCTTTTGATCAAATTCCAATGTTAAGAGCAATGTCAAATATGGAAGTTATTAGACCTTGTGATGAATCAGAAATGCTAGCAGCGTTTCAATATGCACTAGATAATAGAAAAAATCAAATTGCTATTATTGGATGTAGACAACCATTAAAGTCATTTAATTTATTACCTACAAAAGCAAAATTATTAAATGCTTATGTTGTAAAAAATGAAATAAAGTACGACTTAAGTATTTTAGCTAGTGGATCAGAAGTTGAATTAGCTTTAAAAGTTGCTAAAGAATTAGAATCATTAAAAATTAAAGCTCAAGTAATTTCAGTGCCACATTTACAAAATTTAATAAATGATGAAAACTTAGCTTTAAGCCTAGGGCTTGATAAAAAACCTATCTTTGCAATTGAAGCTACAAGCGATTCTATGTGATTTAGATTAAGTAAATACAATAAATTTGATGCATTCTTATCAAGTGGATATGGTTGAAGTGAAGATGGTCAAAAAGTATATGAACTTAAAGGGTTCAATGTAGATAACTTAGTAACAAGAGTTAAGAAATTACTTAAAAAATAATTTAAAAAATAAGACATTATGATGTAATCACAATAAGTTAGACTTAAAATCTAACACTTAGGGACACATCGTTCTTGTCTTATTTTATTTTGTCTATTTTTATAAATAAGTGTGACTTTACGTTAAAAATTTTTAAATTATTGACTCATTAATGCATTAACAAATGTTTTATGTGACGTTATATAGATAACCGTTTTTTCAGTTTTAGAATATTTGCATAAATTATTATGTTAAGTTGTTTAAAACATGGTAATAAAATTTCATATTCAAAACTACTTGGAATTTATTGATCATTAACTATATTTAGTTTATTGGTTTCTCTCTTTAATTTCTATAATAGTATCAAAAGAATTTAATCGAATAAAAACCATATTTATGAAAAATATGGAAGCATATATTTTAGTTATTTTTAATAAAGTGTGCAATTAATGGAGAGTTTTCAATTGTTAATTTTTTGTTTTCAATGTAGTTTTCTTTTACGTATTTACTAGTAGTGCCTTTAAAAAAATCAATTTCAATAATTTTATTTTTGTTTTCATCTGTTAATAGTGACTTTAAATTTTTATTTAAAAAATCTATTTTTATCTGTAACTTACCAGGATTTGATACTCCTATAAAATCTATATTAATATCATCTATACCTGATAAAAAATCATTTTCATCATTAGATATTAAATACGATAAAATGATGTTTGAAATAGTACTATGTAAATAATTTTTTGACTTATCCATAGATAAAAACAACTCTAAAGCTTCAGTTTGTAACAGTGACTTATTGTTTCAGAAAATTAAGTTGTTTCTATTTTTTCAAAAAACAAAAGAAATAATTTTTTCGATATTTTTTGTAAAAAATTCATTAGCATCTAATCCTTTAGGAACAATTAATTTATTATTTTTATGTTTAAATACATCTCATAAATTTGCATTTGTATAATTTAATTTATCAGTTGTGGAATAACCTTTAAATAAATGATAGTGTACATTAAAATCAATTGAATACCAAGGATAAATTTTTGTTTGTCCGTTCTTTTTATAAACTTTTATTAAAGTTTTTAACACACTGTATGAATTTAAAGGAAATTTTGCATACTCAAAATCATCTAAAATTTCATATTTAAGATCTTC
>NZ_ADNC01000014.1 GCF_000178375.1 Mycoplasmopsis alligatoris A21JP2 | reverse complement strand
TTAAGTGAATTTGAATTATTTAGCGACTTAGTAATTTTTAAAACTAATTCAGGATTAATTGCTAAAGAAATTCCACTTAAGTGAATTAAGTCAAAATTTTTATCATTAATTTTATTTAATTCATTTTGATCTAAATCTAAATTACTAAAACAAGTGTTTGTACGATCATATTCAACTTTTGAAGAATTATCTGGATTAATTGGCGAGTAAAAATATTTACCTAATTTATAGCTATTTTGATATACAAATTGACTTTTAACAAGATTAGAATTCATAAAGAGTTTTAGCTTTTTCGTAAACAAACTTTTTTCATTTAAAGCGCTTAAATAATAAGTTTTATTTCCGTTTATACCTAAAATACTAGCTACATTTAGTGCATCACCACCAAAAAAGTATTCGATTTTATTTCCATCATATAAATCATCTGGATTAAAATTTAATCTAATTAATGTTTCGCCCATTGTTAAAACTTTTTTAATCATTTTTTACTATCCTTAAGTAGTTTTTAATACTTTCTATTTTTTCTTTTTGTGTAGAACCTTTTAATAGATCAGAACCAACACTTATAGCAATAGCTCCGCTTGTTAATCAACTTGAAGCATTTTCTAAATTAACTCCACCGCTTGGCATAAAATTCAAAAAAGGAAAAGGCTTAGATAAATCTGCTATAAATTTATGACCTAGTATTGCTGCTGGAAAAAGTTTTAGTACTTTATGTCCTTTATTATAGGCATTTATAGCTTCAGTAGGACTAAAAATACCAGGTAAATAATCGATTTTATTTTCTAAACTAAATTGACTAACTTGTTCAGAAAAATGTGGACTAACAAAAAATTTAGCACCATTTTTTAAACAATTTTGTGCATCATTTAAGGTTAATACAGTTCCAGCACCAATTATTACATCTTTAAGGGCACAAAAATGCTTTATGAGACCTAAAGCATTTGGTGTTGTAAGTGTAATTTCAATTATTTTTACACCATTTTGTATAAGTAAATCAATATTGTTTTTAGCTGTGTCATAGTCGTTTTCGCGAATTACAGCAACAATTTTATTTTCTTTTAATGTTTTTAGCATTATCTAGCCAATCATCCACCATCAACAGGAATGATTGCTCCATTTAAGTAGTCACTAGCTTTTGAACTTAAAAAGACAATTGTACCCATTAATTCATCAGTTTGTCCTCAATGTCCAGCAGGAATTCTTGATAAAATTTCAGCATTTCTAGTTTTATCAGCTCTAATAGGAGCAGTGTTTGCAGTTTCAATATAACCAGGAGCGATTGCATTAACTTGTATGTTTAAAGAAGCTAATTCATTTGCAAAAGCTTTTGTAATTCCAGCTACTGCATGTTTTGAAGCTGTATAAGCAGGAACAAATTTTCCACCTTGATAACTTAACATAGAAGCTACATTAACAATTTTTCCATGACCTTGTTTTTTAAAAACTCTTGCTACTTTTTGAGAAAGGAATCAAACAGAATTTAAGTTTATGTCCATTACTCTATTTCAAGAATTTTGGCTATATTCTAATAATGGTTCACGAATTATAGTACCTGCATTATTTACTAAAACATCTATTCTTCCAAATTTTTCTACTGTTTTATTAACAAGTAAATCTTGATCTTCTTGCTTTGTTAAATCACCTTTAACAAGTAAAAAGTCTACTTTTTTGCTTGTTAAGTATTCGCTTATTTCACTAGTGTTGTCATCATAATGAGCAACAACAATTTTTGCTCCACAAGAAGCTAGGGCTTTAGCATAAGCTAAACCTAATCCCATATTAGCACCAGTAACAATAATAACTTTGTCTTTGACACTAAAATAATCTAAATTAAATTCCATAATTATCCTTTACTTTTTTTGGTTTTTTCTTCATTGATTTTTTGAGAGATTTCTTGATCAAAAAAGCCTAATATATAGTTACGATTGACTTTTATAACAACTTTTGGAGCAATTTCTACAAAATAAATTTCACCTTGTTTGTCAACTAATTCACCAAATACACCACTTGCCAAAAAAACTTCATGACCTGGTTTTAATTCTTGATATAATTTCATTCTCTTTTTAAAGTTTTTATCATCCTTTTTCTTTTTTAAAACAGGAATAACAACAAGCATAAAAATGATGTAAAGTGCTATTAAAGAGCAAAATACGTATAAAATTATTTGTTGATTTTGTAAGTAAACAACTTGATTTTGTTCAAAAACTAAATTTGCTTTTTCGATCATAATTACCTCTTATTTTTTATAGAAAGTTGAAAAGCTTGCTACGTTTTCATAAACAGCTTGACAAGATTCTTTTAGTGCTTGGTATGAACTAGGATTCAATAATAAAGCTTTAATTGCTAAATCAATAATCATTGATGTTCCTAGTCCAGCAAATATCATTACATTTTCATTATCACTATTAATTGCTAATTCCATAGCTTTTTGGTGTGGTGAACCACCAGGAATATCAGCAATTATTAGCTTAATTTTGTCGTTATTAATATGAGTTTCTAATTCTTTTTTTAACTCATCGATTTCTTTATTTTCGTCTATATTATAGGCATATACATTATCTTCTAAACCTACAACAAATTCTAAAACGCTTTTTAATCCATTTGGATATTGAGCGTGTCCGATTAATATTAACTCTACTGGCATTTTATACTCCTAATATTCCAAATACACCACAAGTGATTCCAACTAAAATTGTTACGATAATTACTTTATATGGACTTCATTTATATTTAGTTACCATAAAGTAAATAAACATAACTCAAATTCCAGCTGCCATTAAAGGCATAATGTTGTTTAAAATTTCTTGAATAGAAATAACTTTAACTTGGAATCCTGCAGCTCCAGCATCGATTCTTTGTGAGAATTCTAATGCAAAGTTTACTTTTGTTAGTCTAATTGCTAAAGCAGCAATAATTGTAACTCCAACCATTGAACTAATTCTAATGATTGTTTGCATTGATGTTGCTAGTTTTCCAATTGCTTTTTCTCCAAGTTTATAACCTAATAAACCTAGTGAAACACGCATAATTATTAATATTGTATTAATTCCAAATAAGAAAATTACTGGTCCTAATATTGATCCTGTTTGTGCAAAACCAACAGCAATTATTGAGAATAATGGGAAGATAGCAAATTGTGAAAGAGAATCACCAATTCCAGCTAAAGGACCCATTAAAGACATTTTTATTGTTCTTGCATCCGAAATACTTTGTCCGTTTGCTAATAAAGATAGATGAACAGAAGTAATCAGAGGAAGAGTTTGAGGGTTTGAGTTAAAAAACTCGATGTTATTTAGTAAAGATTCTTTTAATTTAGCCCCTTTACCATAGATTTTTTTTAGAGCTGGATATATTGCGTTTGCATATCCTAGACCTTGAAAGTTAGCATAGTTAAAACCACTTTGAAGTAAATAAGATCTAAAAGTAATTCAAATATACATAAGAATTGATAGTTTACCTAGCGCTTCGTTTGGATTTTGTGACTCATTAATTTGCACAAAATCTGTTCTTTGATTAGATTCCATCGTCTTGACCTCCTGCTTGGTTTTGATTATGCATTGGCATTTGCATAATTGGTGCTTTTAATTTATTATCAAAGCCTGCTAATTTAGCAATAGAAATTATTATCATTACTAAACCAAATGCTGTAATTGCTAGTCCTAAAACTGAAAAACTTGTTTTTGTAACTGTTGCAATTGCTTGGAATACCAAGGTTAAAAAGTATCCAATAAAGACAAATCCTAAGTATTCTTTTTTGATCATTACTTTTAATATTAAAGCAAATCCTAATGCTGGTAATAATCCTCCAGCAACTCTAAATCCAATTCTTAATCAATCAGGAATTTCATTAGCAATAGTTGCTAAACCATTAGCACTAAATCCTACTGCAATTCCAAATCCGAATGTAAATAAGACTAATACGATCATTGATAAGTT
>NZ_ADNC01000015.1 GCF_000178375.1 Mycoplasmopsis alligatoris A21JP2 | reverse complement strand
TTTTTCAGCTTCTGAGCTATATAAATTAATATTTAATGGAGCTGAAATTATTGGTGTATTGTCTTTGTTAAAAATGTGAACTTTTTTAATAACTAGTGATTCGTTATTGCCTTCTTTTTTGTATTCAAAGTCAGCTACTTTTGGTAAAATTTGACCATTTACTTCTTCAAATATTATGTTGTTTCCTTGTCCATCTTTTAAAATACCTTCTAGCATTTTTAAAGAACCAGGTAAAAATTTATATTTATTTTCTGTTTTATCAAATATTAAATATTTTGCAATTCCCTCAACTGTTGGATTTAAAGTTCCAGAATAAGTATCCATAGCATTTGGTAATCAAATATCAAACATAGAAATTTTGTCTTTATTTTTATCGGTTAAATTAAGTGCTTTTCTTCTTAATTCTAAAGCTTTTTTCATTCCTTCAAAATCTTGAATAAATCTTCTTGATGAGTTGCTAATTGCCTTTTCTATAGATGTTTCTGATAATTCTGAACCTCAAATATCTTTTTCATCTTCTTCAACATATTCAATTACTTCTTTGCCATCACGTTTAACTAACTTAGGATACATAAAGACTGGATATTCTCCATCTTCTTTAAGTACAAATTTACCATTTAAGTATGTACGAGTATTAAGAGCTAAATTAGTTCTGGCTTCTAAATACATTCTTAATGCATCACGGTTATAGTAATTACTTACGCCTGGAGTAGCACCAGGAGTTAGAGCAGAAACAAATATTGAATTATTTCCAGGCGCTTTATCACCTAAATTTTTTGCTCCATTAAGAGTCATGTGATGACCATATTCATGGGCTGCAACAAATTTTAAAAAGTCAATAGCTATTCCTGAAAAATTAGGATCAGTAGCTTTTAAAACTGCTCATAATCCAACACGGTGATCTTTAGAAAATCCTAAATAAGGCCCATTTTGCATTTGATAAGTCATTTTGCCGGTTTCAGGATCTACAACTTCAGCTAAATGATCACCAAATAATCATTGAGCGGCTTCAGGAACTTTATGTAAAATATCATTCATTAAATTTTGATATCCATCTGCATAAATTGCATAACCTTTAGAAATTTTTCCAGTGCTAGGATCAACTATATCACCTTCTTCCCTTACCATTCGAGGCGCTAAAACTTTTTTATAACCAAAAATATTTAATAAGTTATCAAAAGCAGATAAAGAATCGTAAGAAGATTTAGCATCAATATTAAATTTTAAAAATTGATCATTATAAATATCTGTATAAGGCTGCACTTGTTCATTTTCCTTGGCAATTTCTCTAATAGTTACCAATAATTTAGATTTGTTTTTAGAAATGTTGTCTAGTGCAACTGTTTTAATTAATTTTTCAATTTCATGATCTGGAGTTTTTGCATTAATTATTTTGTTTTTAAGTAATAACTCTCTTAATTCTGTTTTAGTTTTAGCAACTAAAATATCGCTTTGCGATTTTAATTCAAAACCTAAGTAATTAATATCATTTAATAATTGATCTTTATTTTGGTTTATTAAAGTTTTAGTATTGACTTTTAAACTTAAATCTAAGGCAAGTTTTAATGAATTTTGATATTTAGTAATTAGATGATCTTTGCTTGCTATTTTAGAATCAAGTAATTTTAAAAATTCAACTTGTTTTGCAAAACTCAAATCAAATTTATTTTGTAATTTATTGTGCGCATCAATACTTGTAAAAGCAGTTTTTAAACTATTTTTTATATTTGCTTTTTGCTCATCTGTTTTTGTAGCTAAAACTTTATTGTATTCTTCAAGATCTTTTTTGTTTTTAGTTTCTAATTCAGCAATTTTCTTTTCAGTTTCTTTTAATTGGTCTTGAAGGGATTTTAAATTAATATCAAGTTCTTTTTTAGCTGCATTATAGTCTTTTTGGTCAGTTTTTAACAATGAAATTTTTCTATTAACATCTTGAATTTTTCAGTTTATTTCTTGTAGTCTAAATGTTGAGTAAAATGTTAATTGATTACTTGAAAGAGACTCTAAAACATGACTTAAATACAATTTATTATCAATTGCTTTAAGAGTATTAAAATATGATGAAAACGTTTTATTTAAATTATTGATATTTGAATTATCGGCTAAATTAGTCTTAGAAAAAACAAACTGGTCAATTTCATTAAATTTAGTAATATTTTGATTTATATTAATTTCATATTCGTTTGAGTCTTGTAGAGATTTAGATAATAAATTACTTAATTCAGAAATTTCTTTAATTTTTAGTTGACTTTCAGAAACCTTATTTAAAGTTAATTTAGAAAATGTTGAATTTATATTTTCTAATTCTTTAAACAATTCTTGTTTTACCAAATCACCTTTATCATAGATTAATTTGGCTTTTTGAATTTGATCTTTTATTTGTTTTTTTAGACCATTTAACATTTTTATTGAATTGTCTAATGATGCATTTAATGTTTCTGTTACAAATTTATTATATTCAGTATTTTTTTCTTTTAATTCAACTACTAATTTTGATATTTCATCACTTGAAGCACTGATTTTTATAGCTTTAGCCATTTCACTAATTGTTTGATTATTTATCACGACTTTATTGGCTAAATTTTTATAATTCTGGTATTCATTATTAAATTGTTTGAATAATAAATCTAACAATTCTTGATGTTGTTTTATTCCATTATCATTATTGTTTTTTTCAACTCTTTTTACTAAAGTATTTAATTTACCATTCAAATTATTTAATGATTTATTCAACTCAGAAGTTTTTGCTAAACTTGATTCATTTAGTATTAATTCATTATTTATTTTTCTAATCTCTTTAACTATATTTGCTAAATTTCCTGAACTTTTTTCTAAATAATCATCACTTAAAATTGCACTGTTAAATAACAATTGATTAGAAAGAGTTGAATAATCATTAAATGTTTTATTAATTTCAGCTTCTTTTTTAGTAATTTCATTTTTTACATTATCATCATTTAATTTTTCTGAATTAATTATTTTATATAAAACAAGTTCATGTTTTTTAGCATTATATTGTTCTCTTAATGTTTCTTTATTTTTTATTTGTTCATTTAAATTGTTTAAATTCTTGTTAAATTCAGCTAAATATTTATTATATAAAACTAAAAGTTTTGGATCTTGTGGATTTATTGTTTGAGTTAAGTATTCTAATTTAAATTGATTAAATTTTGCTTGCACATCTATAAATAATTTATTAACTTTATTTGTTTTAAATTCATCTTTAGCTTTTTCGATTTCTAAACTTAGTTTTATAGCCTGAGGAAATGCAGTATTAACTGTTTCTAGTGCTTTTCATTGTCCAAAATCTATAAATCCAGCTTCATTTTTGTGTGATTCTCATTTACTTTTAGAATCAGCAACATTTTTTTCTAATCCTTTTAATCTTTTTACAAGTAAATCATTTTGTAAGGCGCTAGGATCAGCTGCTACTAATTTATTAATATTTGCTAAGGCATTAATTCATTTATCAGCATCTTTAATTTCAGTATCATATTTCTTCACAAATGCCTGTGATGTAGAATAAAAAGTGTCTCATCTTTTTTTAGTATCATTAAAAAATGTACTTAAATTTGTAAAGTTTTCATCTAAAAATTTATCAAAATCACTATTTAATTTAAAAATATTTTCTTGTCCATTTTTAGAGTTTGAAAAACTAAATTGACTTATATAATTAGTACCAGGAATTATTTCTTTTTTATTATCTTTCGACACTTCTTTACTGAATGATTCGTTAAATAATGCAAAAATTTCTTCTCTTTTTTTATCAATTTCACTTAATTTTTTAGCATTTATTTCTGCATCATTTTTTAATTTATTATATGTTGTTAAAATATTTGTATAATCATTTTTAAAAGTAGAATTAGGATATTTTTTATTAAATAAATTTGATAATGATTCAAAATGTTTTGAGTAAATAAAAAATGCTTTATCATCAACTTTTTTATTTTTATTTTTTTGTACAAAACCATATATATTATAAAAATCTCTTCAATTTAGATAATTTAATTGAGCCATTGATTTAAGAAATTTATTAGTAAAAATTTGATTTGGCAAGTATGCTAAATCATAATTATAAACAACAAAATCATCAAGTAGAAAATCGTCATCACTGATTGGGTCAGTCAAACTTAAACGTTTATATGTGTCTATTAATTTTCCTTGAATCTCTCTACTAATTTGATATCTTTTAGTATAAAGTGCAGCAAGTTCAGTTTCTTTTGTAATTTTTTCATTACTTTCCAAATCTTTATAGCCTTTATTATAGTTAAATAAGTCAATTTCTAATTTTGCTGCTTCAGTACGATATAAAGTTATTTTTTCAAAAAGTGAAATCTTTGATTTTTCTAAAAATCTAGCTTCATCGCTTAAATCACTTTCTAATATTTTAATTTCATTTTCAATTTTACTAATAGCATCTTTATTTTTATTTGGATCACTTTTTAAAGAATTTAATTCACCTGTTTTTGCTTTAATATTATTTGTAATTTTTTGAACAGTTTTTTCAAATTCAGGTTGAAGTAACTTTAATTCACTTTCGTGATTTTTTAAAGACTCTGTAACAAAATTTTTACTATCTCTTAATCTTGCTATTTCACGTTCCAACAAGTCTTTAGTTAAATCATTAGAATTACTTAATTTATGAGCATTTTCTAATGGATGAAATGAATTAGGACTAAATTCAAAATCAATTTCTTCAAACGATTTGAATAAGTTAAAATCAGTACCATCACTAAAATTAATGTTTAAGTATGAATCTGAAACTTCTTTTTTGTTCACCTCAACTTTTTTAATTTTTAAACTAGAGATTGTCTTTTGAACAAGTTTTACATTTTGCAGTTTTGAAAGAAAATTTAAAGAGTCATTTTTTTCATAAATTTTCGTTATAACATCTAGACTAGCTTTAGCCTCTTTTTCCGTATTTCCATGTAAAACAATGAAATTAGAATTTGTTAAAGAGTATCTATTAGTTTCATATTCATGTAATGACTGCTTTTTAAAGTCATTATCTCAGTTAGAAAATTCAGCCACTCATACTTTTTTATTTACTAAACTTCTAAAATCAACTATATCTCTAAAACTATAAAGTTTTTGTTCTGCTTCACTTGAATTAGCAACAATATTGTAATTAGCAATATTTCTTAAAAAGTCATTAACTTCTTGTGCGTTTAATAATTTTTTATTTAGCTTATACATTAATGAATCACGTTGATTACCACGTCCCCCGATTTCACTGTAAGCGGCTAATGTACCAAAAAATGCATCCGGAAAAAACTTAATTGTCATGTACTCTTTATTATTATCTGAGTGCGAACCTAAAGTAATGCTATTACCACGCATCTCAACACCTTTAACAATTGAAAATTCTTTAAGAGTAACAATTTCAGGGCCTCATGAAACATTTGTCATAAATCAATCAGTAAATTCTTTAAAAGCTTTTGCAGGAACAGCTTCAAGATATTCATTGAAAAAATCAAAAGAACCATAACGAATGTTAAGGATTGGATAATGCTTATTAGTTTTATAATAAATTTTTAAAAATTCTTCAGAGCTTACTTTAAATTCTTCGTTTTTTGAATTGTAATAAGTAACTTGATCATTTTGATGATCTCATGTTCCTAAAACACTTGATTTATTCCCGCTAACAAATTGTAATTTTGCTTCTTTGTTTGATGCAGCAAATTCATTTGTTAAAAATAAAGGATTGGTAGGATTTTCACGACCTAACTTATCTGGCGAATTTTTAGCATAAGCATAAATAGCTGAAATACTAATTGCACTTGCTATTGCTACAATTCCAAAAGAAAGTGCATATTTATGTCAAACTTTTGTTTTCAAATTTAATTTTTTCATATTTTCTCCAATTTAATTTATTTGATTTTTTTATCCATGTTTTACTCTTAGCAAAAAGTTAATTTTTTATTAAAATTTTGCATTTTAACTAGTTAAGAGTTAAAAATTAAATGTATATAAATTTTATCTTAAAAGTTAAAAAACAAAAGAAACTAGTAAATTTTTTAAGAAAAAAATGCTAAAAAAAGCAAATAATTCTAAAAAAATGTGGAACGGTTTTTTTAAAATGAATTGATTATTAAGCATTTAGTGGTAAAATAAAAAGTTATATATTATTGTTTGGTAGTATATATAAAATTAAATGTACACGGGGGTTTATATGTCTAATAAAATCTTAACCATAGGTGAAACCTTATTAAGAATTAACATTGAAGGTTATTATTCAGGTAACAATACACTTAGATTTTTTATAGGTGGAGATGCTTTGAATGTAGCTGCTTTTTTAGGTTACAACGATTATGATGTTTCATATTTAACTTTTTTAGATAAAAAACATATTAATTACAAAAGGATTGAAGAGCATTTTAATATACATAGTATTAAAACAAATTATGTTTTCGATTTTGCAGGGCGTATGGGTCTTTATTATTACTTACCAAAATTAGCAATCAAACCTGCAAGAATTGAATATGATAGAAGTAATACTGCTTTTTCACAGTCAAAATTAAGTATGCCACTTATAGCATCTATTATTAAAGAAGAATTTGAATGAATTCATACAAGTGCTACAACTATGGGTGCAAATGAAAAAATGCGTAAACATTTAATTGAATTATACAGAGAAGCTTACGATAAAAAAATTACAACTAGTTTAGATGTATCATATTTTGAGGATTTATGATTAAATTATGATGAATACAAAAATACAATTGATCAAATCTTAGAACATACAAAAATAATAATTGGCTGATTTGATAAAGATGGATTCAAGGAACAAAAGGCCTATATTTCAATGGAAGAATTCAAAAAACGAATCAGACATATTGTTGATAAATACGAAAATATCAAAACAATAGTTTGTCCTTTAAAATATATAAAAAATGGTAAAACATACTTAAAAACGTATTCATACATTAATAGTGTTTATCAAGAATCTGATCCAATTGAATGTCTTGAAGCTCACTTTGTAGGTGTGCAAGATGCATATGTTGGAATGTTAATCAATAGGATAATTAAAGGTAAAAGTTTAAAAGACGCTGTTGATTATGCAAATAAAATTTATGCTATTAAAAACTTATATCACGGTGATTGCGCTGACATTAAAGAAGAAGAAATTGAAGAAGTATACTTTAAAAAAGTTACATAAAAAAATGACCCGATTATCGGGTCTTTTTATATGGTGCCTAAGACAGGACTTGAACCTGCACGGATTTCTCCAGCGGATTTTGAGTCCGCAGCGTCTACCATTCCACCACTTAGGCAAAAAAAGAATTTAATAATTATTTAAAATTCTTTGATAGTTTGTTAAGTTTTTTTTATTATATCATAACTCAATGTCTTGTTCAGTAAAATTAGCTAGTTTAGCCATTCCTAAACATAGAGCAAAAATTTTAGTAACAATTTCTTGGTTTAATTCTTTCATTGCCTCTGCTATAGCTATATATGTTTGGGTTAATTGAATATTAAAGTCTTGACTAACAATTAATTCTTCTATAATTCGAGGGCTTTTAAAGTCATTTGCAAATGAACCTATAAAATGCATAATATCCGCAAATTCTTCTTTTGCTTTTTCTTCAGAAACATTTTTATTTTTCTTTCAATATTTAAATGATTGTATTTCATTGGCAAATTCTGAACACTCTACTATTAAAGCCAACATTTTTTGTTTTCTGTGTTCTTGCAATGTTAAATTTGGGTGCATTTCAATAATTTTTACATACATAGCATCATCTAATAATTTTTGTTTTTCTAATATTTGTGTTAAATTCATATGTAAATTATAGCAATATTTTTTATGATATTGTAATATATAAAATGATTATTATTTAACTTCATTATAGACTTATAAGTAAAATTCAAAAAGAAAATTGAGCATTAAATATACTCAATTTTACCTTTAATAGTAATTTATTATTTTTTAAATTTTTTAACTAATAAAATTGCAGCTATTGTTAAAACTATTAAGCCAGCAACTCCAATACTTGCAACTAATGCTATTGTTGTTTTGCTTAAATTTTGTTCTTGTTCCTTATAAAAACCGTTAATTAAAATTTTGTTTACTGACTTATTTTGTGAATCTGATTTAAGTGAAATTTCATAATTAATTATTAATTCATCTTTTTCTATATTTTTTGATATAGATAAAATATTTGAATTATATTTTTCTTGATCATAACCAATTAATGATAAATCCTGTTGATTTAGTTCGTTTAATTGAATTGATTCAGATTTTTTATTTATATCTTTATAAAAAATAACTTTAATGTTTTTTATTGCTTGGTCTCAAGGCTCGATAGTAACAAAATTATTGTTATTAATAGAATTTATTTGTTCAAATAATTTACTAAATTCACTAGGTGGTAGTTGATTTAGTGAGTTGGTTTTATCTTCTAATTCCTTATAAATTTTTTGTAATTTTGCAAATTTTACTGGATCATATTCGCTAACATCTAAATTTTTTTTAAAGTCTTTTACTTTTAAGCGTGCTATATCTCTTTGAGTATTATCAAAAATTAATTGTTTTTTAGCTTTTAAAAATTCATCATGCAATACTTTAAGATCATCATTTAATTCATTATTTGTTTTTAAAATATTTTCTACTTTATTTTTTTCTTTTAAAAATTCTAAATAAGTTTCTTCGGTATAATCATTTTTATTTTTTAAAACTTCATCAGCTTCTTTTAAAGCTTGATTTAACAAGATTAGTGTTTTATTATTTTCAGTAGAGTCATTACTATTTAAAACATTTAATAAAGTAATTAAATTGTTGTATAACTCTATACCATAGGCTTTTTTATTTTTAAACTCTAATATTATTTTTTTAACCAATTCATATTCTGATTTTTGAATTGAACTAAGATTATCTGTTTTAATAGCATTTAATTTAGTTTCTAATTCGTTTATTTTTTCTTTTGTAACTTCATTGCTTTTTGTTGATAAAATGATTTCACTAATGTTAATTGGTTTTTTATCTCATTCTACAATTATTTCTAATAACTTTTTGTTTTGGCCTATAGAATAGTCACTTAAGTCAAAATATAAAT
>NZ_ADNC01000016.1 GCF_000178375.1 Mycoplasmopsis alligatoris A21JP2 | reverse complement strand
TTTAAAATTTTATTTATTTTTTTAAAGAATTGTCCATCTTTAAATGACTTGTGATATCCAAGAGGGCTTGGATGTGATAGAAAAACAATATTTTTTGGTTGTACTTCTAGTTTATTTACAACCGCTTTAGAAGCATTACCTAATATTCCAAAAACAACATAAGGATTTTTTTTAATAACATTTTCTAAAACAATTTTAGTAAATGTTTCTCAACCAATATTAGCATGCGAATTAGCTTCGCCTTCATTTACTGTTAAAACTGTATTTAAAAGTAAGACTCCTTGTTTTGCTCAAGAAACTAAACTATTTGTTTCTAATTGTACTTCAGGATAGTCTTTTTTAAGTTCTTTAAACATGTTTTTTAAACTACTTGGTGTTTTTTGTGAATTCGTACTAAATGCTAAACCATCAGCTACATCTTTACCAGGATATGGATCTTGTCCAAGAATAACAACTTTTACGTTATTGTCTTGCACGTAGTCAAATGCTTTAAACATATCAGGACTTGCAGGCATAATATATTTGCCTTCATTTTCAAACTTTTCTAGATGCATTAATAACTTTTGAAAATATGGTTTTTTTCCTTCGACTTGTAATAAATCTAATCAGCTATATTTCATTATTAAATTGCTCCAAAACTCTTAAGTCGTTTTTATATAAATCTCTAATATCTTCTATTCCGTATTTAATCATTGTTAGTCTTTCTATTCCAACACCTCCAGCTAATCCGTTCATATCGTTGTTGTAACCAGCTAATTCAAGAACATTTGGGTGAATCATTCCAGCACCTAAAATTTCGATTCAACGGTTTTTGTAGAAAATATCGACTTCAACACTAGGTTCAGTAAAAGGAAAATAAGAAGGTCTTAGTCTGATTTCTAGTTCTAATTCAAAAACATAACTAAGCATCGACTTTAATGTTCAAATTAAGTTAGAAAAAGAAACTTTTCCTACTGATATAAAGTCAATTTGGGTAAATTGGTGAGAATGTGTTGCATCATCTTCATCGTTACGATAAACTTTTCCAATAGTAAAAGTAGAAAATTCTTTATTAACATTTTTTTCTAATTCTACAGCACTAGCTCCTGTGTTGTGTGTTCGTAAAAGCGTTGTAGGATTTAAATAAAGTGAATCATGCATTGCTCTAGCAGGGTGATTTGAAGGCATATTTAGTCTTTCAAAATTATATAAATCAGAACAAATTTCACCGGCTTCTTGTTCATAATATCCATTATTTAAAAATCAATCTCTTAAACGATTTTCAATTAAGGTAATAGGATGAAGTGAACCAGGTTTTTCAACAGGAGTATTTACATCAACGTATTGTGAAGAAATTTTTTGAGCTATTGCTTCATTTTGTAATCTAAGTTCAACTTTTTTAAATTCTTGTTCATAAAATTCAAGTAGTTGGCTAATTTGAATTCCGACTTCTTTTTTTTGTTCTTTAGGACAAGTTTTTAAAGTTTCTTTTAGTTTAATAAGTTTTTCATCTTTAGAATAAGCTAAATTTTTAGCTACTTTAAGTTCTTCTAAGTTTTTAATTTCATTGAATTTAATCATGTTTTTCTCCTTTGTAAAAGTTTTTTAGACTTGTTCAATAATTTTTTAATTTCTTTTCATTTTCAGTACTTCCAAAAATAAAATATTCTTGATTTTTTAATTGTTTTGGTAAATATTCTTGTTCAATTCAATTAAATTCATAGTCATGAGGATATTTGTAATTAAGTCCATCACCTAGTTTTGTTGCAGATGCATAATGCGCATCTTTTAGGTGTTTAGGAACTTCATATATTTTACCTTTTTCTATGTCATTTTGTACACGACTTATTGCTTGATATGCACTATTACTTTTAGGACTTAGAGCTAAATCAATAATAATAAAACCAAGAGCTAAGTTTGCTTCTGGAAAACCTAGACGTTCCACTGAATTAATAGCTGCTTCTAGTCGTAATGTAATGTTAGGATTAGCTAAGCCTATATCTTCATAAGCCACACAATTGATCCGACGAATTAATCCTTGATAGTCGCCAGTTTTTAAAATTAAAAACCCATAATAAAGAGCTGCATTTACATCGCTACCACGTAGTGATTTATGAAAAGCCGATAAATTATTATAATGAGCAGAAGAATTTGAATCGCTATAAAAACTTATATTAGGTATTATTTTTTTTAAGTCATCTTTGTTGACTTCTTTTTGATCTTTACACAACAAGCCAAGCATTTGTAAGTTGTTAATACAACTTCTAAAATCTCCTGCACCATAGGTAGATAATTCAAAAAGTGTTTCTTTAGAAATGTTTAGTTTAGGAAAGTGTTTTTCCTTAATAAGTAATAATCCTTGTGCGATTTCTTCTTCAGAAAGTTTATTAAAGGAAACAATTTGCATTCGACTTCGTAAAGCTGGATTAACTCGAAAATATGGATTTTCTGTTGTTGTTGCATAAATTATTATTTTGTCAAATTCTAAATAGGAAAGTAAAATATCTTGTTTATCTTTATTTAAGCGATGAATTTCATCAATTATAATAATTTCAGAATTTGCTAATTTTTCAACTAAATCACTTTTATTGTCTATTGATGCATTAAAAAAAGAAGTTTTTAGCTTCATTTGATTTGCTAGTGCAAAAGCTGCTGATGTTTTACCAATACCACTTTCACCAAAAAAAATAAAGCTCATTTTAACTTTGTTTAATGCAATTTTTTGTAATAACTCAACAACATGTTTTTGCCCAACAATATCACTAAGTTTTTTTGGTCTTAATTCATTAGCTAAATTTTTCATAATTTATATTAAATTATACTTAATAATCGCCTAAGCATTTGGCTAATTTAATTTTTTGCAAATGTAATAAAAAAAACACCATTATGGTGCCACTTACGAGAATCGAACTCGTGTTTCTTGATTACGAGTCAAGTGCTTTACCACTAAGCTAAAGTGGCATGGCGGTCAATAAGAGATTTGAACTCTTGCGGGACTTTCATCCCCTGCCGCTTTTCGAGAGCGGTCCCTTCAGCCACTTGGGTAATTGACCTAGATAATTATAAAATTAATTTTTCTTTATTTATATACTTTGTTAAAATTATTTCATGGAAAACAAGCAATCAAATAATCAAAATGATCATGATCAAAAACAAACTTGAACAACTAATATAGAAATTATTCAAGCCACAGATTTTGAAAAGAAAAAAGAAAGAGTCGAAGAAATTATTAAAGAAAATAATTTCAATAGCAAATCATTACACGATCATCATATCAAAAAATCTTCTGTTATATTGGCTATAACCGGACTTTTGATTATCTTAATTTTAGTTTTGGGTGCTTTAGTTTACCGTTTTATAATTTATCCATATTCTTAGAAAATATAGGCGAAAATTAAACTTACAATAATAGAAATTAAAATATGAAATAGAATATTTAAAGCATATTTATAGTAGTTTCTATTTTTTATAGTTTTATTTAAAATTGAGTAAAAATAGCTTGTGCTTACCATGAAAATATTAGTACTAAAATATGAATGATTAGTTGAAATTATTAATATTACAAGTGTAAAAATACTAATGATTATTCCAGAAATTACTGGTTTTATTAAATTGAATTTGGTTACAAAAAGATATTGAATAATACAAATAAATACTACTAAAATCATAGTGTATAAGACTAATAAGTAAAATTCTTTTTTGTTAAATTTTGTTTTTGAATGAACTTTTTCACTATCTTTTATTTTAAAATATTTGATAATTAATTTATATGTTAATGCAGCACAAATAAAAGCCAAAACATGACTTGTAATTATAAATAAAAGTGATTTTAATATCATAAAATTTTGTTCAACTTTTATGTAGTTTATAAAAGTAATTATGAAATTAATAGGATTAATTATAGGCATTTTTAATAGTGAAAAATTGTTAAATGAATTAAGAATTATTCAAGCTATTAAAAATGAAATTAAAGTAAAAAATGAATAAAAAAATGCATATGTATATTTAAATTTATTTAGCTTACCTATAGCTAAATATGTAGAAAATAATCCGCCTAAAACTAGAATGTATAAACCTAATAATTCACTTAAAAAAACTGGCAAATTAAACCAGGTATTTAAATCGTTTCTAACCACGTTGTTTAATTACCAATAATGCATTTTTAATATAAGGTATAGCTGCTATTATATTAAAAGCTCCAGCTATTAAAATAGGTAAATTAATTACATAAGTGAATCAATAAGCATTAACTGTTGAATAAAACGATGAATAACTTGCATTATATGGAGCATAAACTGTAAAAACTATTAATGTAATTACAAGTCCAATTGATAAAAGCATTGTTTTAATTTTGCCAAAAATATTAGCTGCTATATCAACTGAGTGTTTTGATAATACACTTCTACATCCATCAACGACTAAATCTCTAAGCACGAAAAGTAAGACCAATCAAACTGGAATCATGTTTCAAGCTGCTAAAAATATTAAAGCTGTTGTTGTAATGAATTTGTCAGCAATTGGGTCTCATAATTTACCAAATGATGTAACTATATTTCTTTTTCTAGCTATATAACCGTCAAAAAAGTCAGTTATCATTGCAGCAACAAAAACTAAAATAGCTAAAGGCATTACAATTCTTATTCCATAAATATAAGCATCATTATTTTCGAAACGATACATCCATAAAATTGTTACTATCGTACATAAAATTATAAAAGGTAATACTAAAATTAATCTTAGTAGAGTTAAACGATTAGGAAGATTTAGAGTTCTTCAAAAGTTGTTTTTCATATTTTTCCTCTATTTCAAAACTTAATTCATTTTGTGCTTGATTAAAGAATTCTTGATCTAAGTCTGTTTTTAATTGCTCAAAATAACTTAATTCATTTTTATTGTTTTTTAATCAATTATTACTTTTTGTGTCCATTAAATTAACATAGTTTTGCACAAAAGTAGCATATTCAGGATTTTTTATTAAAAACATTTTAAAGTCTTTTTCTTTTATTTGTTCACTTAGTATATCTCTAGTTGTATCTGTTAGTTCTGACATTTTGTATTTTCCAATACTTACTTGGAATTCACTAAGTAATTTTTGATTTTTTTCTATTATTACATTTGTTTTTATTATTGCTTTTTTATAAAAGTTTTTGGCTTCTAATTCAAATTCAGCCTTCTCTTTTTTTATTTTTTTATTTTTTATTGAATCTTTGATGGCTGCATAAGCAAAAAAGATAACTAAAGCAGCTATAATAACACCAAAAATAATTCACATTACCATTCCGTCCATGATGATTCCTTTCAAATTATTACTATTAAAAATATATTTAAATTATAAATTAATTTTTTTTAAAGCTTCTTATAAAAAATAAGTTGCTATTTAGTTTATTAGTGTTTATTTAAATGGCAATCATTTCTACAACTAATTTTATTTATTTTAGTAAAAATAAAAAAAACAGGTTGCCCTGTTTTGCATCTATAAGCCGCTTTCTGTACTTTAAAAAAGTGTTAACAATTTATCTAATCTTACGATTTTGAATTAAACTTCAGTTAGTTTTATTCAATTCCCCTACCAAAATTTGGGTTTCTAGCTCATGGAGTTTACCGCGTTTCACTATTCTCGTCTCTGTGGCACTAGTCGTCTAAGCTCAAATTTATTAGATTTGACATGATCACTATTACCATCGCAGGTAATGCTAGAGCGGACTTTCCTCTATTTAAAATAGCTGTTAACCAATGCTTATAAAATATACCACTTTATCTAAAAAAGGAAAAAAACTATTTTTGTATTTTTTTAGTAAATTAGTTAATTAAAAATAATTTAATAATATGAAAAAATATTTTAAATATTTTCTATTTATTTGTTTTATAGCAACCAGTGCTATTATCTTTTATTTTTCTTTTTTTGACTATAAAATAGCCAAAAATGATGTTATACATGAAGAAAAACAAATTTTTACATACATAACTAAAGGAGCGTTTAAACATAATGGTAAACATTTAAGTACAAGAAAACTTACATACCGAGAATTGTTTTTTATTCAAGGATTGTTACCAGAATCCAATATTGATTCATATGAATTAGATGATTTTGCACCTTTTAAAAGTGAAATATTTGTTCCTTATAAAAGCGCAAATATAGCTTGATCAAAAATTAAAGAAATTAATGACTTAGCAACAAGAGGAATTGAAAACAGATACGCAAAGATACTAATTGATTTTAAAAATAAAACAACTTTAAGGAGAATTTCATGACATGATTTAAGTGAAGTAAGTGGAATTGGAATAAAAACTATTGAAAAATTAAAAAAATTCTTGATTTTAGATTAGCAAGTATTTTACTGTTTACTGAAGCAATTATTTTAGTAAAAATATTACATTTTGAACGAAACGATTTTTTAATAGTTTTACTGTTTGTTATCAATTTATTATTTTTGTGTAAACCAAAATATTTTTTTATCTCAGTCGTTTTAATACTTTTATTTATCTGCAACTATTTAATGATTAAATATTTTATGAATATTTTTTTAAAAGATATAAATGGAATTTATAAAGTTTATAATATTGAATACGACTATATCATAATAAAAAACGATTATTTTAAATTTGTTTTTAAAGATCAAAATTACAATTTAAAAATAAATGATGAAGTTAAAATAGAAGGATGAGTTACTAATAATTCATGAAACGATAATAATTATTTTAATTTAAGTAAAAAAATTAATGGTTCAATAAAAATAAAAAATATAACTATAATTAACTCGTTTTTGTCACTTAAACAAACAATTTTAGATTTTACAGAACAACAAAATGATTATTTTAAAAAATATTTTTTGCTGTTAACTTTTGGATATTATCAGCAAAACAATGATGAAATTTTTAATCTAACTAAAAATATTGGAATAATGCACATTATAATTATTAGTGGGTTTCATTTTTCACTTATTTATAGGCTAATAAGTAAAATTATAAAGTTTTTTAATATTAAACATTATCAATTAGTTGCAATTTGTATAATTAGCATTTATTTTTTATTTGTTAATAAATCAGCATCGAGTTTAAGAGCATATTTGGCTATTATTTATTTGTATTTTTTAGATAAATACGCTCAAAGAAAATTTAAATTAATCATCTCATTCCATCTAGCGATTTTACTATTATTTTTAAATCCATATTATGCTTATTTAAAAGGTTTTTGGTATACATTTTTAATTACTTTTTTTATTGATTTATTTAACTATAAATTTAAATTTTTAAAAAATAAATTACTTAAATATTTTTTCTTATCAATATTAATAAATATTATTTCTTTAATGCTTAATACTTATTTTTTAAATACGATTAATTTACTTTCGATTGTCAATATTTTTATAATTACTCCTGTTGTTGAATTTATCATTATAAACAGTTTGTTATTTTGATTTATAAGTCCTTATCTGGCAATAATTTATTATTTTTTAGAAACATTACTAAATATTTTAAGTTATGTTATTTGACAAGTAAATTTTAATAACCAATTCAATTATTTTTTAATTCCTTGTATTCTTTTTTGTCTTTATTGGTTAATTTACCACATTAACTTTTATAAATTAAAGAAAATAAATTTCAAAATAAAAAAGCCATTATAATTAATATATGATTTTCATAAGCGGTAAAGAACAATATTTTATAAATAGTGAAATAAATAAGGTTAAAAAAATGTTTGAAGCACAAAATATCTTTAAATATGAGGATAATTTTGATTTAAATTTAGCAACATTAGAAATGTCATCTATTTCCATTTTTTCTGAGAAAAAATTATTTATTTTTCCGAATTTTTATTTGTTTATGAAAAAAGATAAGGATATAAATTTTAATGAAAAAAAATTTATTTCTTATTTAACAAACGATAGTTTTAATGAATATATTTTTACTTTTTCAGAAGAAAAAATCATTAATAATCCTTTTACAAATTTAGTCCTAAAAAACTCCTTACATAAAGAGGCATTAAGTTTTACTCCAAGCGATTATCCTAAAGTTATTAAAAAAATAGTTACTGAGAACAAAGGCGAAATTTCTATTTTAGATGCACTTTATCTTGCACAAAAATTACCTAATAATTTAGAGTTAATTATTTGTGAAATCAAGAAATTATTATCACAAAGTTTGAATATAACAAAAGAAATTATTGACTTGAGTGTAGGCGATTATGGATTAGATGACCAATATTCATTCATAAATTCTATTGCTACTAGAAATTTTTCTTTAATTTATAAAAAATATACAGAAAGAAAACGAAGTGGTGACACAATTTTGTCGTTAATTGGACAATTAAGTTCGTTTGTTTGTTTAACACATAGAATAGTTATGTTTAAAAAAGCAAAACTTTCTGCTAATGAAATAATTGAGACTTTAAAATTAAATAAAATTAGATATAGAAAAGCCGAAGAATTTTTGGTCCAATATGGACAAAGTAAAGTATTAAAAATTATAAAAGATCTAGAAAAATTAGATTTAGATATAAAAAGAACAGGAGTAAATGATGAACAAGCATTCGAAACTTTTCTCATTAGAGAATTTGCTAAGTAAATTAAAGATTACTAAAAAATCACCATTTAACAATCACCAGATTAAAGAAACAACAATTTTTATAAATTCAGAAGTTTTAAATAGCGAGGATACTGAAATAATTGAAAAATATTTTGATTCAATTATTAGGAATATCCCAGTTATAAAAAATAATAAAACTATTGTTGTATTTCCTGATTTATTTAATTGTTTAAACTTTTCTATAGGTATAAAAGACAAAATATTTGAAACAAAAAATAAAATTTTAAAACTTATAAGAAAACTAGCTAAAAATTTACAAGAAAACAAAATTAAAGTTTTTCATGAAATAAATTTAAGTTATTTATTGTCTTATTCGAAAATAATTAATCAATACTCTAATTTAGAAGCTTCAAATAATCATTATGTTGCTTCAGAAAATAATGATAAAAATAATAAATTAGATATGTCAAAATTTTTAAAAACAAAAAACGTTAAAATAAGTGACTCAAAAAATGGGCAAAATGTTTTTAAAGAAAATGTCAAAAAAATCACAACTTTTTACCTAGAATTTTTATTTGCTGCTGGTTTTATTTTTAAAGAGTTGGTTTATTTTATTGATGGAACTAAAGATAAAAAAACAAAAGAAAATCTTAAAGAAGTTGAATATTATTTAAAAGATATTCGAAAGAACGATCTTTGCATAGGGATTTTGTTAGATGATAATTTGAAAAAAAATATTTATGCAGACATTAAAAATTCAAATATTTTTGAACATTATTGAGTAAAAATAGATCAAAACAAAAATTCAAATACTCAGCTAAAAATGATTGATAAAATTTCCAAATATGGCTATCATTCAGTCTTAAACTACTCTATTAATAATTTAAATTTTGAATCATTTAACTCTTCACCATTTAATTTTATTGATGTTTATACA
The DNA here is from genome assembly GCF_000178375.1 of Mycoplasmopsis alligatoris A21JP2. Taxonomy (GTDB): domain Bacteria; phylum Bacillota_I; class Bacilli_A; order Mycoplasmatales; family Metamycoplasmataceae; genus Mycoplasmopsis; species Mycoplasmopsis alligatoris. The sequence goes on along the minus strand of NZ_ADNC01000016.1, from coordinate 7,222 downwards.
TGCATGTCTGAATATATTTCTCTAGCTAATTTATCAATTGTTTTAACATGACCACTGTTTGTTAATGATTATTCCAAAAATGATATTTTAAAACTTACTTCACTCTATGGTTATTCTTTTAAACCAGAACAAGTAGTTATTCCTACAGAAAAAATATTTATTCAACATTATAATAAATGACATAAACAATTTAGTGAATTAAAACTAAAAATAAGTCAAGAATCCTGATATAAAAGAAAAATTAGTGATTTATTTAGCTTTAATTCTTTAAGAAAATTTAACTTAACAGTTGAAGAAGAAAAATTCGAATTAGTTTTTAATTTATCTAAATATAATAAAAAAATAAATTATTCAAAAAACAATATTATTTATTCTAATCAAGATTTAATTCCAAACCAAATAAGTTCAATGCAATATTTTATAAAAAAATAATTTAAAGTAATACCTATATTAATGAATCAGCTTTACTTCATTAGACAAAAGAAATTTTATTTTTTCGTTTGTTTCTTGAAGTAAAGTGCTTCATTTTTTATCATTGATTTTTTATTTAATTAATTACAAAATAAATAATAGAAATATTCTTTAAAAAAATAATTAAATTTATAAATTTATACTATATAATAGCAAAGCAATACATTAAGACAGTAACGGCGATGCTTAAATATGTTACCGAGTGTATGTTTATATTCTAAAAATGTGTTGCAAAATAATTTATAAATATGAAAGGGGGGCTTGATGTCAGAATCAAACTTAAAAATTGCTAAAAGACAAGTAGTTAATGAAATTAAAGAAAAAATTAGTTCATCTCAAGCTATTGCTTTTGCTGAGTACCGTGGATTAACAGTTGAAGAATTATCAGCTTTAAGAAGAGAAGCTAAAAAATTAAACGTTGAAATTAAAGTTTACAAAAACCGTTTATTTAAAATAGCTGCTTCAAATCAAGGTTTTGGTGAATTATCAGAACACTTAATAGGTCCAAACATTTTTGCTTTTTCAAACGGTGATGATATGTCTGCTGCTAAATTATTAGTAAAATTTGCAAAAGATACAAAAATCATGGTTGTTAAAGCCGGAACATACGAAGGCAAAGTTATTGATGCTAAAGGTGTTGCAACAGTTGCTGCTTTACCAACATATGAAGAAGCACTTGCAATTCTTGGACGTTCACTTATGTCTCCACTACAACAATTATCTCTTTCACTTAAATTAGTTAGTGAAGGAAAAAACGAATAATATCGCGAAAGGAAATTAATTATGGCTAAATTAACAAAAGAAACATTTATCGAATCATTAAAAGAAATGTCAATCAAAGAAGTTATGGAACTTGTTGATGCAATGAAAGAAGAATTTGGAATCGACCCAACAGCAGCTATGGCTGTTGCAGCAGCTCCAGCAGGAGAAGCTGATGAAGCTAAATCAGAAGTTACTGTAACATTAAAATCTGCTACAAACAAAGTTGCAGTTATTAAAGTAGTTAAAGAATTATTAGGAATCGGATTAATGGATGCTAAGAAAATTGTTGATGCTTGTCCAGCAGCAATTAAAGAAAACATTAAACCTGAAGAAGCTGAAGCTATTAAAGCACAACTTGTTGAAGCTGGTGCTGAAGTATCAATCGACTAATAAAATGTCACTTTAAAAAAGAGGAAAATAACCCTCTTTTTTTATTTTCTTTTTATGCATAAAAAATATTTCTCTAAAATAAATAAAAAAATAAATTTTAAAAACAAAAAAATTAATTTTTATTATTTGCCTTTTAACCTATAAATAAGGTTTTTTGGTAAAAAGTAAAACGAGAAATAATGATGTAAAAAAAATATTTTTTTTATTTATAAAAACTAAAAAATATGCTATTAAAAAATAAATATTTTAGTAATATATAAATGCTAAATTAATACACATCTAAAAAATGGAGTATTATTTTATATTTTAAGGGGAGTTATATGGCAGAGTTAAATTACAAATTACATAAATTTGGTCCTAAAACATACAGACGTGATTATTCAGTAACAAAATATTCATTACCTGTTTTTGATATTTTAGCAACCAATAAAGAAAGCTATGACAAGTTTTTAAGTGAAGGAATTGAAGAAGCTTTAATGGAACACTATCCAATCGAAGCATCGAATAAACAAGTTAAACTTGATTACATTAAAAAGTCATTAAGAATTGAATTGCCTTACAAAAAAGGTCCATCAGAAGGTGAAGAAATTAGAAAATGTAAAGCTAAAGGAATGAACTTTAGTGCAAGAATTTATGCAAAATTACAAAGAGAAATTACTGAAACTGGAGAAATTAAAAGTGATGAAGTTTTATTAGGTGAAGTACCTATGATCACAAGTGGTGGAAGCTTTATTATTAACGGTTCTGAAAAAGTTATTGTTAGTCAGTTAATTCGTTCACCAGGTGCTTATTTTGGTCGTGGTGTTAGAAATAAACAATCAGATGATCTTTTTAACAAGGTAGAAGTTTTACCAAGATTAGGTTCATGATTAGAAATTTCACATAAAATAACTACTTCAAATACCGATGTAGTAAAAATTAAAATTGATAAAAACAAAAGTGTTAACTTAAGTACTTTTTTAGGTGCTTTAGGTTTAAACGTAAAAACTATTTACAAATTATTTGGAAATAGTAAAGAATTAGTAGAAACAATTAACAAAGATAAATTTGTTAATCAAGAAAATTTAACAGACATAGAAATTACCGATGCTTGTCAAGAAGAACTTTTTAGAGGTTTAAGAAGAGGAGATCGTGTTTCTGAAGAAGCTAAAAAAACTCTATTACCTGGAATTTTATTTGATAGAAAAAGATACAACCTTTCTGTAACAGGTCGTTACATGTTAAATAAAAAATTATCATTAATCGATAGAATTACAAATACATACTTAGCTGAGCAATTAAAATCAAAAGCTGGTGATGTTTTATTTGAAAAAGATATTTTTATTGACTATAAAGTTGCTTTAGAAATCCAAAAAGCCTTTGATGAAGGTCTTATTGCAACAGTTTATATTGATAATTTAAGAGGTGAACAAGTTTACTATAAATTAGTTGAACAAAATAAATCTTTATCAAAAAGATGCAAAATTGCAACTGTTAAAGTTTATCCAAACCGTAAATGAATGGAAAATAATCCAAAAAATCCAGTTTTAGTAATTGCTAATGACCCTAAGTCAGTTGAACAACATTTATTAATTTCAGATATTGTAGCAATTGTTGGTTACTACTTTAACTTAATTGATGGCGTAGGACAAGATGATGATCCAGATTCAATGACAAACAAACGTATTGTTTCAGTTGGAGAATTATTACAAAATCAATTAAATGTTGCTCTAGCTAAATTAGAAAAAACTACCCGTGAAAGAATGGGGGCTAAAGAAACAGATAAAGTTACTTCAAAAAATGTTACAAATAATAAATTGTTAACAAATCAAATGAAAACATTCTTTAACTCTTCAAAACTTGCCCAATTTATGGACCAAATTAACCCACTTGCTGAAGTTTCAAATAAAAGACGTGTTACATCTCTAGGGCCTGGTGGTCTTAATAGAGATACAGCTCAATTTGAAGTTCGGGATGTGCATTCAACTCACTATGGAAGAATTTGTCCAATTGAAACTCCTGAAGGACCTAACATCGGTCTGATTCTTAACTATGCAACATATGCAAAAGTAAATGAATTAGGATTTTTACAAACACCTTATTTTAAAGTTAATGAAGGTGTTATTGACTATGAAGATTTAAGATATTTAACAGCTGCAGAAGAAACTGGTTTAGCTTTTGCTCAATCTTCAGTTAGAGTTGATCAAGATAATAAAATTATTGATGAATCATTAACAATTAGAAAAGACTATAACTATATTATAGGAAAACCTACTGAAATAGACTTTATAGAAGTTTCATCAAAACAAATGGTTTCAGTAGCTGCTGCAGCTATTCCATTTTTAGAAAACGATGATGCCAACCGTGCACTTATGGGGGCAAACATGCAACGTCAATCAGTACCTCTTTTAGAAGCTGAAGCTCCTTTAGTTGCTACTGGAATTGAAAAAGATATTGCTTTATATTCAGCTTATAACTTTAGAGCAAAAAATGATGGTGAAGTTACATATGTCGACTCATACAAAATTCACATTAAAACTAATGATAAAGGTACAAAAGATAAATACTATCTAAAAAACTTTGAGCGTTCAAACCAAGGAACAATCATTAGCCAAAAAGCAATTGTTAAAGTTGGTGATCAAGTTAAAAAAGGTGATTTATTAGTAGATGGTTCTTCATTTAAAGATGGAGAATTAGCACTTGGAAAAAATGTTTTAGTTGCATTTAGTACTTACAATGGTTATAACTATGAAGATGCTGTTATATTAAATGAACGTTTAGTTAAAGATGATGTATATACATCAGTTCATATTGAAGAACAAACTGTTTTATTTAGATCTTCAAAAGCTGGTGATGATAGATTAACAGCAGATATTCCTAATACATCAAAATTCTCATTAAGAAATCTTGATGAAATGGGTATTGTAAGAGTTGGTAGTGAAGTAGTTCCTGGTGATATTTTAGTTGGTAGAGTTTCTCCAAAAGGTGAAGAAAATCCTTCTCAAGAAGAAAAATTATTAATGGCTGTTTTACAACAAAGACCTTTAAATGACAAAGATACATCACTTAGAGTTAAAAACGGACACAATGGAACTGTTATTGGAATTGAAATTTTATCACGTCAAACTGGTGATATTTTAGAAGATGGAATTGACAAAATAGTAAAAGTTTCAATTGCACAAAAACGTAAAATTAAAGTCGGTGATAAAATGGCTGGACGTCATGGTAACAAAGGGGTTATTTCTATTGTTTTACCTGAAGAAGATATGCCATATTTAGAAGATGGAACACCTGTTGACATTATGCTTAATCCTCAAGGTGTGCCTTCACGTATGAACATTGGACAAATTTTAGAACTACACTTAGGAATTGCTGCTAAAAAATTAAATACTAAATTTGTTACTCCTTCATTTGATGGAGTTAAAAAGACTGATATTGAAGACGTTTTAGAAGAAGCTGGACTAGATAAAAGCGGTAAAGCTTACTTAATTGACCCTATTACAGGAAAAAAATTCGATAATCCAGTTTCAGTAGGTATTATGTATATGCTTAAACTTAGCCATATGGTTGATGATAAAATGCATGCTCGTAGTGTTGGGCCATATTCACTTATTACTCAACAACCATTGGGAGGAAAATCTCAAAATGGTGGACAAAGATTTGGAGAGATGGAAACATGAGCCATTGAATCTTATGGAGCAACAAATGTTCTACAAGAAATTTTAACTTATAAATCTGATGATATTACAGGTCGTAATTCATTATATTCAGCATTAGCCACAGGAAAAGAATTACCAAAACCTGGAACTCCTGAATCATTTAACGTTTTAAGTTATGAACTTAGAGGATTAGGAATTAAATTAGAAACTCAAGAATCTGATATTCTTGAAAATGATGACGATGAATTCGTACAATACTTTGACAGTGAAGGAGGAAGCAATGAAGAATAATAACTTTGAAAAAACACACATTGACAAAATAATTCTTTCACTAGCTACAAATGAAGATGTTTTATCATGATCTAATGGTGAAGTTACTAAGCCAGAAACTATTAACTATAAATCATATAAACCCGAAAGAGAAGGATTATTTGATGAATTAATTTTTGGACCTACAACTGATTATAAATGTCCTATTTGTACTACTAAATACAAAAGAAGTGACGAAAATCAAATTTGTTCAAAAACACCATCTTGTGTTAAATATCAACCAAAAATTCTTCCTAAAATTTCTAGAAGAAGTAGAATGGGTCATATTCATTTACAAAATCCTGTTGTGCACTTTTGATTCTTTAAAATAGATCACTCAATCATTTCAAAATTACTAGGACTTAGAGTTGCAAATTCAAATGCAACTGTAACAAAGGCTGATTTGGAACAAGTTATCTATTACAAATCACATGTTATTTTAGATAATGGTAACTTAACATCATTAAACAAAAATCAAATTATTAGTGTTAATGATGCTGCTGTTATTTATGAAAGAGCTTTAAATGAATTAATGACATTGTATCCAAAAGATAGTGATGAATACATGGATCTTAAAGAAGGATATGATACTTTAATAGAATTTGCTGCTTCAAAAACTGGAAAAGACTTTGGAGTTGACTTTTATGACTTTAATGAATTAATTCATGAATATTCAACTGCTAAAATTGGTACTGGTTCTAAAGCTATTGAATATTTATTAACAAATATCGACTTAGAACAAGAAGCCAAAATGTTCAAGCTGAAATTGATTTAATTAATAAAAATGCTGAAAACCTAACTGGTGCTAAAAGTCAAGATAGAGCAAAACTATACAAACGTTTAACAGTTATTAACTCGTTTATTAAATCAGGCCAAAAACCAACAAGTATGTTAATTTATGATCTACCAATTATTCCAGCTGATCTACGTCCATTAGTGCAATTAGATGGAGGAAGACACTCAACTTCTGATATTAATGAACTTTATCGTCGTATCATTATAAGAAACAACCGTTTAGCAAGATGAAATGAATCAGATGCGCCAATGCTTATTAAACAAAATGAGTACCGTATGATTCAAGAAGCAGTTGATGCTCTTATTGATAATGCTAGAAAAAAACCAAGTCCTGTTGTTTCAAAAGACAGTAGACCTTTAAAATCTATTTCAGATGCACTTACTGGTAAAAAAGGACGTTTCCGTCAAAACTTACTTGGAAAACGTGTTGATTATTCAGGACGTAGTGTTATTGTTGTTGGACCAAGTCTAAAAATGCACCAAGTTGGTATTCCACGTGATATGGCTGCTAAATTATTTGAACCATGAATCGTTAAAGAAATTATTAAATCTGACGATCAAATTAATTCAATTAAAGCAGCTAAGAAAAAGGTTGAATCGCTTGACCCTATGATTTGACCATATGTAGAAAGAGCTATTGAAGGTAGACCAGTTTTACTTAACCGTGCTCCTACATTACACCGTTTATCTATTCAAGCTTTTGAACCTGTTTTAATCAGAGGAAAAGCAATTAAGCTACATCCATTAGTAACAACAGCATTTAACGCTGACTTTGATGGAGATCAAATGGCTGTGCATGTACCAATTTCTGATCAAGCTGTTCGTGAAGCAAAAGAATTAATGTTAGCTTCTAAGAA
>NZ_ADNC01000017.1 GCF_000178375.1 Mycoplasmopsis alligatoris A21JP2 | reverse complement strand
ACATTCTTTAGTATGACAATTATATGAAGATACTATAAACGCTGCTAACGAATTAGGATTGGACCAAGATATAGTTTCAAAATGACAAAAAAATCAAAAAGATTTAAAAGGTCCAATTGAAATTGGTTCACTAGGAAATATTAAAGAATGATATGAAGTTGATGAGTTAAATAAAAGTCATCATGAATTTAATCACAGACATATTTCTCATATGCTTGGTGTTTTTCCAGGAGATTTAATTTCCCCTGACACTCCAGAGTTGTTTAAAGCAGCAAGAGTTTCTATGGAAAAAAGAACAAGTGAAAGTACAGGCTGAGGAATGGGTCAAAGAATCAATACATGAGCCAGATTAAGAGATGGTAATAAAGCACATCAATTAATAGCAAATTTATTTAGATTTGGTATTCTACCTAACTTATGAGACACTCACCCACCTTTTCAAATTGATGGAAATTTTGGTATGACTTCAGGAGTAATTCAAATGTTAATGCAAAGTAATTTAGGATATATATCTTTATTACCAGCTCTACCAAATGCTTGACCTGCAGGAAAAATAGATGGATTGAAAGCTAGAGGTAATTTCGAAATATCTATGTCATGAAAGAACAAAAAAATTGATACTTTATCAATTAAATCATATAAAGGAGAAGATTTAATTTTAGAATTAAATTCCAAATATGAAACAATTGAAATAGTTGATTCTAACAAAAATAAAGTGGATGTTCCGGTTACAGCAAAATTTGAAGGAAAATCCTCAAATAATAAACAAAAATTGTTTTCTTTTGATGAAAATGATTCTAAATTATTAGGTAGTGATGAAACAAAATTTCAATTTTTAAATAAATATTATAGATTTTCACATGAAGGTTGAAACGTTGTAGAGCTTGTTCAAAATCCTTCAACTAAAACTTGAAGGCTGTATATGGGAAAAATAGAGGAAAACAAATCTACAACTATTGTTCAAATGAATTTAACCTGAGAAGGTAATCAATTAATGGCACAAAAGGATTGAACCGGAACTAAATCAAATGTAAAATTAGACGATTTAGAAAAATATAAAAACAATTTAAGTAACGTATTAGATGGCGGAACAAAAACTCCTGACAAAGAAACTTCAATTAATTCTTTAAAAGTTACTAAATTGATATTAAAAGAAAAAGAAATACAAACAACAGCAAAATTTGAAGAACCTAAAGCAGATCAATCAAACACTTTTATTCCGTTATTCACTTTAAAAGAAGAAGAAATTAGTTCAAAAATGAATTTTCAAGATAAATTTTTATACTTATTAAAAAATTATGAATTTAAACATGATGGATATGATGTTGTATCACTTATACAAAACAATAGAAAATGAAGATTATATCTGGCAAAAAGTAATATTGACACGAAAAAAGTAGATGTCGTTCAGTTAAATTTAACATTTGATACTGATAGCAATGTTTTAAAAGCCAAAAAAGATTGAACAGAAACATATAATTTAAAACCATCGGAAGAATTAATAAAAAATAAATATGACTTTTTTAAAAAGCTAACTGGGAACTCTAGAGTAACAAACAAAATAGACATTAACCATCTAAAAATTTATAAATTAGAAATTTAAAAAAAATTAAAATGAGGAAAAACCTCATTTTTTATATAAATTTTAAAAAAGTTATTTTTCAAAAATTAAATCATATATTATTATTTTATTTAAGAATAAAATTTATTTATATAGGACTTTTACATATTGAGTATATAACTTTTAAAACTATTAAAGTTTTATTAATAAATAAGATATAAGATTAAAATTTCAAACAACCTCATTTTTTCTTCAGCTTTATCAATTTAGTTTTTTCTGTGAATATATAATATATCTAAAAAATAAATAGTGTTAAAATTTTTTATTGTTTTGTACATTTAAAGATATTAAAATTAGTAACAGAATCAATAACAATACTAATTTAATTTTAGAATTAATGATAAAAATTTATTTTTTAAATTATCTTTAAAATGTAAATGAAAATAAAAATTAAACTTATGATACTGTTTAAAATTATTAATTGAGTAAAAAAGTAATATCGTTATTCTTATTAATTAAGTTGTAATTAATTATTTTTTAAATTATAATTTTGCCTATAAAAAAATTAATTTTATGCCTTCTTATTTTTATATATTTTTTATTTAAGATTAATTAGTGTGTAATTAAAATATATTAAAAAGTACATTATTTTTTAACAATACTGTACAAATTAATTTAGAAAAACTTTATTTAAGTAATTCTCTTTATATCTTCTTTTTTAATATTAATTTTTAAACAATTAGTTAATATGATAATTTAAAAGATTTTAAACTTTTTATTACAACATTTTCATCAATTTTCTGTCCATTATTAAGTGTGGGTGCTAAATCATACATATTTTTTAATAAAGTTGCT
>NZ_ADNC01000018.1 GCF_000178375.1 Mycoplasmopsis alligatoris A21JP2 | reverse complement strand
TAAATAAGCAAGATTTATATATAATTAAAACTATTAAAATGTATGGAGATATAAAAATGGAATTAAAGAAAAAAATTTAATAATTGAACAAATAAAATCATTTGATGATTACTATTTAAATCAAGACCAAAAAGAAATAATGTTAAAAATAATCGATAAATTCGATGAAAAGGAAGCTCCTTTAATTTATCAATTTTTAAAAAATAAGAAAAAAACAGGATTTAATTTTGACTATAGTCCTGAAATTGCTAAAGGAAGAATTATTACATTATATGAAAATAATGATAATGTAAGAGAGAGAGAGAGAGAGAGAGAGACTTTCTTTACCTAAAAGTATAAATGTAACAAATCGAGTAACTGAAGACGAAAACAAATTAATAATTGGAGATAATTTTAATGCTCTAAAAGCTTTATTAATTACTCATAAACAAAAAATTAATATTATCTATATAGACCCTCCATACAACACAGAAGCCGCAGCTTCTGATGGAAATACTTCTCATAAAGAAGGTAAAGCCAATAAATTTATATATAAAGATAAATTTTCTCGTGATGGTTGATTAACCATGATGAAAGATAGATTAGAATTAGCAAAAGAATTGCTATCAGAAGATGGTGTTATTTTTGTTTCGATTGATGACACTGAACAAGCATATTTAAAAGTTTTAATGGATGATATTTTTGGTGAAGAAAATTTTGTAAGTAATATTATTTGACAAAAGAAAAATGATGGTTCAGGGGATGATAGTAAACATTTAAAAAATTTAGTGGAATATATTTTAATTTATACAAAAAATATTAATCATGTAACATTTAATAAACTATCAAGAGATGTTAATGATGGAACATATAAATTAAAAGATGAATTTTTTGAATCTAGAGGTTTCTATAAGTTAAAACAACTAGATATGTCTTCTCTTACATGGTCTCAAGGATTGGATTTTGAAATAAATTACGAAGGAATTAATTATTATGCAGGTTCTTCATCTAAAAAACAATGAGAAGAAAGAAAAATAAAACATGCAGAAAAAGACTGACAGTGAAGATGATCAAAAGAAAAATTTTTGTGAGGTATTGAAAACAAATATATAGTTATAAAAAATAATAAAATTTATTCTAAACAATATCAGTATGTAGATAATAACAATCAATTAATAGAAAGATTTAGTCCTTTTAGCAATCTAGTTTTAAATAAAGAAATTTCTGAATCTACAGGGACAAGTTAGCAAAAATTAATATTTGAAAATTTAAAAGTATTTGATCATCCAAAGCCAGTTGCACTACTAAAATACTTGTTGAATTTAATTAATAAAAAAAACTCTTTAATACTAGACTTCTTTGGTGGTTCAGGTACTACCGGTCATGCTGTTTTAGAATTAAATAAAGAAGATAATGGAAATAGAAAATTTATTTTAGTAACAAATAATGAAAATAATATAGCAACCTACGTTACTTATGAAAGACTATATAGAGTTATTAATGGAAAAGGATCTAATGATCAAAAAATAGCATGAACAGAAAAAAATGAACCATTTTTAGATACTAAATTAAGGGTTATCGGAATAGATGATCAAAATTCTATTTCTTTAGATGAAAAAGACACATTTAACTACAATATAGTCGAAAAAGAAGCTTTAGATGGATTAAAATTATTAAGCTCATCTTATTTTAATAACAAAGAAAGTATAGATTTATATTATGATTTAGCTGCTCTTAATCCTTTAGTAAAAAACAATAATAATGAGGATAAATAATGCAATTAACATCTAGTCAATTAAGAGTAGTTAATGAATTATTTGAAGCGTTTAAAAACAAAGAAGAAGTATGTTTAAGTGCTGTAACAGGTTCTGGTAAAACCTTTATATCATCAGAATTAATTTCAAGAATTTTTGCTTATAACAATTTAAAAATGATTAAAACAATAATTGTTGTAGGATCAATTTCTAATGCAGATTTGCCTAAACAATTTGCTAATAAATTAATAAGTTATCAAAAATATCATGATTATAAAAATTATTCAATTATGCATGTTGAATCTCCTTCTACATCAAAAAATACAGTAAAAGATTATGTTGCTAATAAACTTGATGGAAACGTGAATAATGTTGTTTATGTATTAGGTACAGCGTCATTTAGAAAAGGTTCTATTTTTGTTGAAAGAAATATATTAGGAAATTTTATTAGAGAAATTCAAAATAATAGAACTCAACTAGTGTACATAAGAGATGAAGCGCATATTCAAGGTAAGCATGAAAGCAAACAAACAGTTGAAGCACTTGATGGGCACATGAGACAACAATCAGATTTTTTAATGGAAATGACAGCCACACCTAAAAAAAATAAAAAGATTGTAACTCTTAGTGCAGAAGATATAAAAAATGATGGAGATAAAAATTTATTAAAATTTCAACCTGTACGTTTAGAATTTGATACAAGTGAATTATCTGAAGAAAAATTTATTGATGAAGCTATTAAACAATTTAAAGAGTCTAAAAAAGAATATGCTCTAAAAATTGATGAAAACATCAATCCTGCAATGTTAATACAAGTTATAAATGATAGTGAAATAGATAAAGAGAAAAAAATATTTTTTGAAAAATCATTAGAGTTATTAGAAAAAAGATTGCAAAGCGCTGGTTTAGTTTATCTTAAGTATTTTGGTGCTAAAAACACTGTAGTTGGCGCTAATCGTCCTAATACTTTAGAATATGCTTCTAAAAACGATTCTGATATTGATGTAATTATTTTTAAAATAGGACCTGCTACTGGTTGAGATATTCCACGTGCTAATACATTATTACAATTAAGAAACGTTAGTTCAAATACATTAAATACTCAAACAGTTGGTAGAATTAAACGTAATCCTTTAAAAAATCTTAAATACAATAGTGTAACTGATAAATATTTTATTTTTTCTAACTTTAAAGAAGATGCTAATGGTGTTGGTATCTATCAATTAAAAGAAGAATATAAAGAGAAAAAATATATAGTAGGTAGAATAAATCGTAATTCAAGTAAAATCATTAAAAGTCAAGTAGAATATTCAAATAAAGTCATTAACTATATAAATTCAATTGAATTCAAAGAAAAAATTTATGAATATGAAACTAACGGATATTACTATGACAAAGAGAAAATAGGTAATTCACAAAAAATAAATTATATAAATAATTACTTTGAATTAAAAATTTACAATCTCAATCGTTACAATGAACATCAAGAAAATTTAATGTTATTTTTATTTAATAAAACATTAGAAGAATTTGCACATAAAAATCAAAAAAATATCGAAAAAATAAAATATGTATTTGTTAATTCAATTCATAAACTACAAGAATTTTTACAAACATCAAATAGATGAGTAGATTAAGATGAAGTGTATGAAATAAACGTTGATAAAAAACTTGTTGATACTTACACTATTGATATTAATAAAATAGAAGATCAAATTAATGTTGAAAAATATAAAGAATATTTATATCAAGAAGTGTATGGTAAACAAAAAAATAAAAATACTATTTATTTGGACTCAAAACGAGAAAAAGCCTTTATGGAACAAATAGTTAAAGATTATTCAAAAGATTCAATATTGGTTGAGTGAACTAAATTGCCAACTATTGGTTCTGAAATATATTTTGAATACTTTAACACCAAAAAAGGCAAATTAACAAAATCTTATCCAGACTTTTTACTTAAAGCAAAACAAAAAGATGGAAAAGTTAAAAGTATTTATGTTGAAGTAAAAGCAGCTGATGATCAAGATATGGATCCAGATAAAACAAATGACATTAAACATGCTTATAAAAAATATTCATCTAAACTACCTGATTCACTTTTATTGGAAGTTTGTTATGTAACTGTTAAATCAAATAATGAATATATTAAAGAATTAATAAAAAATAAAGCTGGTCAAGTAATTTCAATAACCAATAATTCAAAAGATAATTCAAAAAAATGAATTGATGTAATTATTGATTAAAAATAAATTAATAAATAAAAACTTGTTAGGTTTAATCCTACAGGTTTTTTTAATTATCTTATTTAGATATAAATATTCAAAAGAAATTTATTAACATATTAAAAACAAAAAATATATATTTAATAAAATTTTCATATATATTACTCTTTTATAATAAATAATAACGTCATATTATCGTTATTTCATACTTCTAAATTAATATAGATTTTGTGAAAAAAGAATATTTTAATTTAGCGTAAATTTAAAATAAATTTATTTAATGATTATTTTTAAATTTAATTTTACTTTATGCTTACAATATGATTATAAATATATTAAATAAGGAGATTAAAAAATGGCATGTAAAAAAGAATGTTCAATGAGAAAAGAATGTTGTCCAACAGGTTGTTCAAAAGAAAAAGCTTGTGCTTCAGCATCAGGATGCTCAATGAAAAAAGAATGCGCTAGCTCATGCGGTGCTAAAAAAGAATGTTCAATGAACAAAGAATGTTGTCCTACAGCTTGTTCAAAAGAAAAAGCTTGTTCTAAAACAGCAGGTTGCTCAATGAAAAAATGTTGCTAATTAGCAATTGAGTTTAAAAAAATTGGATTGCTCCAATTTTTTATTATCTTTTTCGATGAATATTAGCAAATGTTTGATATTCTTCATCGGTTGCTAAAACAAAATGATCTTTATTTAATTTAATTCATTTTGGTTGATATTCTTGATCATAAGTATGAATTTTAGAATCATATTGATAACCTAATAATGAACCTTTTTTGGATTCTATAGATGGTACTGCATCTAAAAGTGACTTAGTATAAGGATGAAATGCATTTTTAACAATTTCTTTACTTGTACCTATTTCTAATAAAACACCTTTATTTATTACAGCTATACGATCTGAAATATATTCAACCATTCTTAAATCATGGGCTATAAATAGTATAGTTAAATGAAATTTTTCCTTAAGTTCTTTAAATATATTAATAACTTGCGCTTGAATTGAAACGTCAAGTGCAGAAATGGGTTCGTCTGCAATTAGTAATTTTGGTTTTAAAATAATTGAGCGACAAATACCAAGTCTTTGTTGTTGTCCACCAGAAAACTCTAAAGGAAAACGTCCTAAAACTGTTTCATCTAGTCCAACTTGTTTAAGCATGTTAATAATTAACATTTTTTTACATTCTTTTTCAGAGGCATCTTTAACCTTTAGTTTTTCATCATATGATTGATCAAAAAACTTAAGCAATTTAGAATATTTTACATTATTTTCTTGATGCATTTTTTTAGCTTTATTATAAAGTGTTTCAAAAACAAGTTTGTATGAATCCTCAAGACTTTTTTCAGCTTGTCTATAGGCTTTTAACTCATTTTCTACTAATGGATTAGATGGATCAATTTCTAAACTTATTTGATTAGCTTGACTTAAAACTAATTGATCAAAATTAATTTGAAATAAATAAGCAGCATTTTTTGAATTTAGTAATCCTTCAGAAACAACTCATTCAACATTTTTATATGGATTAAGTGAATTAGTTGGATCTTGAAAAATCATTTGCACATGACTAATCATGTATTTTAAAATATCAGATTTTTTTCTTGAAAAACTAAAACCTTTGTTAATGTTTTTTGGTATTACGCGGTCTTTTATTTTTATATAACCAAATGAATGTGGTGTTAAACCAATTATTGCTCGACCAGTAGTAGATTTACCAGAACCACTTTCACCAACTAAACCTAAAACTTCACCTTCATAAATGTTTAAGTTTAAATCTTTAATAGCGCTAAATTGTTTTAATCCTGCACCATAATTAATATCTAAATGTCTTAGCGAAACTAACACATTTTTTTGTGGATATGCATTTAACATTGCATCTGTTCCGGGTTTAATTAAACGACAAACCTTTTTACCTAAAGGAGATTTTTCGCAATAATATTTTTTATTCATGTTTTTCTCCTATATTTTTAATTTTGGCATTATGTTCTTGAGCTTTTCTAAAATAATATTTATATTCACTCTCAGTGACATAAATATCATCATGATAAAGAGTTTTTAATTCCTTTTCATATTTATCCCATAAGTTTTTAATAATTAATGGTGGTTGATAAGTAGGTGCTTTTTTATCTAGCAATGCGCTTTTAACAAAATGCGTTTGACTTATTTGGTAAAAATCAGGTTCTTCTTGAAAATCACGACTTAGGGCATAATCATTTCTTATGGCAAAAGCATCCCCTTTAATATTATTTAAATTTGAAGGCACAGCTCCTCTGATTACTTCTAGTCTTTGATTTGAATTAAAATCTGGCATAGAAACAATTAATCCTCATGTGTAAGGATGTTGAGGATTCATTAAGATTTCTTCTTTTGAACCACTTTCTACAATTTGACCTGCATACATAATATTTATATAATCAGCAATTGAAGCTACGACTCCTAAATCATGTGTTATAAAAATTGTTGCAATTTTAAATGTATCTTGCAATTCGCGAATAATATCTAAAACTAATGCTTGAACTGTTGGATCAAGAGCAGTAGTAGGTTCATCCATAATTAATAATTTTGGTTTAAGTGAAACAATTGCCGCTAGAGCAATTCTTTGAATCATTCCACCACTTAATTCGTGAGGGTATAAATTCATGACTTTTTCAGGATTGAGTATCTTAGTCATTTCTAAGTATTTAATCGCTTCAAGTCTTGCTTCTTTTTTATTTTTAACAATTTTGTTAATCAACATTCCTTCAATAATTTGTTCTCCAACTTTCATAGTTGGATCAAGTATTGACATAGGATTTTGAAATACCGCAGAAACTATTCTTCCTCTTAATCTAGATTTTTCTCATTGTTTCGCGCTAAAGTTTTGGACTTCTAAACCATATAATTTAACGCTTCCACTTTCAATTATTGAATTGCTTCCAGTTAGCCCGTATAATAAAGAAGTAATAACAGATTTACCTGAACCACTTTCACCGATAATAGCATGAATGCAACCTTCATAAGCTTTAAGAGAAGGACCTCTTAAAACAAGATTTTTTTCTGCTGGATTAGCTGGATTAGCAAATGTTAAATAAATATCATCAATTTGTGCAACAACTTTTCTTTGTTTGTTAAAAACAAATTCGCTTGGGGCTTTTTGAATGTAATCATCAAAATTAAAAGTAACTTGTTCTTTTTCTTTGCTAAATAAATTTTTAACTTTTTTAGAAAATTTGGAACTTGATTCTTTAAAAGTGTCAAAAAACGATTTATGTTTTAATCCATTCATTACCATTAAGTCCTTTGGTATAGGCTTATTGTAATATTTAATTGGTTCTGGAAATTTTCTAGTATATCCTGAATCCTCTAATTTAACCAATAAACTTGTATTAGAAAAATTAGAATTTATTGTAGGTAATGAATTTTCAAGAGGGTTTTTGACTAAATCTCTGCTTAAAACTTCTTGTTTTTCAATTACAGGAATATATTGGTATCTTATTACGTTATTTTCTTCTTGTTTTGGTTTTAAGTCTAAGTCACTTTTATGTTGTTTTTTAAGGTTTAAATTTTCTTTATTAGGCTCTATTATAGGATTTAAAGGTGTTTTAAATTCTTCTTTTAAATCAATAAATTTAGGTGCTATAGTTTTTAAAACTTTTTGTTCTTTAGGTTTTATTGTTCTTTTCTTACGAGGTTTTTTTTCTGGAATTATTTGCTCTTCAAATAAATTTAATTTTCTTAAAGGTCGATGAATTTGACTTGTATATAGATCTTTTTGGTAGTTATTACGTTTATTTCTTAAAGAAAAATTGTTTTTATTTTGTGTAATTATGTCTTGTTTTGAATTTTGTCTTTTTGTCCGATTATTTAAATTATTATTGTTGTTTTGTCTTAGTGTTGGAAGTAATAAAGATGTTCTTTTAACATTTTTATTTTTAGTCTTATTAGACTTATTTATAGTACTTTTAGTCATAAAATTTCTATCTTTGTCTTAATAAACTATCTTGAATAGCCGAAGACATTAACTGAATTGATGTTGTAACAATAATTAACATAAATGATGGAACTAAGACATAACGAGGAAATGATGTAAAGATTTTTGAACCATCTGTAATTAAATTTCCAAGTGTAGGAGTATTGGGAATTGATAAACCAATAAAAGCTAATGAAGTTTCTGAAAGAATAACTCCAGGAATATGAAAGACAATTTCAGTTACTAATAAAGGAACAACAACCGGTAAATAATTAAGTAAAACTTTATATGTTGGTGTACCTAAAATTTTTGAGGCTGAAACTCATTCAAAGTTTTTTGCTCTAAGAACTTGTGAACGCATTTGGTTTGCGATTCCAGTTCAACTTGTAAAAGTTAAAGCAAAAACAATAACTCAAAATGTAGGATTTAAAACTATTGTAATAACAATTAAAATAATAATAGAAGGAACATTAGAAATAATTTTAATAATAAAAGTCATTACTTTATCAAATTTAGCAAAATGTCCCATCATAATTCCTATAGCCAAACCTATAATAACTTGAATAATTGTAGCTACTACCGCTAAGGTAATAGAATATCTTAAACCATGTCATAATCTAGCTCATAAATCACGGCCTAATTGATCAGTTCCAAAAATATTATTTTCTGTAAAAAATGTTTTAAAAGGACTTTGAGGGTTTAATTCATAAGGATCTAAGGTAAAAAATGGAATAATAAGTGCACAAATTAAAAGTAGTGCTAAACAAACAAAACCAAATATTCCACCTTTGTTTCTACTATAACGATAGAAAAATTCTTTTCAAGGTTTTTGTTGATCTTTCATATAAGAAGTTTCTCTGAATTCTAAAATATGTCCTATTATTTCTCATTTTTTATAGTTAAGAGGTTGCAAGAATTTATTAGGCGATAAATCATAATCAAAATTAGGATTTTTATATTCTTGACGTTCTTTACGTTTACGCAAATAATTTTTTATTGACATGTTTACCTCCTATTTCTTTCTTCTAACTCTAGGGTCAATTACTTCATATAAAATATCTCTTAATGTATAAGATAAAATTGTTATAAGTGAAAATAATGTAACCATAAATAAAATTATGTTGTAATCTTTTGAAGTAATTGCTTGCAGAAGCAATCCTCCAGAACCTGTAATAAAGAAGATTTGTTCAACAAAAAGTGAACCAATAAAACTTCCAAAAATAACTACAGGGAAAAATGTTGCAATTGGAAAAAGTGATGGCTTAAGAGCATGTTTTCAAACAAATCTTCTCTTGCTTAATCCTTTTAAATAACAAAACTTAGCATGTTGAGAATTTAATTCTCGATTTAACTCTGTACGAATATACTTAATATAAACTATTATTGAACCTAAACTTAAAGCTAGTCCAGGTAAAATATAAGTTAATAAATTTTTATCTTCAAAAATATATGGTAAACCTACTTCTCTTCCTATAAGCAAGAGCAATAAGGCAAAAACTAAAGAAGGTATTGATGATAACATTGAAACAAATACAGTTGCAATATGATCTGGTAATTTATCAGGATTAGATCCTACATAAACTCCTAATGGAATACCTATACTTAATGTTAGAGCAACTGAAAAAATTCCGACATAGAAACTTTTTAAGAATCTAACTCAAATAAAATCATTAAGTTGATAACCAGGAAAAACTGATAATGAAATTCCAAAATCACCATTGATTAAGTTTTTTAAATAAACAAAATATCTTTGAATTAAAGGTAAATCTAATCCGTATTTTGCTTCAATTGCAGCTTTTTGTGCATCATCAAGTCCAGCGCTAATTGCAGTTGAACCAGGAACAGAATTAATTAAGAAAAAGGTTACAGTTATAACTATTCAAGCAACAACAATAAATTCAATAGCCATTCTTAAAGCTCCTAAGAGACCTTTAACTAAAGCCGATTCAGGATTTAATAGCTTTTCATATCACTTACGTTTAAACTTTATATTATTATTAAAATCAACCGGTTTTTCATTAAATTTAGCTTTATCAATTAAAACTAAATTTTCGTCGTTTTCATTGATACTATCAACATAGAAGAAATTATTACTTTGTTCTACAGTATCATTATTTTTATTTAATTTACTATCTTTTTTCATAATTCTCCTTAAAATTGTATTCTTCTTGGTAGTGTTTTAATTGGCGGATTGTCAATATCATAACCATATTGAAGCGAGTAAGTATAAAGTGAACTTATTCCTCCAACTCTTGAAATTTCCCAATATGTATCAACTTCCATTAACGGAATGACTGGTGCACCATCTCTAACTATTTTTTCAAATGCAGAAATTATTGCCACAATACCTTTTTCAGTAAACTTTTGCTCTTTTTCTTTTGTAGTAAATTGTGCTGAAAAGAATGAAGAATAACGTTCGGTATAATCATTAATTGATTCGCTTGGTTTAATAAATGATAGTTCTATTATTTTGTCTCAAATTTCTTTTTGAATTCTAAGACGTTTTCTAGTTTCTTCTTCAAGCGAAATATTGCTTAATTTAATTCCATTTTTGTCTATAGATAAGCCTAATTGTTCAAAATATTTTTGATATGTTCATGAACCAGCTGGATTATTTCTAAAACCAGTTCTTTTTTGTTGTGCAGCACTTATTTGATCAGGCTTTAGAAAAACTCTAACATAAGAATATGTGTCTGTTCCAAACGTATCAAAGTTTTTGTAAATAATGTCAAATTGACCTTTAGTACGTGCATCTTCATAAACGTTTTCAGGTAAACCTTTGATTTCTAATTTAACAAAATCTCCAAAAGTTTTTGTTAAAGCGTCACTTAAACCTATTCCGGCATTTTGTTGCTCATCAGTTGAATTGTGAATGTATTTTAACGTTACTTGTTTTACATTCGGATGTGAATTTTTAAATAATTGCAAATATCTACGAGCAATAGTTGGATTGAAAGTTAAATCTGTGCGATCTACGTTTTCAAAACGATAAGATTTTGCTAAATGGTCTATGTGAGAGTAGTTTTGGATAGGAATTGGATTAGCGCTATCAACTTTAGTTAACATATTATCATGATCAAATCCTAATTCAACTGGATCTCCAAAACTTGATGAACCTTGACCAAAGGCTGTTCAGGTATTTACTGGAAACGATGTGTTTCAACCTACAATATTTAATAAATCATTTCGATTTATGGCAAAATAAATTGCATTTCTTAAGTCATTATCATTTAGGTAACTTTCTGAATTTGTTTCATTATCTAAATTAAAAGCAAAAGCTATTGTTCCAAAACCAGAAGATTTATTCATATTTGGACGATAGTATAAATTAGCTCAGTAACTTAATTGCTGAATTGCAGGAATTCTAGTAGCTGAAATATATCCATCATCATACATAGCAGAATTTATATTTTGGTCTTGACTAAAATATATTTTTATTAAATTTGAAATTGTTCTATCTGATGAATAATAACGTAAGTCTTTTTTAAGTGTTATATATCCTTGAGGACCTAAAACTAAATCGTCAATAACAAATGAACCATTAGTTAAAAATCTTTTTGAATCAAGTCCAAAGTTATTAATTCCACCAATGCTTTCAATAAATTTACGATTTACTGGAATAATAGTATCTGTTAAATCACGATAAGCATTATTTAAAGAAGTAGGTTCAAAAGAATCATATTCTACTCTTAATGCAAAGTCGTTTCTAGGAAAAATTAAACGTGATGCAAAATCTTTTTCGGCAATTTGTAGTCCACTTACATGCGGATTAGTTTCATCTTTATTTAAAAGCGAAAGCTTCATTTCTTCGGAAAGATTTTGGTAATTAGCATCATTTTTGCGATTAGTAATTTCTTGACCTAGTTTTAATTTTAATTCTGAAGCACGATTTAAAAGTGCTTGAATATTTCATACTTGTTTAGGGTCAGAATATGTATATTTTCTAACTAACGTTTTAATTCTTTTAGGAGTATTTTTTAATTCTTCTAAAGAAAATTTAGCTAAATTATATTTAGGATTTGGCATCATTAATTCGCTAACTTCATCATTAAAATTAAAATTAGGTGAATGTGGAATAGCGGCTAAAATTTCTTTATTTGAATAATTAAAATACATTCTACCAGTATAAATTCCTAGTTCTAATGCTGCTTGCTTAATTGCTTCAACCTCATTTGAATCATTAGCACTTTGACTATTTCATAAAGTTGCAAATTTTCCTTTTTTGACTTGTTCATCGTTTAACATAGTAACTTTATATTCTAAATTACCTTCTGAATTGTTTATTAATTCTGGGTAACCAAACGGATTTTGGTAAGCTTTTTGAAACTTTTTAATATAGTTTTGTTGAGCTTCAACCATTTTTGAAACTGCTTTAATTTTCTTTTGTAATAAACTTGTTTGGTGTTGAGAACCAGTGTTAAAATCAATCATATAATGAAATGCATCAACATAATCATCTGCATTAACTTCTTGACCGTTTGATCATTTACTTAATCCATCATTTAACTGCATTGTCATTGATAAAATTTTATTTCCACGTGTTGTAATTGCGGCTATTTGTTGAACTTTACTACGATCAGAACTTATTGAACCAGTTGTAGCACCAAATTGATCAAGTGAGTAAAAACGACTTGATGCTTCTACTAATTGAGTTGGGTGTGTGGCGATAAAATTATCAACCGTATCACTTGTATCATCACCGCCATAAATTCCCATTTGAATTTCAGGTAAACGATAAATTGTTTTTAAGGGTTCATTAGGCCCTGATTTTAAAGGCGCTTCAACTAAAGAAGGGAGAATTTTATTAACAGATTGGTATTTTATATAGTTTAATGAATTTAGTGGAGCCATAGCTAAACCAAAATCATAATCTTGTTGTTTTTTATCTTGTTGACAAGAACTAATTACAGCAACAGGTGCTAAAAAAGCAACTGGAAGTAATAGTTTAAATATTTTTTTACTTTTCATTATTTCTCCTTTCTAAAATATGTTGAATTGATCCTGAACTCTTAAGATCAATTTTCCATTTTCATTTCTAACTGATGTTGGTGCTTGAGAATATGTTTTTCCATTTTCTGAAACTGATTCAGTTTTCCCTAAATAAATTTCTGTAGCAAATGTTCCGTTTTGGTCTTGTGCAAAGTAGATTTCGTATTCATTTCCTGGTAATAATAATGCATTAGCATATTTAGAAACTATTGCATAATTTGATGCATAAGAAACAAAACCAGTACCACTTGTTTTATTTCCTTGAGAATCAGTTCATGTATATTTTTCGTCTTTTAAGTAATGTCTTACGTTTTTATTTGTAGCTGATTCTTTTTCATTGTTTACTTTTTGTTCTTTATAATAGAACATATTGTTGCTATTTTCCTTGTTTATAGGTAAAGTAACAACTTTTCCAGTTTTAGTATCTTTAAAAGCTAAAAAGTTTGCTTTATTTGCTAAATGTGCTGGTATATAGCCATAAAAGGCAACAGCATCTTTGTCTCTATCTCTTCATATACCACTTAATGAACGTAACCCAACACCTTGCGATTGAATGTAATATTGTCAATATGCTTCAGGTCTATTATTAACTTTTTTACCTTCTAAGTTTTTAATTCTAATAGATTCATCAATAACTGGTTTTCCATAATCATCATAAAGACTAAATCCTAAAATTTCACGGTATCATCTATCTTTAAATCAACCATTATTTATAGTTTGAACTTTTCCAAAATATGAACTATTAAATGTTTGTGTGTCAGTAAAATCTTGAGCATCACTTAATGTTGAATTTTCAAATTTTAAACCTAAGTTACGAGCAATATTTTTCCGTTCATTATTCAAGGTGCTTGTATATAAATTAACAGTACCTTTTAATGAGTTATAAGGATTTCTATGATCATCAAAACTTATTACTAAGTCTTTTCATTTTTTAGTTTTTTCTGCATCAACTACGTATTCTAACCCTGTTGTAGCTTCAGTAATATTACTAATGTATGAAGGCATATTACCAAATTCTGCATTTGATGGTGAGTAAGTAATTTGCAAGTTATCACGGTTTATTACCTCTGCAAAACTATAAGTATAATCAGTAAAGAATTCATTAAATTTTCTTTCATTTTTAGCATCAAAGTATCCAAGAGCATCAGCAGAAGGAACTATTTTTTTGAAATTACCATTAATAAAAGTAGTAATAAGTGGAATTAATGAAGTACGATTATTTAACATTGCTGCTAACATTTGATCAGTTTGAACTGTTATTTGATTGTTAAATACTAAATAATCAAATAATGTTAAATTAGCTTCAATTGCATTATTGTCTTTAGCATATTTTTCAATAACATTTAATAAATGTTTAATTCCAACTTCATATTTAGAAGCATCTGGTTCAAAAATAGTAAAGTTAGGTGTCTTATATTTATTTAGTCCTAAATCTTTATCAAAAATTCAAGCTAAATTAGAATTTGTTTTAATATCACTTAAGCTAAATGATTTACTAAATGCATTTAATTTAGAGTTCATAAAACGTCAAATTATTTCGTTAGCTAATTCTTGTAAATTATCATTTTTAACTAAATTGTTTAAATGATCTTTTTTACTTTGACTAAGTGCGCTAGGTTTTGTTAAAGCTTGTTTTAAAGCTCGAGCAAAACGATCAATATTGAATTTACTTTGAACATAATCAATATTTCAATTTATTTTCTTATTTTTCTTATCTATAGTTACTTTAGAAAAATCTAAACTCACAAAATCAAATCATTTTTGTATGTCATTAAAAATAATTTCTGAGCCATATAATTTATCTTTTTCTTTATAAAAGTAACTTGAAAATAAACTTTTATCTACACTATTATCTAAAACTGATTCGTTTATTTTCATATAAGAAGCATTGGCATAATCTAATAATGTTTCATCACGATTTGTAATTGTTTTAACTAATTTATTCTCTTTATCATTAACTAATCATAGCGATGTGTTTTGATTATTTCCAATTAATTTTTTACCATACATATGTAAAGGAGATAAAGGTTTTTTAATTCCTAATTCTTCTAAATATTGTGGTAAATCATCAGCTACTAAACTCTTTTCAAAAGCAATATCTAAATTAACATTAGCCATATATCTTGTTTTTTCATCAATGTATGCTTCCATTCCAGAAGCAGTTGGAAATCTAAATCCATTATTTCCGCCTAAATAAGTAGCCATAACTAAACCAGCTCCAAATTCAGAACCAAAATTGGTTGATAATCTTTTTAAAGTTCTATCAGATAAATTAGCAAAAAATGAATCATGATCAATTCGACTTGATAAATCAGCACCTGTAGGTTGCCCATTTACATAATATCTTAAAGGTGATTTTTGATATTCAGGTGAACTTGAACCTGAACCTATGCTACGTCCCCGAACATAT
>NZ_ADNC01000019.1 GCF_000178375.1 Mycoplasmopsis alligatoris A21JP2 | reverse complement strand
TAATATTAGGAAGTTCTAGTTTAAATGATTCGCCTTTTTTAAGTTTTTTTACTGTATCACTATTTTTATAAACATCATCTTTAAAATCAATTTTTAAAGTATTTTTGTCTTTAGATTCAGATTTTTTTAAATTGTTTTCTAAGACAAAATCGGTGTAAAACTTAGATGTAATTTCTCTTAATAAATCATTAAACGGTCTAATTCTTTTATAACCTGGTTCAGATTCATTAGTACCATTTATTATTATATTTTTATAAGTTCTTGCTCGAGTAGCGAATTGAGCTCCATCTGAATAAAATTTAAACCCATTTATTTTTTTATTTTCTTTAAATAATTCATAAGCTAAAATGAAATTTTTTATTGAAATTGCTCTATCTCTAAGTGACATAACAAACGGTTTCATTTGTTCGTATAAAACTTTATTTTTTAAGTTAGTTAAAATATCAGCCGCTGATGATATAATATTGTCCATTTCATGAACGACTTTTTCCTTATCTGTCTTAGATAAAGGAGAATTGTCTTTTAAATTTTTAGTTAATACATCTAAATTATCTTTAATATTTACGCTTTCATCATATGTAGAACCATGTCCATTTGGTTTATTATCAGACATATGTCAAGCCATTGTTTGTAAAGAAGAACCTGTTTGCTTATCTAAATATCTAAATGTGCTCATTCATGATTTATCAACATCAAAACCTTTAACGTTTCATGTGTAATCAGCAGTAGCATATAATCCAACTTTTGAAGGTTCAGCATCTGGCATAGGATTAGTTAAAACACCAACTGAATCCTCAATATCAATATCTGTTTTTAAAAGTTCAGCTTTTCCTATTATCATTCTTTTTTTATTTTGCCCATTAACTGGTCAATTAAGTCAAAACAATGATGGTCTACCCTTTTTAGAACCTGCTGGTTTATTTAAGGTTCTAAACTTTTTAAGAGTGTCATTATTTACTGCGCCTAAAACTGTATTTCCTGTTCAAAAAATTTGTACTTCAGGGTCAAATCCTGTGTCATATTCATGAATTTCTTTTGAACCACCAAGTCAACTAGTGTTATAACCAACAGGACAAAATAGTCAGTCTTTTAGATCCCCCTTAGTTTTTCCTCATTTAACTAATTTTTTCATTAAATCAATAATTGTTTCTCTAGGGATTGCCCCAACATCATCAGCTAAAACACCAAATTGTCTAACGCCTATTGAATAAAGTTGTTCAAATTTATCAATCATATCTTGAAAATCTTTTTCTAATTTATTCTTGTTAGATCCATATCTGTGAATATGTGACATAAAAGGATGAATAGTTCAAACAAATTCTACTTTTGTTTCTTTTCCAACTTCAACTAATTCCTTAAGTTTTTTTAATTCTTCTTCTGGATATTTTTCAAATCACTTATTTTGATGATATTGATCATCTTTTGGAGCGTAAGTATAGTTATTCATTTTAAAATCACCACCAAATCTCATAAGCGATTTTCTGTCCTCATGAGTTCAAGGAATTCCATAAAAACCTTCTATAAAACCACGGAATTTTAAGTCAGCATAGTCAGTAATAGTAAAATTTTTAACTTCAAGACCGTTAATTTGTTCTAGAATCAAATATAAACTACTTAGTGCAAAATAAATAGCATCATCATGTTTACCAACAATTACTATTTCGTTGTCTTTAACAATTAAAGAATATGAATCTTTGTTCTCAAAATTTTTAATATCAATTAAGCTTTTATAATCGTTTAAAATTTTTGTCTTTAAATCTGAATCTTTAGAAAAATTAACTATTTTAATAGTTGTGTGTTCTTTTTTTAAATCGGTTTCTTTAACCATATTTTTTAATTTAAAAATTTTGTCTAATTTTAAATTTGCTGCTTTGTCTAATTTATCTGATTCTATAACAAAATTTTGCCTTAAAATTGTGCTATTTTTTGCATAAACTATCTTATGTGGTTTAGGGTATAAATGATAAATTTCTTCGCTTTTAATATCTGTATTGATTGGTGCATTTACAGCACTTGATAAAAATGCTAATGGACTTATAATTACGCTGATTGGTAATAAAAATTTTAATGCCTTTAATTTCATATCACTTCCTTTGAATATTTACTATTTATATTATTTTAGTTTTATAAATAAAATATTTATAAGAGATTTAAAATATTATTATTTATTCATAATTAAAAGAAAAAATAACAATATTGACTTATTTTGTTTATTTATAGGTAAAAAAATAACATATTTTTAGAAAATATGAAAATATATATTGAAAATATAAAGACAATTAGTTATTAAAAATTAAAAAATGAGTAGCTAAAAACTAATCATTTTTTAATAAATTTTAATTATTTAATTTTTTCTTTTGGCTTTATAAATTAAAAATAAAGATAAAACTATTAATAGTGCAATCAATACAGATGCTATACTAGATATTAAAATAATTGTTTTTTTAGTTCAAAAACCATTGCTATCTTCTAGAAAATTATTAACTTCTAAAAATTTTGTAATTTTGTTTTCTGGTTTTTCTTTTTCAAATAATTCATACTCAATTTTCAATTTATTATTTTCGTTATCTTTTGTGATATTTAAAATTTTATAATCGTATTTTTCTAAATTAATATTATTTAAAATAATGTTTTCTTTTGTTGCGTTTTCAAGCTTTAATTCTGTTGAATCTAAGTTTTTATCTTTAAAAAATTTAACATTAATATTTTTAGAAATTTCATCTAAAATTTTATTTTCTTTATTAACTGGTAACACTATATTGTTAATTTCTTCAAATAATTTTGTATAAACACTAGGAGCTATTTTTTCTTTTGAAATAGTATTTTTTTCTAATTGATCATATAAAATTTTTAATTTATTTAATGTTTCAGGACTATATTTATTTAATTCTATTTCTTTTTTAAAATCAATAAGTTTTAATTTTGCAAGATCTTGATTAGTAAGATCAAAAGCTAAATCATTTTTTGCTTTAAGCAATTGATCATAAAGTTTAGTTAAATCATCATTAAAAATGTTTTTATTGATCAAAATTTGTTCAATGTTCTTAACTGTTTTTTCTAAATTTAAAAATGATATTAATGTGTAATCAGCTTTATTTTTTAATAATAAATTTGATTCATTAAGTAATTTATTAAGTTCTTGGGAATCATTTTTATCATTTGTTTTGTTATTTAAAATATGTTCACTAGTAGCTTTTAATCTATTGTAAAGGTCTAGCCCATAGTATTTTTTGGTTTTTATGAGGTTTAATATGTTTAATAATAAATCATATGTTTCTTTATGTTGGTTAAGCGTTCCAGAGTTTTTTATTTTGCTTAAATTTTGATCTAATACTTTTATTTGATCATCACTTATAACATTAGCGTTTTTAGATAAAATAACTTCATTAATCAATAAAGGTTCATTCTTTCACTCAAAAATTAATTCTAAAAGTTTTTTATTTTTTGGAACTGCAAAATCACTCAAATCAAAATACAATTTACCTAATTCGATTATTTCAATTTTTTTAGTAGTTTCATCATAAGTTTTTATACTTAATTTTGCATCATTGTGTTCTTTTAGAACTATTTTTATTCCTTTAGCATCTAATTGTTGTTTAGAATCTAAAATGAAATTTAGTTTTCCATTATTATTTTTTGAAACAAAACTAGTATTTAAATTATTATCATTCATATACTCATAAAAATTATTGTTAGTGTCGTTTGAATCTGAAACATAATTTTTATTATTAATATACGTAAAGTACTCAGAAACAAAATCTGTTTTATTAGGATCATAATTTCATGTTACTTCTCCAATTTCGGTTTGCTTCCATTTATAATCAGCTGTTATTCTAACTTTAATATATCTAGCTTTTTTATTAATATTTGGATTAGCTATTAAATTAAATGGTGCTAAATGAGTTGTAAGCGAACTATTGATATCATCATCGTTTTGCTTGTTAGGAATTCCATCTCCTATTGTTATAACCTTTTCTCAGTCACTTTCTTTGCTTGAATTAGTTTTAGAAATTAAAATTTCTGCATCTCTTAAGTAATCGAAATGAGAATCTTTTGAAACTAATTTTAAATTTTTTAACATTATTTCTTGACCAATATCAATAATTAAATATTGTCCTTTTGTTTGACTATTACTAAATTTAGCAGCCAAAATAGGATCATTATTAATAATATTTTTTAGTTCATTTGAAGATACTTGTGATCCCATATTACTAAATATAAGTTTAGGAGCAGTATATTCTTTAGAAATAACTTGAAGTTTGTTAATATCGAATTTTACTTCTTGATCACTTTTATTTGCTAATTTTATATATCGTGCATTAAAGTCTAATGTGTTTTTTTCTAATTCACTTAATTTTAATGAATTATATAGAAAATCATTTGATGAGTATTCAAAAGTTAATTTGTTTTTAGCTTCATTGCTTAAGTTTAAAAACATATTTTGAATTTGTGAATTTCTAAGTAAATCAAGTTTTAAAAATTCATCTTTTTTAAGTGAAATATTTTTAGTAGGTTCTACGGTGTAGAGTCCTTTATTTCTTTCATAATTAGCATATAAAGCAAAATCATTATCTTTTTTATTATTCAAAACCATCGTGTTTGGAATAATTTCAAAATCACTAACACTAAATTCTCTTAGTGCAACTCAGCCTTTTGAAGTATTATTTGATTTTATTCTTAAATAAGTTACATTCTTAATTTTTTTATCTTTAGCATTATATGTAACTGAATTAGTGTTTGAAAATGTTTGTAATTTTTTCCATTCTGAAGGAGTGCTCTCTGTACTATATTCTAAATCAAAGTTATTAAATTTATCTTTATCATCATTATTACGTCCAAAAAGAATTTTTATAATTCCTAATTCAATAGGTTTTTTGAATTTTAAACTTATAAAGTCATTTTCTTTGTGAGTATCATTAGGCATTTTAAATCATGCATAAGTTGAAGGATTGTTATCAAAAATAGCTTTTTCATTTCCTTGGTGATAAGATCAGGATCCAGGAACATTTACTTTTTCTACTTCTACCTTATTATTTGTTTTAATTGGTTTAATTAAATCAATGCTAAAGTTTTCTAAAGCTATTCATGTTCCAGGTTGATTTTTTGTGTTTATAATTCTTATAGCTTTTACATTCTCAATTTTTAAATCATTTTTTACAAATTCGGCTGTTGTATTGGTTTTATTGTTATTTTCTATATCTGTTCATTTTTGATTATCGCTAGTATATTGAACTTTATATTCATTAAAATAATCTTTAGTATTTGAAGGTCAAGTTTGTTTTATATGAATTCCATATATTGTTTTTGGATAGTCATATTCAACCTTAAAATAGTCATCTTTTTTAGGATTAGTTTCTAGTAAAACTCCTGATTTAGTATTATTATCTGCTAAATTGTTTAATGATCCTCTCATTTTTGACATATTAATATTTGTTGAATAAGTTGCTTTATCTGTAGTTTTTATAGAACTGTTAAATATAAAATCATTAAATAAAACTGATGTCTTTACTTGTAAATTTTCCATAAATGGTCTAATTCTTTTGTATCCGGCTTCGGATTCATTAAGTCCATTTATAATAATATTTTTATAAGTTCTTGCTCTAAGAGCATATTTTACACCTTCACTAAAATATTTATAACCTAATACTTTTTCGTCATTTTTGGCTAATTCATAGGCTAATATG
The DNA here is from genome assembly GCF_000178375.1 of Mycoplasmopsis alligatoris A21JP2. Taxonomy (GTDB): domain Bacteria; phylum Bacillota_I; class Bacilli_A; order Mycoplasmatales; family Metamycoplasmataceae; genus Mycoplasmopsis; species Mycoplasmopsis alligatoris. The sequence goes on along the minus strand of NZ_ADNC01000019.1, from coordinate 4,209 downwards.
AAATTTTTAAGTGAAATCGCCCTATCTCTTAGTGACATGACAAATGGTTTCATTTGTTCATATAAAACTTTATTTTTTAAGTTGCTTAAAATATCAGCTGCTGAAGAAATAATATTGTCCATTTCATTTGTAACTTTTTCTTTATCAACCTTGTTTAAAGCACTATTTAAATTTATATTTTTAGTAAGATTATCTAAATTATCTTTAATATTTATACTTTCATCATAAGTAGAACTAGCACCATTAGGTCAATTATCAGACATATGTCATGCCATAGTTAATAATGAAGGCCCTGTTTCTTTATCTAAGTATTTAAAACCACTTTTTCATGACTTTTCAGCATCAAAATCTTTAACATTTCATGTGTAATCGGCTACAGCATAAAGTGCTACTTTTGAAGGTTCAGCATCGGGCATAGGGTTTGTTAAAACTCCTACTGAATCTTCTGGATCAATATCAGTTTTTAATAATTCAGCTTTCCCTATAATCATTCTTTTTGTGTTTTGTCCATTAACAGGTCAGTTTAATCAAAAAAGAGAAGGTCTTCTTTTTGGTGCATCTTTTGGATTATTGATAGTTCTAAATTTTTTTAAGGTGTCATCATTTATTGCACCAAGAACTTTATTTCCGGTTCAAAATATTTGTACTTCTGGTTTGAATCCTTTATCATAATCATAAATTTCAGTTGAATTATGTAATCAACCAGTGTTGTATCCTACTGGGCAAAAGAATCAGTCTTTAACATCTCCTTTTGATTTACCTCAGTCTACTAATTTATTCATCAATTCAATAATTGTTTGTCTTGGAATTGCTCCAACATCGTCTGCTAAAACACCAAATTGTCTTACTCCAATTGAATAAAGTTGTTCAAATTTGGCATGAATATCACTTCAATCCTTATCGATGGTATTTGGATTAGCACCATATTTTTTGATTTTTGACATAAAAGGGTGTATTGTTCAAACAAATTCTACTTTTGTTTCTTTTCCTACTTCAACTAATTCTTTAATTTTACTTAGCTCATCTTCTGGATATTTTTCAAACCATTTATTTTGGTGATATGGATCATCTTTTGGTGCAAAAGTGTAATTATTCATCTTAAAATTGCTACCATATCTCATTAGTGATTTTCTGTCTTCATAGGTTCAAGGAATACCATAAAATCCTTCAATAAAACCACGGAATTTTAAATCAGCATAGTCAGTAATAGTAAAATTTTGAACTTCAAGTCCATTAATTTGTTCAAGAATTAAATATAAACTACTTAGTGCAAAATAAATTGCATCATCATGTTTAGCTATAATAATAATTTCATTGTTGCTTATAATTAATGAGTATGAATCTTTTTTGTCAAAATTTTTAAGTTCAATTTTATCTTTATATTGACTTAAAACTTGTTTTTTTAGTTCAGAATCTTTTGAGTAATTAACGATTTTTATTGTAGTGTGATCTTTAGTTAAATCTGTCTCTTTATTCATATTTTTTAGTTTAAAAATCTTTTCAAGTTTTAAATTTGCAGCCTTGTCTAAAGAATCGGAAACTAAATTGTAATTCGTTCTTAAAATTGTTTTATGTTTTTGGTATGTAATTTTATGAGGTTTAGGATAAAGTTGATAATTTGCATCCTGTTCATCTTTGTTATTAACTCCTGTACTTATTGCGCTAGATAGTAGTATTAATGGACTAATACTAAGTGTGCATAAACTTAAAGTTTTAAGTGATTTAATTTTCATAATTGCCTCTTTTATAATTTGCTAATAATACTATTTTAGTTTTTACGAATAATATTTATTAAGTCTTTTTAAATATTATTATTTATTCATATAAGATAATTTTAAATAGATATAATTTTACTTATTTACGCGTTAATAAGGCGAATTAGTAAATTATTTGAAAAAGTGATATGAAAAAATCGGCTTTAAAAGCCGACTTTTTTATTATTCATAATCATCGAAAAATTCGTCTGAATTATCTTGGTTAAAATGATCTAGATCATCGAATGAAATTTCATCAACTTCTTGTTCATCAAATTCATTAGCACTTTCAATTAAACCTTCAAAATCAATTTTTTCGATTTCGTCATGTTCAGGTGCTAAAGAAGGATCGTATTTATTTGAGAAATATGATTTAGGATCTCTAATGTCATATTTACCTTTTAGTTCATAACTGGTGTTTGTTCCGGCAGGAATTTTATGTCCTAAAATAATATTTTCTTTAAGTCCTTCAAGTAAATCAATACGTTTTGAAACAGATGAATTAACTAAAATTTTTGCAGTTTCTTGGTATGAAGCAGCCGCTAAGAATGAATCTGAAAGTAAAGGTGTTTGTTTTGCTCCTCTAATTTTTACTTCGCCATAAGCTGGTTTTTTACCTTGACTTAGTAAACACCCATTTTCTTTTTGGTAAACAAATGTATCTACTAATGAACCGGTAAAGAAGTGTGAATCTCCTGAATCGGTAATCATAATTTTTGAAAGCATTTGACGAATAATAATTTCAATGTATTTATCTGAAATTGTAATACCTTGTAAACGATACAGTCTTTGAACTTCTTTTAATAAGTAGTTTTGAACAGCACGAGTATCAGCAATTTCTAATAATTTTGTTAAAACGATAGGTCCTTCAACAAGTTTTTGACCAACTTGAACTTTTTCACCAATTTCAACTCTTAATTTTTGTGAAATTTTTGCTGTTGCATGTTCAATTATTGATTCTTCAGGGTTAGATACGTTCGATTTAGTAATTTCAATAATTCTAGTATCAGTATCTTTTCCATTTTTATCAACTGCCATTCTAATATCAGTAATTGTTCCGTTTACATGAGAAATAACAGCTGGTTTTCCTCAAGGAGCATCATAAGCATCGATAAGTTCGATTAAACGACCAAATCCACCTGTAATATCCTCAACTCCGGCAACCCCTCCTGTATGGAATGTACGCATTGTAAGCTGAGTTCCAGGCTCACCAATACTTTGAGCTGCAACAACTCCGACAGCTTCACCAATATTTACTATTCTATTTGTAGCTAAGTCTTTTCCGTAACATTTTTTACATACTCCATTTTTGGTATGACATGATAAAACTGAACGAATTTCAACTTCTTTAATGTTGTGTGTATCTGTAATTAAAGTCGCAATTTCAGGTGTAATTAACGTATCAGGTTGAACTATTAATTTTCCATCTTTATAAATTGGTCCATTAACAAATCTTCCTTCGATACGTTCTTTTAGTGATTCTATAACTGTATCTGTTTTTGTATCTTTTATGTCCTTAACAATAAATCCAAAGTCACTTCCACAATCTTCTTCACGAACAACAATACCTTGAGCAACGTCAACTAAACGACGAGTTAAGTATCCAGATTTAGCTGTATTCAAGGCAGTATCGGTAAGTCCTTTACGAGCCCCGTGAGTAGATGAGTAGAATTCATAAGCTGTAAGACCATCAAGGAATGATGATTTAACTGGAATTTCAACTGTACTACGAACAACTCTATCGTTAGCCGCATCGGCTTTTAAAACTTTAGTGTTGTTGTTCATCAATCCACGCATTCCAGCTAGCTGAACAAAGTTAGATGAATTTCCTCTGGCTCCTGATGTAAACATCATAAACAATGGGTTAGTCAAATCAGATTTAGTAACTTCTTTAAGTTCTTTTTCAATATCTTCTTTAATTTCACTTCATTTTTGAATTGTTAATGTATATCTTTCATCATCAGTTAAATATCCTTCTTTAAAGAATTTTTTAAGCATGTCAGTGTATTTTTCACCTTCAGAAATTTTTTGTTTTGTAGTTTTTACAACAGTAATATCTGACATAGAAATTGTTGTACCTGAAATAGTAGAGAATTTAAAACCTAAGTTTTTAATTTTGTCTAATATGTTTGCAACTTTATTTGTATAGTCAAATCAAACTCTGTCTAACATTTTTGTATAGTCAAAAATATCTCATTCTTTTACTGCACCATTTTTATTTTTTAAGAAGTTTTCATAATTAATTTTTTCATGATTTTTCTTAATTAAATTATTTAATGTTGAAGCATGAACTGAATCAATAGGTTCATTTTTGTAATCTTTTAGACTAGCACACATCATGAATAAATCATTTACTCTTGATAAGTCATTATCTAATTTATCAATAATTTCAGCTATATCTTCCATTGTTACAACAGCAACATATCTTTCGTATACTTTTCTAACGATTTTAGCA